>NZ_CP103833.1:1942925-2266746 GCF_029774155.1 Actinobacillus arthritidis | reverse complement strand
GATTTGCTCCAAGGAATAAAATGAGTGAAAAAGGTTGGTTATAATACCTGAAAATCCTGTGGAAATCTTGTAAATTTTTGCGAAAAAATTACCGCTTATCCGATTGACAGATCCGAAAATTTTAGCTAGCAAATCGGTCATCAATTTTCTGTGTTATAGATCACATATTTTTAACAAATTCCTATCGCTTACTGCTTTTAATCTTTATAATAAAAATATTTTTTACATAGTATTAAGGTTTAATCTATGCTTATTTCCGGTCTTTTTGTCGGGCTATTGCTCGGTATCATTTTACAACGTGGACAATTTTGCCTTTCAGGACAACTTCGCCAAGTTGCATTTAAACGAGACTTTGCTTCGTTTTCACCACTTTTAACTGCTATCTCCGTACAATCTATTGGTTTCTATCTGTTAGAGCAACAAGGCATTATTCGTTTTCCAAGCTCACCGATGCCGATTCTCGCGACTCTACTCGGTGCATTTTTATTCGGTATCGGGATGGGAGTCGCTAATCGTTGTGTTTCCGGACAACTATATAGAGCCGGAGAAGGCATGATCGCGCTGATGATCACCTTATTCGTGTTTGCCGTTACTACTGTAGCGACTCAAACCGGCGTATTAAAATTTTGGATTGCATCGCAACTTGAAACGGAAAGCCAGCTCATTACCTTACCGCAGACTTTAGGTATTTCCAGCCTTTGGTTCATCATTCCGCTTAGCTTAATTGCTGGTTGGGGATTGCAAAAAAGCCGTAAAATTCAACCGCTTATTCCTCGTAAGCCATTCAGTCAATTTTGGTCGCCTCACTTCACGGCAATTTTACTCGGTTTAGTCAGTATTCTAGCTTGGGCATTCAGTGCTGAAACAGGTAGAGAATTTGGGTTGAGCTTTAGTATTCCGGTCGGTCATGCTTTGCAATATTTAACCCTTGGGCAACAGCGTTATTTAAATTGGGGAACTTATCTGATTATCGGGCTGGTACTCGGCTCATTTCTCTCCGCCAAATTATCGGGTAATTTCCGTTGGAAAGCCTTATCGCCGACAGATTTCGGCAAAAGTATCGCCGGCGGTATATTGATGGGTACCGGTGCCGCACTAACTGGCGGTTGTACGATGGCAAATGCGGTAGTCGGTACCGCTTATTTCTCTTGGCAAGGGTGGATTGCAACTATCGTTATGATGTTTGGCGTATGGTGCGTGTTCATTCTTCGCAAAAATCCTTTAGAATCAACTTGTTAGGAGTATTTATGACACTTTTAAAACTCTCCACTTTAGCGGTGGCTCTCGGCTTGCTTGCAGGCTGTAACGAACAAAAAATCGGTGAAATCTCACAAACGGAATTACTGAAACAGAAAGAGAATCCCGAATTTTTAATTATCGATACCCGTGGCGATACTTTTTATAATGGTTTTAAAAGCCAACAAACTGCTCGAGGTGGCCATATTCCGAATGCCATTCAATTTACTGCCGAATGGGTTGAGGCTATTCATCCAGATTATTTTGAAAGTTTTGCGGCGGATAAAGGGATTACCAAAGATAAAACTCTCGTATTCTATGATGATAATCTCGACAATTTAGAGAAAGTGGGTGCTGAATTTGTCGCAAAAGGCTACAAAATTAAGTTATTTAAAGATTTTGTTAAATATACACAAGATCCGACCGCTCCACTCGAAGCATTTCCAAATTATCACTGGCTAGTTTCCGCCCAATGGCTAAAAGACGCATTAGACGGCAAAAAACCAGAAACTGATTCAGGTAAAGAAATTATGGTATTCCACGTTTCTTGGGGTCCGCTTGAACAGGCACAAGGTTATAAACAGCACGTTTCAGGAGCCTATCATTTCGATACTGATTGGATTGAAAACGGTCCGGTATGGAATCTATCCGCACCGGATATAGTTGAGAAAAACTTATTGAAAAACGGTATTACTAAAGATAAAACCGTCGTACTTTATTCGGAAAATCAACTTGCCGCTTTCCGTGTATTATGGGCATTAAAATGGGCGGGTGTGGAAGATGTCAGAATCTTAAACGGTGGCGTAAATGCTTGGATTAATAACGAATTTCCGATTGATATGACAACCCATATTCCAACACCGGCAACAGATTTCGGTACCAAAATTCCGGCTAACCCGCAACTGACCATCGAAACCGCACAACAAGCCTATGCCAAACAAAAAGAAGGGGTAAAACTTGTCAGTATTCGTGCTTGGGACGAACACCTAGGTAAGATCAGCGGATACGATTATATTCCAGGCAAAGGCGAACCTGAAGGAGCAATTTGGGGCTATGCTGGTACGGACTCTTCCAATGTCGCGGACTATTACGATCCGGACGGCTCGTTACGTAATCCAAAAGAGATCTTTGCTTTATGGGAAAAACAAGGCATTAAACCGAATGATCACTTGGCTTTCTATTGTGGAACCGGTTGGCGAGCGGGTATTCCATGGTTTATGACGCAAATGGCTGGATGGAAAAATGCAGTGGTATATGACGGCGGTTGGAATGCGTGGCAAATGGATAATTCACTCCCGACTAAAATACATTCAACGGTAACGAAACCGAATGCCAAGAATTTCTTTGGTGTAACGCCTCGTAGCGGACTTTCTTGTAAGAGCTAATCTCCCGAACTCACAAAATATATAGGCGGTTAAATTTTACAAAAAAATTGTGAAATTCGACCGCTTATTATTTTTTACTACAAGCAATTTTTTGCATTTTCAGCTATAATCGCACCATTTTTCACTCAATATAAACAGATATAAATCGAACAATGAAAGACTCTATTATTAATAAATTAGAAAGCCTGAGCGAACGTCATGAGGAATTGCAAGCCCTATTAGGCGATCCGTCCGTGATTAACGATCAGGATAAATTCCGTGCTTATTCAAAAGAATATTCACAACTTGAAGAAGTGGTGACCACTTTCAATCGTTGGAAAAAATTAAATAACGATATCGAAGAAGCACAAATTCTGCTTGACGATCCGGATATGAAAGATATGGCGGCGGAAGAAATTGCGGAAAATAAAACCGAAATCGAAAATCTGGAACAACACTTACAAATTCTATTACTGCCGAAAGATCCGAATGACGAATACAACGCATTCTTAGAAATTCGTGCCGGCACGGGTGGTGACGAAGCAGGTATTTTCGCCGGTGATTTATATCGTATGTACAGCCGTTATTGTGAAAGCAAACGCTGGAGAATCGAAGAAATGTCTGCTAACGAAAGTGAACAAGGCGGATATAAAGAAATCATCGTTAAAATCAGCGGTGAAGGTGTATACGGTCAACTTAAATTCGAATCGGGCGGTCACCGCGTACAACGTGTACCGAAAACCGAATCACAAGGTCGTATCCACACCTCGGCGTGTACGGTTGCAGTAATGCCAGAATTACCGGAATCTGAAATGCCGGAAATCAACCCAGCGGATTTACGTATTGATACTTATCGCTCATCAGGTGCCGGCGGTCAGCACGTTAATACCACCGATTCTGCGGTACGTATCACACACATTCCGACCGGCATCGTAGTAGAGTGCCAAGACGAACGTTCACAGCACAAAAACAAAGCGAAAGCACTTGCGGTGTTAGCTTCTCGTATTGTTCAAGTAGAGCAAGAACGTCAAGCGGCGGAACAAGCGGATACTCGCCGTAACTTACTTGGCTCAGGTGACCGTTCGGATAAGATTCGTACCTACAACTACCCACAAGGTCGTGTTACCGATCACCGTATCAACTTAACCGTTTACCGCTTAGATGAAGTAATGAACGGTAAAATTGATGAGTTAATTCAGCCGATTATTACCGAATACCAAGCGGATCAATTAGTCGCGCTTTCCGAGCAGGCTTAACCTTTATGAGGGCAGTATTTGCCCTCCTCTTTTTATTTTATTGATATTTTATTTTTGGAAAGCAAATATGAAAAAAATTATTTTAGCGGCGACTGTCACCTTAATCGCGACTTGTTCTCATCAAAATACGCAAACATCAACAGCAGTAGCAACGTCTGAAACCGTAACATCAAAAAGTTTTATCGGTGATTGGGAATGTCGTATGGATGGCGGAAATATCGCAACCAGCAACAACGTGACTTTAGCGGAAGATGGCAAAGCAACTTATTTGGGCAAAGTGATGTTACCGAATGAAAAACCGTTATTCCAATATGATGTAAAACGTAACGGTACTTGGTCTTATGAGAATAAAACGCTTACTTACAAATTTATGGACGGAAATATTAGTCGTTCTCACCGAGCTGAAATTCAACAAGCATTAAAAACAGATAAAACTTTACGTAATACCGAACAAAAATACTACGAAGCGATTACTAATCAGCTAGCAAAAGCAGAACAAAAACCGCTAAATATTGCGATCAGTAATTTTGCAGGCAATGCCTTCAGTATTAAACAAAATGTCGCCGGCACAGATCGTACCGGACTTTGTGTTCGCTCAACCAAATAACCGAATGAACTATACTCAATGGCTTGATCAGGCAATAGCGCACTTAATGCCAATATTGCCCAAGATCCTTATCTGAATCCTAAAACCGATGCCAATCTACTTTTGCAAGCGGTCACAAAACGCACAAAATCTGCAATTTTTGCATTTGGCGAAACCGAGCTGAAGCAAACAGAATTGGCGGAGCTTGAGCAATTATTAACTCGTCGTTTACAAGGCGAGCCGATGGCATATATTTTAGGTGAAAAGAATTTTGGTCATTGCCATTGAAAGTTTCGCCGCATACGTTAATTCCTCGTCCGGATACAGAACGTTTGGTTGAAGTCGCTTTGGATTGGGCCTACAAGCGGTTGGAAATTCAGCAGACTTTACGAATCTTAGATCTTGGTACAGGAACCGGTGCTATCGCTTTAGCTTTGGCTTCGGAACTTGGAAAACAATCCGAAATTCTCGGTGTAGATTTTAAAGCGGAAGCGGTTGCACTTGCCGAAACCAATCGCCAACATTTAGGTTTTAGCAACGTCAGTTTTTTACAAAGCGATTGGTTCTCTGCTCTTGAAAATCAGCAATTTGATCTTATTGTGAGCAATCCACCTTATATTGATCAACACGATGAAAATTTGAAATATGGCGATGTACGTTTTGAACCGCTCTCTGCTCTTGTTGCTGAGCAGAACGGTTTAAGTGATTTGCAAAAAATTATCCAAAACGCACCGCTTTACTTAGTTGATAACGGCGCATTAATGTTGGAACACGGTTGGCAACAAGCCCAAGCGGTTCAACAAATTTTCAAACAATATCAATGGGATGATATCGAATCATTCCAAGATTACGGCGGTAATGACCGCTTAACTAAAGCAGTGAGAAAGGCAAAATAAATGGACGATGTGATTGAAGAACTGTTAAAAGAATTAGATCTGCCGAAAGTTGAAATCAGCCCGAAAGAATTACAGAAATATTTATATCGTGAAATGGTCCGCTTAACGTTATTGGTGGATGATTCACTCAGTGAACCGCAGGTTTTCGGCTTAATGTCGGCGCTAGTAAAAAAAGCACGTTATCAAGTGAATGCAGAATCTGATGCGGAGCGAATCCAGCAATTACTCACATTAGTTTATCAAGAGTGGGGATTCCATTGTCATTATCAGCAATATTTCCATACGGATAACCTGTTACTGAATAAAGTGATTCGCACACATTCCGGTATGCCGGTTTCGGTTGGAGCAATCGTGCTTTATTTAGCCGCTTCTCTTGATTTACCGATTTATCCGGTCAATTTCCCGACTCAGTTAATTCTGCGTGCCGAGATGAAAGATGAAAAAGGTAAAACAACCGTGCGTTTTATTAATCCGTGGGACGGTAGTTTTATGCCATTGGAATTACTCACTAAATGGCTTGAGGGCGAAATCGGTTACGGTACGGAGCTTACCCCTGAATTACTCCGCCAAGCAAAACCTTCAGAATTATTGGAACGAGTAGAAACCGTGTTTAAAATGGCACTCACTCGTGAAGGGAAATATGAAGAAACCTTACGTTTAATTGAATATCGTTTAGTATTCAGCCCGGAAGATCCGTATGAAATTCGTGATCGTGGTATGGTGCTAGCCAGTATGGACTGTTTCCAAGCGGCTTATGAAGATCTCAGCTATTTTATCGATCAATGTCCGGAAGATCCTTCTGCCGTAATGCTTAAACTCGAAATGAAAGGTTTAGAGCAAAAGAGTAAAGAAAGTAGATTACATTAAAGGCTATATTATGACAGAGCAAGAACGAAAATTCCGATTAGACGCAGTTCAAGCCGCTATAGATAATAACTTATTAGAAGGATTATATCTTGATCAGCAAACACTTAATCTCTTTAATGCTTGGATTGAGAATCAAATTAGCTTTGATGAAGTAGAAAAAGTATCTATGAAATATGCGGAATCAGATCGTTACACTGATAAAAATGGTGTTTTGTTCAATAAATTAAATGCGAAAACGGAACAAGAATTAGAAGAAAAAGAAAGCCGTATTGTCGCTCTGCAGTCTATAAAGCTCCGTTTATTACCTGTAGAAGGAAATTTCGATCTTGTACATTTACAGGAAATTCATCGTCGGCTATTCAATGATATTTATGAATGGGCTGGAGAAATTAGAGATGTTGGAATAACAAAGGGGAAAACTGTATTTGCTAGCCCTCATCGCATTCAACCTGAATTTGCTAAGTTACACAAACATTATCAAAATGAAGTTTTTCTTTTGCTATCTAAATCAGAAGTAGCAAATAAATTAGCCTACTATTTAGGTGAAATAAATATTTTACATCCATTTAGAGAAGGGAATGGTCGAGTGCAACGTGAATTTATTATTCAACTTGCACAAAAATTTGGTTACCGCTTACATTTTAATGGCGTCTCACAACAAGAAATGATCCTCGCTTCTGAAAAATCTGCACTCTATTGTGATAATTCGCTTTTAGAGAAAATAATTTTAGCTCGGCTAGAGCCAAATAAATAAAGGAAATCTTATGAACAACAAAATCGTAAAAGTCGGCAATATTGAAGTGGCGAATGACAAGCCGTTTACTTTATTCGGTGGTATGAACGTATTAGAAAGCCGTGATATGGCAATGCGTGTCTGTGAACAATACGTAGAAGTGACCAACAAACTGGGTGTGCCTTATGTATTTAAAGCCTCTTTCGATAAAGCAAACCGTTCGTCAATTCACTCTTACCGTGGTCCGGGTATGGAAGAAGGTTTAAAAATCTTCCAAGAATTAAAAGATACCTTCGGCGTGAGCATTATTACTGACGTACACGAAATTTATCAATGTAAACCGGTAGCGGAAGTGGTGGATATTATCCAGTTACCGGCGTTCTTAGCTCGCCAAACGGATTTAGTCGAAGCAATGGCACGTACCGGTGCGGTGATTAACGTGAAAAAGCCACAATTTTTAAGCCCGGGTCAAATGGGTAATATCGTGGAAAAAATTGCGGAATGTGGTAATGAAAACGTGATTCTTTGCGACCGTGGTACTAACTTCGGCTACGATAATTTAGTCGTGGATATGCTCGGCTTTAACATTATGAAAAAAGTATCGAAAGGCTGTCCGGTAATTTTTGACGTAACTCACTCACTACAATGCCGTGACCCGTTCGGTGCGGCATCAGGCGGTCGCCGTGATCAAGTAACCGAATTGGCTCGCGCCGGTATGGCGATCGGTTTAGCCGGTTTATTCCTTGAAGCGCATCCGGATCCGAACAGTGCGAAATGTGACGGTCCGTCAGCCCTACCGTTATCAAAATTAGAAGCATTTGTTAGTCAAATGAAAGCGATTGATGATTTAGTTAAATCATTTGAAGAAATTGATACGTCAAACTAATACCTATTACCACGGGGAGTCATCACTTCTCGTGGTAAAAATTTAAGGAGCCTCTATGACTGCACTTAATATCGTTTTTCTGGATAAAACCGGTGTACCCACCCACGAAATTCCTCGCCCTTCTTTTCCTCATACTTGGACGGAATACGATAGTACCGATGCTTCACAAACTTTTGAGCGTGCGAAAGATGCGGATATTATCGTGACCAGCAAAGTATTACTCGGCAGAGAATTACTGGCTCAATTGCCGAAACTGAAATTAATCGCAATTACCGCCACCGGTACTAATAACGTCGATTTAGTCGCGACAAAAGAATTAGGTATTGCAGTCAAAAACGTGACCGGCTATTCCACTACAACAGTACCGGAACACGTTTTAGGTATGATTTTTGCGTTAAAACACAGCTTAATCAGTTATCACCGTGATCAAATTACCTCGGATCGCTGGGCAACTTGCGGGCAATTCTGTTATGTTGATTATCCGGTAACCGATATTCGCGGCTCAACCCTAGGTATTTTCGGCAAAGGTAATACCGGTTCGGAAGTGGCCCGCCTAGCACAAGCGGTTGGAATGAAGGTAATTTTTGCAGAGCATAAAGGCGTAACCAAAATTCGTGACGGTTATACCGCTTTTGAAGAAGTATTCAAGCAAGCGGATGTTATTTCATTGCATTGCCCGCTCACCGATTCAACTCAAAACCTGATTAACGCCGAAACCTTAGCATTAATGAAACCGACCGCTTATTTAATTAATACCGGCAGAGGTCCATTAGTAGATGAAGCGGCATTATTAGATGCTTTAGAGAACGGCAAAATTGCCGGAGCGGCGTTGGACGTATTAGTCAAAGAACCGCCGGAAAAAGACAATCCGTTAATGCAGGCGGCAAAACGCTTACCGAATTTATTAATTACCCCACACGTTGCGTGGGCAAGCGATTCGGCAGTCACCACTTTAGTAAATAAAGTGACGCAAAATATGGAAGAATTTGTACTCAACGGGAAATAATATTCCACGAAATAGCCTGATTCCTAAAAGATACAAGCGGTTTAAAATTAGCGAAAATTTGCAAAAAATTCGGTAAATTTGACCGCTTGCTTTTTGAGTATTAGGTATAAATAGCTAACAATATAAACTATGAATTTAACAACTCTTTTTATTGCCTTTCGCTATTGGCGTTCTAAAAGTGCCGATCGCTTCGGGCGCTTAGTCACCAATTTGGCAAGTTTCGGGATCGTGCTTGGCGTGATGGCATTAGTGATCGTACTGTCGGTAATGAACGGCTTGGAGAATATGCAAAAGCGCAATTTGCTTTCAACACTGCCGCACGCCATTGTATTACCACAAGAAGGACATTTCGATAAGAATCAATCACTTAATTTACCGGCATTTGCAAGTAAAAGCGTAGCGATTAATAAAGCGAATGTCATTATCCAAAGCCAGCAAGGAATCAATGCCGGTCAATTACTCGGTGTTGAGAATGAAAGTGACGATCCAATGTTGATTGGCGAAGATATTAAAACGCTCTTACCACAAGGTGAATTTAATGTATTGATCGGTTCACGCCTTGCAAATAAGTTGAATATCGGTACTGGCGAAAAGATCCGCTTGATGATTACCGAAAACAGTCAATATACGCCGATGGGACGTGTACCGGTTCAGCGTTTATTTAACGTGGTTGGTATTTATCACAGCAACAATGAAGCAAGTGAATATACTCTTTTTGCCAATCTTACCGATGTTGGACGTTTACTGCGGATAACCGAAGACCAAGTGCAAGGTATGCGTCTATATTTGCAAGATCCGTTCCAAGTTACCGAACTTAGCCAACATTTCGATGCAAATAGCTACAAAATCAGCGATTGGCGAGAACAAAAAGGCGAATTTTTCCAAGCGGTTCGTATGGAAAAAAATATGATGGGTTTATTGATCAGCCTGATCATTATCGTTGCTATTTCCAATATCGTGACTTCACTCAGTCTGATGGTGGTGGATAAACAAGGTGAAATCGCCATCTTACAAACCCAAGGTTTAACTAAACGACAAGTAACACAAATTTTTATTTTCCAAGGTGCGATTGTCGGCGTAATCGGTTCGATTTTGGGTGGCATTATCGGTACGGTTATCACGCTCAATTTAGATGAGATTGTGGCGTTACTCAATCCGAATATTCATCTACCGACACTAATTTCGCCAATGCAGGTGGCAACCATTATCGTGACTTCGATTGTGTTGTCATTGGTTTGTACCCTTTATCCTGCATACCGAGCGGCAAAAATCGAACCGGCTCAGGCATTGAGATATGAATAATTTCAACCACGGAATACACAGATAACACGGAAAATAAAATGCAATGATTTCTGAGTATTCAGTGTGTTCTGTGGTTCTAAATATTTCCACTTAAATAAAGATAAAAACAATATGACCGAATTATTACGCTGTGAAAATATCAGCAAATTTTATGATGAGGGCAACCAAAAGGTGCAAGTCCTCAAAGACGTTTCATTTTCGATGAATAGCGGTGAATTAGTAGCAATTGTCGGCTCATCCGGTTCAGGCAAAAGTACCCTATTACATACGCTTGGCGGTTTAGATCAACCGAGTTCCGGCGAAGTTTGGATTAAACAACAATCGCGCAAAAATTAAGTGCGAATAAACTGGCGCAACTGCGTAACCAAAATCTCGGCTTCGTTTACCAATTCCATCACTTAATGGCGGATTTTACTGCGCTTGAAAACGTGATGATGCCAATGCTAATCGGTAATCAAAATAAAAGCGAAGTACGCGATCGTGCCGAAAAAATGCTACAAGCGGTCGGATTATCGCACCGAATTACCCATCGTCCTTCAGCACTTTCCGGTGGCGAACGCCAACGTGTGGCGATTGCCCGTGCGTTAGTTAATAATCCGGCACTCGTATTAGCCGATGAACCGACCGGTAACCTCGACCAAAAAACCACCGAAAGTATTTTTGATCTGATCAAACAATTGAATGCCGAACAAAATATCGCCTTTTTGTTGGTCACTCACGACTTAAATTTGGCAAATAAATTAGCTCGCCGCTTTGTGATGCGAGATGGTGTATTAAGTGAGGCAGATTAATGAATACCCCTTTTTTTATTAGCTGGCGTTATCAACGAGGCAAACAAAAAAATCGGCTAGTTTCGTTGATCTCACTATTTTCCAGTATTGGGATTGCACTTGGTGTAGCGGTATTAATTATCGGCTTAAGTGCGATGAACGGTTTCGAGCGGGAACTAAATCAGCGGGTGCTTTCCGTTGTTCCACACGCTGAGCTGTATTCCTACAATGGCAATGAAAACGCACCGATACAAGCGGGTAAAAAACTGGAAAATCTTGCAAATAGTAATCCAAATGTGACCGCTTCTTCGCCCTTCGTCAGCTTTACCGGCTTGATTGAAAACGGTACGCAACTGAAAATCGCCCAAGTTCGAGGCGTTGATCCGGTTAAGCAAGATAAAGTCAGTTCGCTTAGCCATTATATTCCGAGTGAGCAATGGCAAGCGTTCCATCAACAAGGTGGCTTAATTCTTGGTGCCGGTATTGCTAAAGATTTGGAAGTGACCGCAGGTGATGAAGTCACGCTATTATTGCCACAACCGACCGAGGACGGCAAATTGGCTCAACCGTTACGTTTCAGCTTACCGGTAACCGGCGTACTGAAACTGGAGGGGCAACTCGACCATAGCTATGCGTTATTACCAATTGAAAAAGCCCAAGAGTTATTGGAATATCAACCAAATGAATATTCGGGTATTGAGTTAGCATTAAAAGCACCGTTTAAAGTACAAGAGCCGCAAATGCCGGAACTTGCCAACTTTAATCAACCGCTGTACCTCAACACTTGGATTGAAAAATTCGGCTATATGTATAACGATATTCAGCTGGTACGCACCGTGATGTATATCGCAATGGTATTAGTAATCGGCGTGGCGTGTTTTAATATTATTTCGACACTAATTATGGCAGTAAAAGATAAGCAAGGCGATATTGCAATTATGCGCACGCTTGGTGCTAATAATGGTTTTATCAAACGTATTTTTCTATGGTATGGATTATTGTCCGGAATGAAAGGGGCGTTGGCTGGGATTATACTCGGTGTGATATTGTCGCTGAATTTAACTGCAATGATTAAAGCGATTGAAGGATTTTTTGGCATCAAATTGTTATCTGACGGTGTTTATTTTGTTGACTTCCTTCCAAGCGAACTACACTGGCAAGATGTCGCTTATGTGTTAATCGCCACCATTGTTTTAAGCCTATTCGCCAGTCTCTATCCGGCAACCCGAGCGGCAAAATTAGAACCGGCGAAAGTATTAAGCGGTCATTAACTTTGATATGGCAAAGCACGAGTTTAGCTCGTGCTTTTTTGTTTTCCGATGACCTGACAAGCGGTCAAATTTCACTGATTTTTTGCAAATTTTCCTCATAAAAAAACCTCAGTTCTTTCGAACTGAGGTTTTTATTATTGCTTGCTACAAGTTAGTGATTACCACTGATAACCTACACTTGCCGCACCGGAGTCACCACGTGTATTAGTGTTTACAGAGAATTTCACACCAATCTTACCGTTATCCGATAAACGTGAATAACCTACTGCTACTGCACCTTGGTTTTTATAAGTACCAATACCTGCAGAGATCATTGATTTACCTGGTATCGTTACATGATATAAGTTACCAGCGACCATTGCTCCTGCAATACCAGCACGTAAGTCTTTATCAACTTTATTGATATTATGACTAATGCTACTTACTGCACCTTTTAATTGTGCCACATTTACAGCATCATTATCCTTCTTACCTGCCGCAACATTGGTAATACGAGTTGGACCACCATTTGCATTAGCAACCTTAATTGCACCATCTTCAGTTGTGCTAATTATTGCGGTATTGCTACCTTTACCAATTTTCACACTATCAAAGTTTGGATTTACAGAAGTTGCAATTGCAATGTTTTTACCATCTTGAGTAATCTCAATGTTATTGCCTGCTTTAACCGCAACGGTATCTCCCATCGCAACATTAGCTTTTGATTTACCAATCACTTCACCTGTTGAGCCATAAACCTTATCAGCCTCAATGTTCCAACCTTTCGCAACAGTATTTTGAAGGTTTGTTACATTTTGGTTAGTTGCGTGTAATTGGCTACCGTTTACAGCATCTGTACTGGTTTCACTTACATCACCCGCTTTTACGTTAATAACTTTGTTACCACCGTTATCTAAACCATTGCTGGTTAAATTCACTAGTGAATCAGTAAAACTTACACCTTTGTCTGATACTTTCGTACCACCAGTTGTTAAGCTTCCGTCTTTGCCTAAGTCAACATCCTTGTTTAAGCCTACTGTGAGTGACTTACCAGTTACAGTTGTTTTCACATTACCGTCACCTTTCACTTGGATAGTTTTTCCAAGATTTTCTGTCACTGTATTGCCATTATCATCTGCTAAACCAAAACCACCACCTTGTGAAGCATCGGTTACACTTGATACTGCGATTTGTAGATCACCGATATTTGCAGCATTCTTCAATGTATCGCCTTTCGCATCTGAAAGTTTAGTACCGTCTAAACCACTTTTCACGTTTGTGATTTGTTTGTCACCAGCATTGATACCTGTTTGCACTGAAATATTCACATCACCTACAGTTAAACCATCTTTAGTCAACGATACTTCATCACCAACTTTCACACCATCATTATTCATGACAGTATCACCGGCTTTAATACTACCGTCTTTACTTAGGTCAATATCTTTCGATAAGCCAACAGTCACATTTGTACCATTATTATTAATAACGATATTGTCTCCGTTTGCAAAATTCACCGTATTGCCCGGTTTAACATTAGTTGAAGTATTGCCGTTAGTTTGAATATTCCAACCCGCATTTGCCGTAGAGTTAACCGCATTTAATTGGCTCACGTTAACCGCATCCGTATCATCCGTACCTGTTGCAACGTTCGTAATTTTATTACCACCGTTGTTTAAGCCGGTATTCGTTAAGCTAACTGATGTACCACCTGTCGGATTAATTGTGATGCCATTGCCGTCAATAACGGTGTTACCTGTACCTGAGGTAAAGGTCGCATTCGTTAAATCCGTTAATGCTTTCGCCATCTTAATGATAAGCTCATCGCCATCATTATCTACACGTAAGTTTTTATCCGTGACAGCCGCTGTATCCGCTAACTTACCTTTGATTGCTAAGGTCTCATTCAGTTTTTTCTTAATGACTTGACCTTTATCGCCAACGAATTTTAAGCCGTCATTCAAGGTCGCCACTTGTTCTTCACCGTCCGGTGTGTCATACACAATACGTGTCTTCGATTCACCCGGCTGGCCATTTACGCCCGGTTCACCGTTTTTAACTCGGATATTGGTTGTCGGTGTTTTGCCATCTGCGCCTTTCGGACCTGTTAAGCCGATTGAACCGTCTTTACCATTTAAGACAACTGATGAGCCATCTTTACCGTTAACACCTAATGAACCGTCTTCACCGTCCACGCCGTCTTTGCCCACTTTACCTAATGTAAGGTCTTTGTTTAAAGCAAAAGTAACATTGTTGTCAGTCGTTTCCTTCGTAATCAGGATATTACCGTCAGTGTTGTTTAAGCTCACATTACCTTTCGGTGCAACGTTAGTTGCGTTTGTGCCATTAGCCGCAATATTCCAACCCGCGTTCGCAATATTTTTCACGTCATTCAACTGGCTTACGTTAACCGCATCTGTATTATTCGTACCTGTTGCAACATTCGTGATTTTGTTATCACCGTTGTTTAAGCCGGTATTCGTTAAGCTAACTGATGTACCACCTGTCGGATTAATTGTGATGCCATTGCCGTCAATAACGGTGTTACCTGTACCTGAGGTAAAGGTCGCATTCGTTAAATCCGTTAATGCTTTCGCCATCTTAATGATAAGCTCATCGCCATCATTATCTACACGTAAGTTTTTATCCGTGACAGCCGCTGTATCCGCTAACTTACCTTTGATTGCTAAGGTCTCATTCAGTTTTTTCTTAATGACTTGACCTTTATCGCCAACGAATTTTAAGCCGTCGTTCAAGGTCGCTACTTGCTCTTCGCCATCCGGTGTGTCATACACAATACGTGTCTTCGTTTCACCCGGTTGACCATTTACACCTGGTTCACCTTTCTCTGCACGAATATTTGTACTCACACCTGGCGTGCCATCTGCGCCTTTCGGACCTGTTAAGCCGATTGAACCGTCTTTACCATTTAAGACAACTGATGAGCCATCTTTACCGTTAACACCTAATGAACCGTCTTCACCGTCCACGCCGTCTTTGCCCACTTTACCTAATGTAAGGTCTTTGTTTAAAGCAAAAGTAACATTGTTGTCAGTCGTTTCCTTCGTAATCAGGATATTACCGTCAGTGTTGTTTAAGCTCACATTACCTTTCGGTGCAACGTTAGTTGCGTTTGTGCCATTAGCCGCAATATTCCAACCCGCGTTCGCAATATTTTTCACGTCATTCAACTGGCTTACGTTAACCGCATCTGTATTATTCGTACCTGTCGCAACATTCGTGATTTTGTTATCACCGTTGTTTAAGCCGGTATTCGTTAAGCTAACTGATGTACCACCTGTCGGATTAATTGTGATGCCATTGCCGTCAATAACGGTGTTACCTGTACCTGAGGTAAAGGTCGCATTCGTTAAATCCGTTAATGCTTTCGCCATCTTAATGATAAGCTCATCGCCATCATTATCTACACGTAAGTTTTTATCCGTGACAGCCGCTGTATCCGCTAACTTACCTTTGATTGCTAAGGTCTCATTCAGTTTTTTCTTAATGACTTGACCTTTATCGCCAACGAATTTTAAGCCGTCGTTCAAGGTCGCTACTTGCTCTTCGCCATCCGGTGTGTCATACACAATACGTGTCTTCGTTTCACCCGGTTGACCATTTACACCTGGTTCACCTTTCTCTGCACGAATATTTGTACTCACACCTGGCGTGCCATCTGCGCCTTTCGGACCTGTTAAGCCGATTGAACCGTCTTTACCATTTAAGACAACTGATGAGCCATCTTTACCGTTAACACCTAATGAACCGTCTTCACCGTCCACGCCGTCTTTGCCCACTTTACCTAATGTAAGGTCTTTGTTTAAAGCAAAAGTAACATTGTTGTCAGTCGTTTCCTTCGTAATCAGGATATTACCGTCAGTGTTGTTTAAGCTCACATTACCTTTCGGTGCAACGTTAGTTGCGTTTGTGCCATTAGCCGCAATATTCCAACCCGCGTTCGCAATATTTTTCACGTCATTCAACTGGCTCACGTTAACCGCATCTGTATTATTCGTACCTGTTGCAACATTCGTGATTTTGTTATCACCGTTGTTTAAGCCGGTATTCGTTAAGCTAACTGATGTACCACCTGTCGGATTAATTGTGATGCCATTGCCGTCAATAACGGTGTTACCTGTACCTGAGGTAAAGGTCGCATTCGTTAAATCCGTTAATGCTTTCGCCATCTTAATGATAAGCTCATCGCCATCATTATCTACACGTAAGTTTTCAGCTGTAACATCTGCTGTATTTGCTAACTTACCTTTGATCGCTAAGGTTTCATTCAGTTTTTTCTTAATAACTGCACCTGTATCACCAACGAATTTTAAGCCGTCGTTCAAGGTCGCAACTTGTTCTTCACCGTCCGGTGTGTCATACACAATACGTGTCTTCGATTCACCCGGTTGACCATTTACACCTGGTTCACCTTTCTCTGCACGAATATTTGTACTCACACCTGGCGTGCCGTCTGCACCTTTCGGACCGGTTAAGCCGATTGAACCGTCTTTACCGTTTAACACCACAGAAGAGCCATCTTTACCTTTCGCACCCACTGAGCCATCTACGCCATCAACACCGTCTTTACCTACCGTAATATCTTTGTTTAAGCCAAAGAGGACGTCATTGTTCGTATCTGTTTTAGTAATCAGGATATTGCCGTCAGTGTTGTTTAAGCTCACATTGCCTTTCGGTGCAACGTTAGTTGAGTTCGTACCGTTTGTCGCAATATTCCAACCAGCATTTACTGTTGTTTTCACATCTTCCAACTGGCTCACGTTAACCGCATCTGTCGGAGCTTCACCTTTAGCTACGTCAGTAATTTTGTTACCGCCGTTATTAAGGCCGTTATCCGTTAAGGTTACCGATTTGCCACCGCCTGTCGGGGTGATTGTGATGCCATTGCCGTCAATAACGGTGTTACCTGTACCTGAGGTAAAGGTCGCATTCGTTAAATCCGTTAATGCTTTCGCCATCTTAATGATAAGCTCATCGCCATCATTATCTACACGTAAGTTTTTATCCGTGACAGCCGCTGTATCCGCTAACTTACCTTTGATTGCTAAGGTCTCATTCAGTTTTTTCTTAATGACTTGACCTTTATCGCCAACGAATTTTAAGCCGTCATTCAAGGTCGCTACTTGCTCTTCGCCATCCGGTGTGTCATACACAATACGTGTTTTCGTTTCACCCGGTTGACCATCTACGCCAGGTTGACCATCCTTCACTCGGATATTGGTTGTCGGCGTTTTTCCGTCTGTACCTTTCGGACCGGTTAAGCCGATTGAACCGTCTTTACCGTTTAACACCACAGAAGAGCCATCTTTACCTTTCGCACCCACTGAGCCATCTACGCCATCAACACCGTCTTTACCTACCGTAATATCTTTGTTTAAGCCAAAGAGGACGTCATTGTTCGTATCTGTTTTAGTAATCAGGATATTGCCGTCAGTGTTGTTTAAGCTCACATTGCCTTTCGGTGCAACGTTAGTTGAGTTCGTACCGTTTGTCGCAATATTCCAACCGGCATTTACTGTTGTTTTCACATCTTCCAACTGGCTTACGTTAACCGCATCTGTATTATTCGTACCTGTTGCAACATTCGTGATTTTGTTATCACCGTTGTTTAAGCCGGTATTCGTTAAGCTAACTGATGTACCACCTGTCGGATTAATTGTGATGCCATTGCCATCAATCACAGTATCGCCTGTATTTGATGTAAAGGTCGCATTCGTTAAATCCGTTAATGCTTTCGCCATCTTAATGATAAGCTCATCGCCATCATTATCTACACGTAAGTTTTTATCCGTGACAGCCGCTGTATCCGCTAACTTACCTTTGATTGCTAAGGTCTCATTCAGTTTTTTCTTAATGACTTGACCTTTATCGCCAACGAATTTTAAGCCGTCATTCAAGGTCGCAACTTGTTCTTCACCGTCCGGTGTGTCATACACAATACGTGTCTTCGATTCACCCGGTTGACCATTTACACCTGGTTCACCTTTCTCTGCACGAATATTTGTACTCACACCTGGCGTGCCGTCTGCACCTTTCGGACCTGTTAAGCCAATTGAACCGTCTTTACCGTTTAACACCACAGAAGAGCCGTCTTTACCCTTCGCACCCACTGAGCCATCTACGCCATCAACGCCGTCTTTACCTACCGTAATATCTTTGTTTAAGCCAAAGAGGACGTCATTGTTCGTATCTGTTTTAGTAATCAGGATATTGCCGTCAGTGTTGTTTAAGCTCACATTGCCTTTCGGTGCAACGTTAGTTGAGTTCGTACCGTTTGTCGCAATATTCCAACCAGCATTTACTGTTGTTTTCACATCTTCCAACTGGCTCACGTTAACCGCATCTGTCGGAGCTTCACCTTTAGCTACGTCAGTAATTTTGTTACCGCCGTTATTAAGGCCGTTATCCGTTAAGGTTACCGATTTGCCACCGCCTGTCGGGGTGATTGTGATGCCATTGCCGTCAATAACGGTGTTACCTGTACCTGAGGTAAAGGTCGCATTCGTTAAATCCGTTAATGCTTTCGCCATCTTAATGATAAGCTCATCGCCATCATTATCTACACGTAAGTTTTTATCCGTGACAGCCGCTGTATCCGCTAACTTACCTTTGATTGCTAAGGTCTCATTCAGTTTTTTCTTAATGACTTGACCTTTATCGCCAACGAATTTTAAGCCGTCATTCAAGGTCGCTACTTGCTCTTCGCCATCCGGTGTGTCATACACAATACGTGTTTTCGTTTCACCCGGTTGACCATCTACGCCAGGTTGACCATCCTTCACTCGGATATTGGTTGTCGGCGTTTTTCCGTCTGTACCTTTCGGACCGGTTAAGCCGATTGAACCGTCTTTACCGTTTAATACCACAGAAGAGCCGTCTTTACCCTTCGCACCCACTGAGCCATCTACGCCATCAACACCGTCTTTACCTACCGTAATATCTTTGTTTAAGCCAAAGAGGACGTCATTGTTCGTATCTGTTTTAGTAATCAGGATATTGCCGTCAGTGTTGTTTAAGCTCACATTGCCTTTCGGTGCAACGTTAGTTGAGTTCGTACCGTTTGTCGCAATATTCCAACCAGCATTTACTGTTGTTTTCACATCTTCCAACTGGCTCACGTTAACCGCATCTGTCGGAGCTTCACCTTTAGCTACGTCAGTAATTTTGTTACCGCCGTTATTAAGGCCGTTATCCGTTAAGGTTACCGATTTGCCACCGCCTGTCGGGGTGATTGTGATGCCATTGCCGTCAATAACGGTGTTACCTGTACCTGAGGTAAAGGTCGCATTCGTTAAATCCGTTAATGCTTTCGCCATCTTAATGATAAGCTCATCGCCATCATTATCTACACGTAAGTTTTTATCCGTGACAGCCGCTGTATCCGCTAACTTACCTTTGATTGCTAAGGTCTCATTCAGTTTTTTCTTAATGACTTGACCTTTATCGCCAACGAATTTTAAGCCGTCATTCAAGGTCGCTACTTGCTCTTCGCCATCCGGTGTGTCATACACAATACGTGTTTTCGTTTCACCCGGTTGACCATCTACGCCAGGTTGACCATCCTTCACTCGGATATTGGTTGTCGGCGTTTTTCCGTCTGTACCTTTCGGACCGGTTAAGCCGATTGAACCGTCTTTACCGTTTAATACCACAGAAGAGCCGTCTTTACCCTTCGCACCTACTGAGCCATCTACGCCATCAACGCCGTCTTTACCGACACTAATGTTTTTGTTTAAGCCAAACGTCACGTTGTTGTCCGTGGTTTCCTTAGTAATTACGATATTACCATCGGTGTTGTTTAAACTTACATCCGCATCAGCAATAACCTCAGTTGAGTTTGTGCCATTTGCCGCAATATTCCAGCCCACTTTTGCCGCTGCGCCGGTTTTACTTTTAAATCAAAAGTAATAGTATCGCCGTTATCTGTTCTTGTAACTTCTATATCGTTTGAAGTAACAAGTGTACGAGTATCCTTAACATATTTTTTAGTTGCAGCATCATCATCCGCTTTAGGGGCACCTACATTGGTAATGGTATTTCCACCCATATTAATAGTAGATCCCGGATTAACCTTAAAGTCATTTACTACCGTATCTCCTTCTACATTCAGATTACCAAATGTTACATCTTTTTTAGTTGCAATCGTAATACCGTTAGTCGCAGACAGTTAACTCAATATTATCTCCAGTATTAAAGTTCGCTTTAGTCTGATTTTTATTTACTGTTTGGGCAACATTGGTTCCATCAACCGTTGTAGTAAAGCTCTGTAAGGCATTTGTCGCATTAGTAACTGCATCTTTTAACTCTTGAGTTGTTGCAATTTCAACCTTTCCGGTAGATACTGTTGTTGCGATTAAATCACCATCACCATTTAGTGCTAATTTCTCACCTAATTTACGTAAGGTTTCTGGTCCGGAATCCGCTGTGAATGTTAATCCTTTATTGGTAACAGTCGTATTTGCATTTACACCGTGAGTAATATTCGTTCTAGTTGACGTTGACAAATCAATGACATAATCCGTAACATCCGCATTACCAACTGCTGTCGGATTTTGCGCCTTTACTGTTACATCTCCTGATCCAGGAGAAACAGATGCTGAAGTATCTACCGCATCAATTTTATAAGTAGTAGAACCATTTGCCTTAATATCAGCTGTTACCTTTGTATTTTTACCTTCTACAACAGTTTCTTTTACTGCGGCAATAGCATCATGAATGGTAGTTTTGGTTGTACCACCGATATTAGTCATCGTAATTGTGCCGGTATTTGCAACGCTTGCATCACCGCCTAAAATGGTATCAATAGATGTGGTGACATTACCTAAAAGATGTTGAGTGGCATATAATTGCGAACCATTAATCGCATCTGTTGAAGAATCCTCAATTCGTCCCGTGACCACATTTTGAATCTGACGTTTTTCTGTGTCAGAACCTACAGAAAGAACCGCAGTTGGGTTTTTTCCCGCAAAGCCCGAATAAGTTAATGTATTCACTGTTGCTGTATTTGTAGGTGTTGCGCGACTGTTGCCGTCGCATTAGAACCTAACGCAACAGAACCTTTATTTGCAAGACTTTCTACTTTAGCATTAGAACCTAACGCAATAGAATCTTCAATTGTTGTGTGTGTAGCTGTCCCGATTGCGGCGGAATTTTTCGCTTCTGCTTTTGAACCTGTACCCATTGAAAGTGCTGATGTTTGAGTCGCTTGTGCCCCCACACCGACAGCCATAGACGCTATACCTGAAGCAGTTGTATTAGTACCAATTGCAGTTGCTAGTGCCCCTTTTGATTGTGCATAACCACCAATAGCAACCGACGCAGTACCACTTGCTGTAGTTGCACGATATAAATCGGTACTTCCATCAGTACGTGTTTGAATAAGATCGCTTTTTGTTAGAGTTTTATATGCTTGTGCAACACTCATGTTTCGACCATCTAAAGAAACAAGATCTTTCGTTGCTGTCGATTTGGCGCCATCAATATCATCCGCACCAATCGCAACAGCAAGATATCCCGTTGCTTGAGAGTCATTACCTATAGCCGTTGATTGTTGACCAGTTGCATTTGTACCAAAACCGATACCGACGGCCTGTCCTCCTGTAATCGTAGCATTCGTACCTACCGCTACCGATTCTGTACCGGTCACAGTAAGGTTAAAACCAAGGCTAGCGGAACGGGAACCGGCAATAGTACTGTTTGCGACTAATGCAACAGCATCTTTCATATCTCCTCTTTCAGTTGCATTAAACATCGTAGAGTTTCTACCAACTAAAACTGAACCACCCGCAGTAGTATTTAGATTTACGCCAGATACAAATGAATTAGCTACTGCTGTACTGTCACCTGTATTACTAGTAATACCCAATGTTGGCTCAAGCTTGATAAGACCAACTGCGGCATGTGCATCAGAAACTAATACACTGCCTAAAAGACCGAGTGTCGTAGCCGCAGTACCCACACCAAGATTTAATAAAGTGCTTCCTGCCGTTGGCTCGTTGCGTTCATCGGTTGTAGATGATGACTTACCTTTTGATTTAGTAAGTTCAGATACCACCACCATAGATTGTGTTGCATGATTCCAAATAACTTTGAAAATTTTATTCATATAAAGTGTCCTTCACTTATAATTATGCTTAAAAAAGCATTATTTCAGCTAAAGCTAATTTAATACTGTAATAGAATTAAAATAGTCCTATTTATAGACTAAAATAAATTATTATCTACCACAAACAATCTTACATTGTTATACAAAAAAAAGTTTATTTGTTACAATTTTGTAACATTACATCATATTTATTAAACTTAATAAGTTAATGAATTAAGACTATTCAATTTATTATTTAATTCACATAAGAAATTAAAGGTTCTTTGAAAAACCTTCGCTAAATTTAACCGCTTTGATCTATAATAGGATTAACTGTATAAACAAACATTAATTAAATACGAGGCGGTAATGGATTTTTCTTTATTATTAGACGGATTAAATGATAAACAGCGAGAGGCTGTCGCGCACCGTTGGGCAATTATTTAGTCTTGGCAGGAGCCGGTTCCGGTAAAACACGGGTGCTGACACATCGTATTGCGTGGTTAATCGGTGTAGAAAACGTACCGGAATCAAATATTCTAGCAGTCACCTTTACCAATAAAGCGTGGCGGAAATGCGTCATCGTATCGAACATACTCTTTCTTCCAGCAGTCATCACCGCCTGTTCGGTATGTGGGTCGGTACATTCCACAGCATTGCTAACCGCTTGTTACGCTCGCATTACCTTGACGCTAATCTACCGCAAGATTTCCAAATTATGGACAGCGAAGATCAGCAACGTTTACTGAAACGCTTGTTAAAACTACACAATATTGATGAAAAGCATTTCCCGCCGAAGCACGTAGCGTGGTATATCAGTTCACAGAAAGATAAAGGCAAACGCCCGAAAGATATTGATCATCATAACGATCCGAATGAAAAGAAATTAGTCCAAATCTACCAAATTTATCAAGATGCCTGTGATCGTGCTGGCTTGTTAGATTTTGCCGAATTATTGATTCGAGCTTATGAGCTATTTAGAGATAAACCGCCGATTTTGCAACGCTATCAACAACGTTTTCAGCAGATCCTGATCGATGAGTTCCAAGATACCAACAATATTCAATATGACTTAATCCGTCTGCTTGCCGGTGAAACCGGTAACGTGATGATTGTTGGCGATGACGACCAATCGATTTATGGCTGGCGTGGTGCGCAGGTTGAAAATATTCAACGTTTCTTAAATGACTACCAAAAAGCGGAAACCATTCGTCTTGAGCAAAATTATCGTTCAACCGGCCATATTCTTGCCACCGCCAACGAATTGATTTCCAATAACGAAGATCGTTTAGGTAAGAATTTATGGACCGATCAAGGCGATGGTGATCCGGTTGAAATTTATTGTGCTTTCAACGAATTGGATGAAGCCCGTTTTGTTGCGTCACAAATCAAACAATGGAAAGAAGACGAAGGCGACTTAAACGAATGTGCGGTGTTATATCGTAGTAACAGCCAATCTCGTGTGATTGAGGAAGCATTAATTCAAGCGAATATTCCTTACCGTATTTATGGCGGTATGCGCTTCTTCGAGCGTCAAGAAATCAAAGATGCGTTAGCCTATTTACGTTTAATTGCGAATCGCCAAGATGATGCCGCATTTGAACGTGTAATTAATACACCGCCAAGAGGAATTGGCGAACGCACGTTAGATACGATTCGTCAAATTACCCGGAATCGCCAAATAACCTTATGGCAGGCGATTCAAGTGGCTGTGCAAGAAGAACAACTGTCCGGCAGAGCCGCCTCCGCCTTACTGCGTTTTGTCGAATTGATTAATGCACTCGAGCAAGAAACCGAGCAAATGCCATTGTTTGAACAAACCGATTTTGTGATTAAAAAATCCGGTTTATACGAAATGTATCAGCAAGAAAAAGGAGAAAAAGGCGAAGTTCGTATTGAGAACTTAGAAGAGTTAGTCACCGCTACCAAACAATTCAGCAAGCCTGACGAAGCGGAAGAAATGTCGGATCTCACCGCATTTTTAACTCACGCCTCATTAGAAGCCGGCGAAGCACAAGCCTCTCCGCATCAAGATTATGTCGAATTAATGACGCTACATTCAGCAAAAGGCTTAGAATTTCCCCGTGTATTTATGGTCGGCGTAGAAGAAGGCATTTTCCCAAGCGGAATGAGTTTTGACGAAGGCAGACTGCAAGAAGAACGCCGTTTGGCTTATGTCGGCATTACCCGAGCGAAGAAAAAATTAACGATTAGTTATGCCGAACTCAGACGTTTATATGGTAAAGAAGAGCGTCATATCGCCTCTCGTTTTATTGCCGAATTGCCCGAACAGCATATTCGAGAAGTACGTTTGAGAGGCTCTATCAACCGTGCGGCAAGTTTTGCTCAAAGCACACCTTTTGCAAAAAATTCAACAAAAACGACCGCTTCTTGTTTAGCAGACAATAACTGGAAAATGGGGCAAAAAGTACAGCACGCAAAATTCGGACAAGGCACGATTATTAACGTAGAAGGCAGTGGCGAAGCAACTCGCTTACAAATCGCTTTTGCCGGTAACGGTATTAAATGGTTGATTGCTAAAATGGCGAATCTCGAAAAAGTATAAAGTTTATACTTCAGTTAACTGCTCAATTTAAAATGCCGCAACAATGTTCTATTTGTTGCGGCATTGATTTTATATACGATAACAGTTTACCCCGAACATTCCATTCCACTCGAAATAAATAATGTCATAGGCAAACGCTGTAAAATTCGAAAAATATTGTGTAAGAATAACAGAGGTAATTTTAGATATAAAAAAAGCACCTTATGGTGCTATCTGCTTTGATATGATGAAATGGAGCGGGAAACGAGGCTCGAACTCGCGACCCCGACCTTGGCAAGGTCGTGCTCTACCAACTGAGCTATTCCCGCATTGAGATTATTTTAAATCTAAATAATTTTGAAAGTTTATTATCGAATGGTGCCCGAGGCCAGACTTGAACTGGCACGCCCCGAAAGGCGAGGGATTTTAAATCCCTTGCGTCTACCGATTCCGCCACTCGGGCTTCGATAATTAATTTTATTTTAAGCTTTAAAATGGTGCCCGAGGCCAGACTTGAACTGGCACGCCCCGAAAGGCGAGGGATTTTAAATCCCTTGCGTCTACCGATTCCGCCACTCGGGCACAACCGTTTTAAATCTTAAAATGGAGCGGGAAACGAGGCTCGAACTCGCGACCCCGACCTTGGCAAGGTCGTGCTCTACCAACTGAGCTATTCCCGCATAATTTAAATTTTGTCATTCTAAAATGGTGCCCGAGGCCAGACTTGAACTGGCACGCCCCGAAAGGCGAGGGATTTTAAATCCCTTGCGTCTACCGATTCCGCCACTCGGGCTCATCTTAAAATGGAGCGGGAAACGAGGCTCGAACTCGCGACCCCGACCTTGGCAAGGTCGTGCTCTACCAACTGAGCTATTCCCGCAATAAAAACGCTACGTTATTGCGTAGCGATTTATGTGCGGTATTTTAGGCATTTTTAAAACGTTGTCAAATACAAATTTCAAAAAAAAATTCATTAGGCGAAAATTCAATCCATTTGGCGATTTTTTGCAAGAAATCCGTTTGTTATTCCAAATAGCAATAAAAAAAATAGAATAGTTATTGGAATCTATACATCAATTTTCCTAATAATAATTGCACTTTATATTTTTAGGAGAGCTTATGTTAATTTCAGGTCTACTTTGTGGCTTCCTACTTGGTTTCGTTATGCAACGCGGACGATTTTGTATTACTGGTGCATTTCGAGATCTCTATGTCACAAAAAGCAAAAAGATGTTTATTGCACTATTGATTGCGATCAGTGTTCAATCTGTTGGCTTTTTTATTCTTAAAGAAGCCGGTTTTATTAATTTCCAACCAGCTGAAAATTTTGCCCCTATCGCAGTCATAAGCGGTGCATTTTTATTTGGCATTGGCATCATTCTTGCCGGCGGTTGTGCTACCGGAACTTGGTATCGTGCTGGAGAAGGCTTGGTTGGTAGTTGGGTCGCACTCGCAACCTATATGTTATTTAGTGCGATGCTAAGAACCGGTCCGCTAGGTTCATTTAATAGTGAATTACGCAGTATTAATACGGAGCATAAAACCATTTATGAAAGTTTAGGTATTTCACCTTGGTTGTTAGTTATTTTACTCGTAGGGATCACGGCATTTTCAGTTTTCCAGCAACTTCGTAAACCGAAAGCTAAAATTGCGACGCTCAAACCTAAAAAAACAGGGTTAGCCCATATTTTATTCGAAAAACGTTGGGATCCGTTTGTAACGGCAATCCTCATCGGTATTATTGCTATCTTCGCTTGGATTTCTAGTGTACCGACCGGACGTGAATTTGGCTTAGGGATTACTGGTCCTTCTGCTAACCTCTT
Source organism: Actinobacillus arthritidis (assembly GCF_029774155.1). Taxonomy (NCBI): domain Bacteria; kingdom Pseudomonadati; phylum Pseudomonadota; class Gammaproteobacteria; order Pasteurellales; family Pasteurellaceae; genus Actinobacillus; species Actinobacillus arthritidis. The sequence goes on along the minus strand of NZ_CP103833.1, from coordinate 2,240,121 downwards.
ACAATTTTTAGTGACTGGTGAAAGTAAATTTATTAACTGGGGTGTATTATTAGTATTAGGTATTTTGCTAGGTTCTTTTATTGCCGCAAAAGGTGCTAATGAATTTAGAGTCAGAGTACCAGACAGTAAAACCGTGATTTATAGTGCTGTAGGCGGCATTCTGATGGGTATCGGTGCAACACTTGCCGGCGGTTGCTCTATCGGTAACGGCTTAGTGGAAACCTCATTTTTCTCATGGCAAGGTTGGGTATCTTTACCTGTAATGATTTTAGGCACTTGGGTTGCCGCTTACTTTACCATTATTAAACCGCGTACCAACGCATAAACAACATATAAGGAATAATATATGCAAGTAAAATTAGAAACTGCCGGCTTAGTTTGTCCTTTTCCGCTTGTAGAAGCCAAAGAAGCAATGGCAAAACTGAATAAAGGTGATGAACTGGTGATTGAATTTGACTGTACTCAAGCTACCGAAGCCATTCCAAACTGGGCGGCGGAAGAAGGTTATGAAGTAACAGATTATGAACAAATTGATGATGCTAAGTGGAGCATCACCGTTATAAAATAGACTTATCCACCTAAATAGCGATGTGAATTTAATCGATCACATCGCTATTTTTCTTACATAATGAAATTGTACTGATTTATTGATATTAGCGGTTAAATTTCATCAAACCTTTGCAAAAGTTCTACCAATCTGATTGATTTCTTTTTTATAGTAGAAAAAAATAACCATCTGTGGTAAAAAATAGGACTGATTTTTATCACAATCCCTATTTACATTAAAGGAACACAACAATGTCTTTACAAGCAATTATTGAAGCGGCATTCGAGCGTCGTGCTGAAATTACGCCAAAAACCGTTGATGCAGAAACTCGTGCGGCAATCGAAGAAGTTATCGAAGGTTTAGATAGCGGTAAATATCGTGTAGCAGAAAAAATTGACGGTGAATGGGTCACTCATCAATGGTTAAAAAAAGCGGTTTTACTTTCATTCCGTATCAATGACAACCAAATCATTGATGGTGCAGAAACCAAATACTACGACAAAGTAGGCTTAAAATTTGCAGATTATACTGAAGAACGTTTTGCACAAGAAGGTTTCCGTGTAGTACCGTCTGCAACCGTACGTAAAGGTGCATACATTTCTAAAAACTGCGTATTAATGCCATCTTATGTAAACATCGGTGCATACGTAGGCGAAGGCACAATGGTTGACACTTGGGCAACCGTAGGATCATGCGCACAAATTGGTAAAAACGTTCACTTATCTGGTGGCGTAGGTATCGGTGGCGTATTAGAACCGTTACAAGCAAACCCAACTATTATCGGCGATAATTGCTTTATCGGCGCACGTTCAGAAGTGGTTGAAGGTGTAATCGTAGAAGACGGTTGTGTAATTTCAATGGGCGTATTTATCGGTCAATCGACTCGTATTTATGACCGTGAAACCGGCGAAATCCACTACGGTCGTGTACCGGCAGGTTCTGTGGTTGTATCCGGTAGCCTTCCGTCAAAATGCGGTAAATACAGCTTATATTGCGCAGTTATCGTGAAAAAAGTTGATGCGAAAACATTAGGTAAAGTGGGTATCAATGAATTACTTCGTACTATTGAAGAGTAATTAGTAAAAAAGCGTAAGCAGAGCTTACGCTTTTTTCTATGAAGAGGAAAATATGTTTAACAAAGTTATTATATTATCTGCTACCCTGGCGATCTCTGCTTGCTCATTTATTACAGATACAGCAAATCTTCCGTTAAACCAAAAATTAAAACAATTAACCTTAGTGGAAGAAAATCATTTTGAGATTGAAAAAGATGGCGAAAAATATCTCTTAGATACTTATATTGAGCCATTCCAACAACCTTATTATATTCACGTTAGAAAAGAATCTAACACTCCTGTTGATAAAGACATTGCTGTCGAGCTTTCAAAAGCATATATCAAGACTCGAGGTTGTACACAAGAAATTAAACGACCATTCAACACTTGGGATTACGATATCAATAATTTTAGAAGCAAAGCATGGCTAATTTATCTAACTTGCTAGTTTTGTAAAAATGAAGAAATTTCACCGCTTGTAAGGAATCGATATGAAAAAAATTCTTCTCCTCAATGGTCCGAATTTAAATATGTTAGGTAAACGTGAACCTCATATTTACGGATCACAAACCCTCGCAGATATTGAACAACACTTACAACAATCAGCTCAGGCACAAGGCTACGAATTAGATTATTTTCAAGCAAACGGAGAAGAGCCGCTGATTAATCGTATTCATCAAGCATTTCAAAATACCGATTTTATTATCATCAATCCCGGTGCCTTTACCCATACCAGCGTAGCAATTCGTGATGCGTTGTTGGCGGTATCCATTCCGTTTATCGAAGTCCATCTTTCAAATGTGCACGCTCGTGAACCTTTTCGCCATCATTCTTATCTAAGTGATATAGCAAAAGGCGTGATTTGCGGTTTAGGTGCAAAAGGTTATGATTACGCACTCGACTTCGCAATTTCAGAATTAAACAAAATACAATTAGAAGAGGTAATGAATGGCTAAAGATGCTCTTATTTTAATTGGTATTTATTATTCTAATTATTATAAATAAAAAATCAGGTTAATTATAAAAAATGTCAAAACTTTCCTTTATATCTATTTTAATTATTCATATAGGACTTTTTATTTATCTTACCTCCATATTTTCTATAATTAGAAAAATTATGGTTAACTCATTTATTGAAAAAGACATATTAAACAAAGCAGAAAATATTCAATCCATTAATCGAATGTGGAATATTGGACTTCGTTTTGATTTAAAAATAATCTCTTTATTTTTAGCTGTACCCTTTATTATTTCGAGCATACTCCTAACGACACTATCTCACCCAGTGATTTTAACAGGCTATTTTTGGTATGCGATTATTATTTCATTTTTATTTTCTCTAGTTTTAATAGGAAATTATTACTATTTTAAAACTTATAAAACTTATTATGACGTTTTTATTTTTGGTCTCATTGAAGAGGATACTAAAGCGGTATTAAAAAGTATTTTTGATGACTACCCTTTATTTAAGATATCTATAACATCTGTTATTTTAGGACTAATGCCTTATTATTTTATTCAACGTATTGCTATTCTCCAATATGAATTATCTAATTGGTTAAACGTATTATTATTTATTCTAACGATATTAGTCATGTTTTTAATGATTCGTGGAACCATTCATTCTAAGCCACTAGGTAGAATTCATGCTCAAGTGTCATCATTAGCCATTTTAAACAAAATGGTTCCGAATGGTGTTTTAGCTATTCGGTGGGCTTTCCAAGATAGAAAAAGCAATGTCACTTTTGCCGCAGTAAATCCAAAAGAAGGTGAACAACTAATTAAGGATGCTTTAGCTTTAAATAAAGACACATTATATGCTCATACGCCAAAGAACGAGTACTTAGAAAAGAAAAAACCTAACGTTATTCTAGCCATTATGGAAAGTTTTGGGGGAAATGGCTTAATTACTGATGATCCGATAAACAATGATTTATTAGGATCTTTACGTCCTTATATGGAAAGTGAATTTGTATTTAAAAGATTTCTTTCCTCTTCTAATGGAACTATGAGTAGCTTGGCATCAATTTATTTTCATAGCCCGGTACAGGAAATAACGCAATCCATTGTTCAAAATACTGTAATTAAGACCAACCCATTTTTGGTCTATAAAGAAAAAGGATATAAAACAGTATTTATTTCTGCCGGTAATTTGATGTGGAGAAATTTAGCTAATTATTTACCTATTCAAGGTGTTGATGAAATCTATGATCAAAATGACTTAATGGACAGATACCCAGAGTCCAAAAAGACATTGTCATATTGGGGAATAGCGGACGAATTTGCATTTAAATTAGCAGAAGAATTATTAGCTAATGCTAATGAACCAATGTTTATTAATATTTTAACGATTACAAACCATCCTCCATATCAAGCGCCTAAAACATATGAAGCTAAAACAGTGGATCCGAATGTACTTGAAGGGAGAATGGGAGATAATGAAACCGAACGTCGTAATATACTAGAAAGTTTTCAGTATGCTTGTAATGCATTGGGCAACTTCATTAACCACATAAAATCTAGTAACAAAGCAAACAATACAATTATTGTCGCGACAGGTGATCATCATATTCGAGGTATGAAACAATGTTTCCCCAAGGAACTTTTTATGGCACATTCTGTGCCGTTCATTTTAAGTCTTCCTGAACAAATTAAAAGCCAATTTAGTATTGATTATTCGCCGAATAAATTAGGATCTCATAAAGATATTTTTCCAACGCTTTATCATTTCAGCTTATCTGATGTGAAGTATTGGACATGTGGAGGCGAAAATTTATTAGCGCCGGTATCACCGAATTACTTTGCTTTCCATCCTGCTGTATGGGCTGATGATTCAGGTATTGTTGACCTTACAACACCTGAATTACTCAAGTATCAATGGGCTCAGAACAACAATTTAATGAGCAGTGAACAAACCTTAACAAATGAGAAACATAGTAGAATTAAGGCTTATCAACATCTTCTGGATTGGCAAATTAATTACCTACTCAAAGGCTATGAAGAAAATGGGAAAGCATAACTCTTTGTAACTGCTACGATGAGTTATAAAATTGCGTGAATTTCGCCAATTTTACGAGATTTTATTCGCAAAATTGGCGAATTTCAGGTAATCTACACAAGATATTTACTCTGCACAATACTGTGCAGAGTTTCTCTTTTTAATTGACTATAAAAACGGAATCTCACTATGGATATTCGCAAAATCAAAAAACTTATCGAATTAGTTGAAGAATCAGGCATCACTGAGTTAGAAGTGTCTGAAGAAGAAGGTACAGTACGTATTAGCCGTGCTCAACCGGTCGCATCAGCGGCAGTGCAATATGTTGCGAGCACCTCAAGCGCCGGCAGCGGCTCCTGTTGCACAAGCGGCACCTGCGACTGCAGCACCGACTGCATCAGCAGAAGTAAGCGGTCACGCAGTGCTTTCACCGATGGTAGGTACCTTCTACCGTAGCCCAAGCCCAGATGCAAAAGCATTTATCGAAGTGGGTCAAACCGTAAACGTTGGCGATGCGTTATGTATCGTTGAAGCAATGAAAATGATGAACCGTATTGAATCAGACAAAGCCGGTGTGGTTAAAGCGATTTTAGTAAACGACGGCGAAGCGGTTGAATTCGACCAAAAACTTATCATCATCGAATAATTTATTCACCACGGAAATAACGGAATACACGGAATTCTGCAAGCTGACAAGCGGTCTATTTTCTCTCAAATTTTGCAAAAAAATCAGTAAAATTGACCGCTTACAGCTTCTTCCGAGTGTTCCGTTCTCTTCCTTGGTAAAAGGGGAAAACTCCAATGTTAGAAAAAGTTGTCATTGCAAACCGTGGTGAAATCGCATTACGTATTTTACGTGCATGTAAAGAGCTTGGTATCAAAACTGTTGCGGTTCATTCAACGGCTGACCGTGAATTAAAACACGTGCTTTTAGCGGACGAAACAATTTGTATCGGTCCTGCACCTTCAGTAAAAAGTTACTTAAATATTCCAATGATCATTGCCGCAGAAGTGACTAACGCAGACGCAATCCACCCTGGCTACGGTTTCTTATCTGAAAATGCGGATTTTGCCGAACAAGTAGAAAACTCAGGCTTTACCTTTATCGGCCCTACTGCTGACGTGATTCGTTTAATGGGTGATAAAGTATCGGCAATCAATGCAATGAAAAAAGCGGGCGTTCCTTGTGTACCGGGTTCTGACGGCCCAGTAGGCAACGATCCGATTAAAAACAAAGAAATTGCCAAACGTATCGGTTATCCGGTGATTATTAAGGCGTCTGGTGGCGGCGGTCGCGGTATGCGAGTGGTATATAACGAGAAAGATCTCGAAGAATCTATCGCAATGACCAAAGCGGAAGCGAAAGCGACATTTAATAACGATATGGTGTACATGGAAAAATACTTAGAAAATCCACGCCATATTGAAATCCAAGTATTAGCGGATACACACGGTAATGCGGTTTATTTAGCGGAACGTGACTGTTCAATGCAACGCCGTCACCAAAAAGTGGTGGAAGAAGCACCGGCTCCGGGTATTACGCCTGAATTACGTAAATTCATCGGTGAGCGTTGTGCGAATGCGTGTCGTGAAATCGGCTATCGTGGTGCCGGTACATTCGAATTCTTATTCGAAAACGGCGAATTTTATTTCATCGAAATGAATACTCGTTTACAAGTAGAGCATCCGGTAACAGAAATGATCACCGGCGTAGACTTAGTAAAAGAGCAATTACGTGTAGCGGCAGGTCTTCCGATTTCAATCAAACAAGAAGACATTAAAGTGAAAGGTCATGCGATGGAATGTCGTATCAATGCGGAAGATCCGAACACCTTCTTACCTTCTCCGGGTAAAATCACACGTTTACATGTGCCGGGCGGTTTAGGTGTACGTTGGGATTCTCACATTTACACCGGTTATACCGTACCGCCACATTACGATTCAATGATCGGTAAATTGATTACGTTTGCAGAAGATCGTGATATTGCAATCCGTCGTATGCAAAATGCCTTATCAGAAACGATTGTAGAAGGGATTAAAACCAATATTCCATTACACAATTTGATTATGGAAGATGAGAACTTCCGTAAAGGTGGTACGAATATCCACTACCTCGAGAAAAAGCTCGGTCTTAAATAAGCAACAAGCGGTAAGATTTTCAGTAAATCTTACCGCTTTCTTTTAGCTTTTAAGCCATTGCTGAATGAAATCCGCAATCTGCTCAATATTATTAATATCTAAGCGATTCTCTCGTGTGAGTGGGTAATCGGTCGCGGTTGCAATCGTCCATTCATCAAGTTCAGGCAACGGTTTTTCAATTGCTTGGCGGTGCGACTGAATTTTTGCAATCGGTTCGTGTTTAAAACCTTCCACCAAAATCAAATCTACAGTTTCAGGATCAAATTTTGCAATTAATTGCTGAAAATCGACCGCTTGTGTCGATGTTTCCGTCATTAATGCCCATCGTTCCTCACAGACAATCATTGTTGGATTCGCACCGGCTACACGCAAGCGATGACTATCTTTACCCGGTTTATCCACCTCGACATTGTGATGCGAATGTTTAATCAGCCCGACTCTAATGTTACAAGCGGTCAATTTGGGAATTAATTTTTCCAACAAGGTGGTTTTACCGGTGCCGCTATAGCCGGTAATACCCAATAATTTAGGTGTTGTCGTTGGTATGGCCTGATAATGCGCCAGATCTTCAAAAGTATTCATATTTTGAAAAGCCGGTTTTTGTTCCGAAAAATCTACGACAACACTTTTTTGTGTTTGGAAAAAATGGAATAAACGACGCTCACCGCTTGCCAGATAAAGACGAAGTGATTCAGCCACCGAACGATGAATCAAGGCAATGGTAGGATGTACTCGCTCACCGTCATGCACATAAGCGATTTGAGCTTGATTAATCGCTAATGTAACCGAGAGTCTTTTCACTAAATTCGTTGGCAAGAACGGCGTATCGCACGGAACGAATAGCAGATATTCACTTTCAATCTTTTCAAAACCGGACAACATTCCGCTCAAAGGCCCCTGGAAGTCGCTAAGACTATCGCAATAAAAAGGCAAATTTGGAAAATATGTTTGATATTCCGCTTGTGCACGATTGATATTTAAATAAATTTGTGCGACTTGCGGCGTAAGACGCTCTACAATATGTGAAATCAGAGGTTTACCCTGTAATAGCTGTAAGCCTTTTTCCGCCCCATTCATACGGCGAGCAAGTCCACCGGATAAGATAACTGCAGTAATTTGATCGATTTGTTGCATTTTATGTCCAAGTTTTTTGCAAAAGTGTGGTTAAAAGTATATGATTCCGGACACTTTTCAACAAGGATTTTTAAGGAAGCAAAGAATGAAATGCAAACGTTTAGAGGAATTACTTGAGTTATTGGGCGAACATTGGCGTAAAAACCCGGATTTACATCTGATGGATATTTTACAACAACTTTCAGTTGAAGTCGGTGAGCCTGATAACTATGCGGCATTACGTGATGAAGTGTTAATTTACCAATTAAAAATGCGTAATGCAGATAAACACGAGCCGATTCCCGGTATTAAAAAAGATTATGAAGAAGATTTCAAAACGGCATTATTACGTGCCCGTGGAATTTTAAACGATTAATTGGGTCTAACAGACGCATTTATTTTTTATTTAAGGAACAATAATGAAAAAATTGGCATTAAAATCAGTTTTAGTCGCTCTTTCTGCATTTTTCACAGTAAATTCAACCGCTTTTGCGGCGGATCCGGTTGAAGGTAAAGAATATACTCAAGTTCGCCAAGCTCCGTCAGCACAAAAAGAAGTGGTGGAGTTTTTCTCATTCTACTGCCCACATTGCTATGATTTTGAATTAACTTACAAGATTCCAAGTCAAATTAAACAAGCACTTCCACAAGATGCTAAATTAGTACAATATCACGTTAATTTCTTAGGCCGTCAGTCTGAGAATTTAACTCGTGCATGGGCATTAGCAATGGCATTAGGCATGGAAGATAAAGTGAAAACCGCATTATTTGAAGCAAACACAAAAAGATGCGTTCAAATCAATGGATGATATCAAATCGGTATTTACGGCAAACGGCGTAAGTGCGGCAGATTTTGATAATGGTATTAACAGCTTTGCGGTAAACGGTTTGGTCAACAAACAAGTGCAATTAGCAGAAGATTTTAAAATTCGTGGTGTGCCGGCGTTTTTCGTAAATGAACAATACCAAATTAATTTGGAAGGATTCTCGGATTCTCAATCAACTAACGAATTTATCAAACGTTATGTTGAAGCGGTGACTTTCTTAATTAAAAAATAAGTCGAGCGTCATTAATAAGAAACCGTCTTTAAAGACGGTTTCTTGCTTTATATACTATACTTATTGAGCGTAATTAATCACTTTAATTACTCTATTTACGCCACTTACATTACGAGCAACTTCCGTCGCCGCATCCGCTTGTGATGGAGAAAGTTTTCCGACTAAGAATACTTCGCCATTTTCGGTAATGACTTTAACTTCGGTAGATTTTACCTCTGAATTAACTAACAATTTTGATTTAATTGCGGTAGTAATCCAGCTATCGACAGAGATTTGTCCCACCCCAATTTTTTCACCGGTACGGATTTCATTATAGACTTCAGTAACCCCTTCTGCTCCCGCCGCTAAATTCTTAGCGGTTTCTACTGCAGAATCATTCGGAGCCTGCCCAACCAGTAATACCTTACCGTTATAGGCAACAACATTAATGCGTGTTTCTTCTTTAAGTTGAGCATCTTTATTGAGATTATAAGCAACACGTTCTTCGAGAACCTCATCATCAACCTGGGTTCCCGCACTACGAGGATCAGTCGCTACTTTTGTCGCTACTGTCGCTGAAGTCACTACTGCCGTTGCAATACAGCCCTGCAAAGATAAAAGGCTTAACGCACATAAACTCATTAAACCGATACGTTTTAAAGTGAACATAACAATATCCTCTCTATACTAGAAAATTAAGAAAAAAGTAAATGATCAACTAATTCACACAGTACATTGACACAAAATTGATGTCCTTCAATAACGCGTAACTCGCTATTAGAAGGCATCGAGATCTCAACATCATGCTCATCGAGCAAACCTTGTGTATGATCATTACGGCTACTGGTAAAACTAATAATCTCCAACCCTTCGTTTTTGGCTAAATGAATCGCATTTAAAACCGCTTCTTCATTACCTGTCGGCGAAAAGTTGATAAATAGATCACCGTGTTTTGCAACTGCTTGTAATTGCTTACGATAAAGATTAGCAAGATCATTATCTTGTGCGATTACACCTGCCAATACCCCATCAAATTGTAATAATAAGGCAACAAAACTTGGTCGGTTCAAATCATATTTATGCAACAAATGGCTAACTAATAGCTGTGCATTAGTATAGGAACGCCCATGACCGCAAACAATTATCTTATTACCTCTCAGCAAACAAGCAACGATACGTGTTGTCGCTTCACTTAACGATTTTGGCAATAATTCCGTCATGCAGCAATTTGGATCTGAATACTTTCCGTAAACCGATCTTGTATTTTTTCAAGCATTCTACGTTACCCTAAAAAATTTTGGATCCAAACTGGCGGATCATTTCCTTCAAATACAACAACATCGAAGCGACAATTTGCCGTGTCTAAGCTCTGTTTACGCTGTTGGAACAACCACATATTAGCCGCATCAAGCCATTTTTGCTGTTTACGGTAATCAATACTTTCCAATGCCGAGCCGAAACGATTACTTTTACGCTGACGAACCTCAACAAATACTAAAGTATCACCCTGTTGCATAATCAAGTCCAACTCTCCGCATTTAAATTGCTGATTTGCGGCAACAAATTTCAGCCCGTCTTTGCTCTAACAGCTCACGGGCTTTTTGTTCAAAGCTAGCACCTTGAGCTCGTTTAGTTAGCGTTTTCCACAGCACCATTGCGATATTGCAACCAAGACATGCCACGCTCAATATTACAGTTCGGGCTTGCGGTTAAATTCCCCGTCAAACCTGAAACGCTGTAACCCGGAATTTGACGAAACTCGTTAAATTTATTTGCCAACGCCCAAGCATCAGAACCCATTGCATATAAACGCATCATTGAGAAATCGCTTTCCGCCAATGTTTCCGCTTTCTTATATTCATCCGAGCTAGGATCCGCTAATAATGGAATTTCACTAAATTTTACCCCTTCCATGGCGGTTCTAAATTCAATGCCGTTATTCGGTGAATTACTGCGAGAAGACGTATACATATTTAATTGTCCGGCAAGCGGTGAACCATCAATACCCTGTTTTAATTCAAGTAACTGCTCTGCCGTACCTAACGCATATAATGCGGCTCCCTGAACACTACCGGAGTTTTGAATAGCGACCACCGCATCTTGCGGTAAATTATAGTAACGTACATCCGCATCGCCATTTGTTAATTGTCGCCAACGTTGTGCAAACGCATCTGCCGAACGTTGACCAAAATCATCTTGTGATGCGGCAACAATTGCACGGGAATAACCGTCACGATATAAACGGTCCGCCCCAGCTCTTGCCTCTGCTTCTGGCGATAAACCGTAATAACATACACCCGGAATCGCTTTTACATTCGGCGTTGAATTTAATGCTAAGACATTTACCCCTTTAATTTCCGGACTGACTAACATCTCATCGACACGTGATTTAAGTAGCGGTCCGATAATCGTTTGGGCCCCTTGCTGTTTTGCTTGCGTCAGAATGCTTTCAACCGAACCGGCATCTGTATCATAAGTTTGAATTGCTGTTGCATCATCGCCCTTCGCATCATCAAAACCTTTTTTGATAATATCGCCTAAAATTTTTGCTTCACCGCTTAACGGTAATAATAATGCTACGCCGTTTAACTGAGTTTGTTGGAAATTAGACACATTTTGTAACTCTGCCGGCATAAAGGAAACTGCACTATGATTTGGATAAAGCTGTTTCCAGTTATTAATTGCTTGTGGCATTTGTGCCGGAGTGGTGACATTTTGGTTATATGCCGCAATTAATGCTAACCAACCGGCAAATTCAATTTCGCCCGGTCCCGGATTTGCCACAGAAAGCGAACCTTTATTTGCATTACGTAATAAAGACCAAATTTGATCATTATTCTCTTGACGTAATTTATTATCAGCTAATTTTGCCGTCATTAACGAACGAGCTTTCACCGCTTCCAATACATCTTTACGATTTTCAGCGATACGTGCTTGAGTTTGATAAAAACGTAGTGTTTGCGAACGGCTCAGTTGTGCCATTGGGACAAGTTTTAATAAAGAAACCGCTTGAGCTTCATTGCCTTGTAAGGCGACAAGCTGTCTTGCCACTAAGTTATACTCGACTTTCTGAATCTCATTTTTCTGAATTTCAGCCAATGCCGGCGATAGTTCATCAAAAGTATTTTGTGCTTCCGCCGCTTTATTCTCATCAATTAATTTACGGACGGCTAATAAACGGTAAGTGACCTGATCTTCTTTATCTGTCGCTTTATCCGCTTTATTAATATAAAACTCCGAAGTAGCATAGGCTTCGTCTTTTACTGTTTTAGTTAATGGGTTTTCAAAAAAACTTGTACCGGTACAAGCAGAAAGAAAAAGTGCCATTGCCGTTGGGACAAAGACAGTTTTTAGTTTCTGTTTTAAAATAGTCGCCATTGTATTGCTCCTAATAGACTATAATGGGCATAATAATGTTGAAATCTTACTTATCAAACGAGTGAAAAGCAAATGAAAAACGAACAAAACGGTACTTTGTATATTGTCGCAACGCCAATTGGTAATCTTGGAGATATAACTCAACGAGCATTGGATACTTTTGCCCAAGTCGATTTAATCGTCGCGGAAGATACTCGTCATAGCGGTTTATTACTTAGCCATTACGGCATCAAAAAACCGTTTTTTGCCTTACATGATCACAATGAACAACAAAAAGTCGCCGTATTAGTCGAAAAATTACAACAAGGGCTGAATATTGCCCTGATTTCCGATGCCGGCACGCCATTAATTAGTGACCCAGGCTTTCACTTGGTGCGCCATTGCCGCCAAGCCGGGGTTAAAGTCGTGCCGTTACCCGGCGCTTGTGCGGCGATTACCGCACTTTGCGCATCCGGTATTGCTTCAGACCGCTTTTGTTTTGAAGGGTTCTTACCGGCTAAGACAAAATCACGTTGCGATAAATTAGCGGAAGTGGCTGATGAACCACGTACATTGATTTTTTATGAATCAACGCACCGTATTTTAGATACGCTTGAAGATATGCAAAAAATGCTAGGCAAGGATCGTTATGTGGTGATGGCTCGTGAAATTACCAAAACGTGGGAAACCATTCATGGCGATACATTAACCAATTTAATTGCGTGGTTAAATGAAGATAGCAACCGCATTAAAGGTGAGATTGTGTTAGTCGTGGAAGGAAAACCGGAACAGGCAGATGAAGAATTTTCCACCCAAGCGGTTAAATTACTCGGTTTACTTTGCCAAGAATTACCGCTGAAAAAAGCTGGCAATTGTGGCGGAGACTTTCGGCTATAAAAAGAATGCGCTTTATCAATACGGTTTAGAACATCTCTCCGATAACTAAAATACAAGCGGTTAAATTTCCTAAAAATTTAACCGCTTGTTTGTTAGATTCTCGCCAAATCAAAATTTGCTAAATCAATTTTATCTTCTGTGCCGTAGAATTTGGCTAACGCTTTACGTAGCGTTTCGGCACGTTTCGGTAAATAACCTCGTTCCGCATAAATTTTTACTTGATCAAAAACCGCTTGTTTAAACGCAGAATTATCGCCCGGATTGCCGGAAAGATTATCCGCACTGGCAAAATAGCGAAAGCCCGCGGCGGTTGCTAACACCCATTCAATCGCTTGCGGTTTCACTTCCACCGATTCAAATTCACGCTGACGTTCCGCCGAGCGTCCGTCCGGTTCGTACCAATAGCCGAAATCTTCTAATTTACGGCGTTCGGTTCCTGCCACAAGCCAATGGGCAATCTCATGTAATGCACTGCTGTAATAGCCGTGTGCAAATAAAATCACGTTATATGGACGCTCAGATTTCACGCCGTCTTCATCTAAAAATGCGGGTAAGTAAATCGGGTAGTCTTCGCCCTTTTCTAAGCGAGTATTGTATTCTTCGGCGAAACATTCATCGAAAATACGAATAATGTCTTCAATTTTATGATTGTCTTGGTTCATAGCAAACTTATCTGTGATTAAGAAAAAATGGCACAAGCGATCAACTTGTGCCATAAGATTATAACTGATTTAGCCAACTTAAAAATTGATTTGCTTCTAAGAAGCCGGTAACTCTTGATTGCGTCAGCTCATTACCGTTCTCATCAAAGAATAAAATGGTCGGTAACCCTAATACATTAAAGTGTTTCATTAACTCATCGTTTTGTGCCGAGTTATTGGTCATATCCACTTGCGACACCACCATTTCCGCCAATTTTTGCTGTACGGCTTGATCGGTAAAGGTGTATTTATCAAACTCCTTACACGCCACACACCAATCGGCATATAGATCCAACATCACTTTTTTGCCTTGTGAAGCGGTCAATTTTGCTTGTAATTCTGCAAGTGATTGCACGCGTTCAAACGCTAAGTGATTGCTTACTTGCGCCGAATGAGCGTTACCTTGATTGCAGACTAAGTTCGCCCAAGGGTAAGAAGCAAGCGCAAATGTAAAAAACAATGCAATTCTGACCGCTTGTTTGATTAAGCCTTGTGTAGGAATCACGCTAATCAACCAACCGACAAATACCATCGCCAGTGCCGACCACATAAACGACTCGTAATGGCTCGGTAAAATACGGCTAAGTAAAAAGACCGGTAATGCTAACATCACAAAACCGAATGCGGTTTTTACTTTTAATAACCAATCGCCCGATTTCGGTAAAATACGGTTGCCGAATAAGGTAATCAGAATTAACGGAATCCCCATTCCTAAGGCTAATAAATAGAGCGCTAATCCGCCGGTGAGCAAGTCCCCACTTTGTGCGACATACAGTAACGCACCGGATAACGGCGCGGAAGTACAAGGTGAAGCTACCAAGCCGGCAATCATCCCCATTACAAAAACGCTACCAAATGCACCGCCTTGCTGTTTCTGACTCATCGCATTCAGTTTTTGTTGCCATGAATTCGGCAAACGGATTTCAAATAAGCCGAACATCGAAGCGGCTAAAATGGTGAATAAAATCGCAAGTGAAATCAGCACTGGCGGGCTTTGCAACGCCACTTGGAACGGTAAGCCGATTGTCGCTACCACTAAACCTAATAGCGTATAAGTAAGCGCCATACCTTGTACATAAGCAAAGCTGAGTAATAACGCTTTGAACGTATTAGGGCGTTGCTTATTACCAATTACAATCGCAGACAGTAACGGCAACATCGGTAATACGCATGGGGTAAAGGCTAAACCGATGCCCAGCACAAAGAACCAAAAAATCGATAAGCGATTATTCGCCAAGTTCTCGGCAAGCTGATCCTGTTCTGCTTTCGGTGCATTCGCTAACGGCTGAGAAGCGGTTGAATTTTCACTATTTTTTGCAAAATTTTGTGCGGAATCGACCGCTTGTTGTTCGCCTAATGCAATGGTGACTGTTTCAGGCGGATAGCAAAAACCTTTGGTACAGCCTTGATAACGAACCGAAAGACTGCCGTTCGCTTGTCTTTGCAGAGAATGTTACCGGCGCGTAAGCTGATCACGGAAAATTTCGACATCACCAAAAAATTCATCGTGATAATTTTCTGCGACAGGAAACATCAACGGCTGGATTTCAGCATTTTGTGGCGTGACCTGTATTTCTTTTTTATACAGATAATAGCCATCCGCAACTTGCCAATTCAATTCAATTTGTTTATCGGATTTCGGTATCGCCGAAAAAGCAAAAGCCTCTGCACCAGTTAAATATTTCGGTTGTTCATTACCGAACAACCCAGCATAAGAGGAAGCTGTGACAGCAATACCAATAAATAAGAAAAAAAGACGTTTTAACATATAAAATTAAATTAATAAAAAGTACATTATTGTAATACAAACCAATAAAGTCGGGCAAAAGTCTGATTCCTTACTAAAAATAGACTTTAATTTATAAAAAATAAAAACTGACAAAAACTTACCGAAAATATTGAGAAACTCGCCTGATAAAGCCATAATAAATTTACGCGTTTTCATTCAAAAGGAGAAAAAAACGATGTATGAAATAGTCTTTTATCGAGATAAACGGGGGCGAGAGCCTGTCAAAGAGTCACTATTGGGACTGCTAAAACAATCGCACAACGATAACCGTGAAAAATTGCAAAAAATCAGTCATCATTTAAGCATCTTACATTTACACGGTACACGAGCCGGCGAAAATTATATAAAACATTTGGAAGACCGCATTTGGCAGATTCGTCCAATGAGTGATTGTTTATTACTTACTAGTATTATCAGAGGGCAATTTGTCTTATTGCACTATTTAGCAAAATCCCATTATCGTATCCCTAAACGGGAAATCGAACGAGCAAAAAGCAGATTAGCAGACTTACAAGCGAGGATAAAAGATGAGCCCTATTGGTTCTAGTTGGCATTCATTTGAACAACAAGTGTTGAATCCTTTAGACATTGAAGAACAAAATTTCCGCATAAAACTTATTCTTGAAATTATAGAAACCCGTCAAGCACTCGGTATTTCTCAACGCAAGTTAGAAAGTTTAAGCGGCGTAAAGCAATCAATGATTGCCCGAGTAGAAAAAGGCTCGTCCAATCCTTCTTTGGCAACACTATTAAAATTACTGGTTCCGCTAGGTAAAACGCTACAAATCGTACCGCTGAATGCAGATAAATAAAAGTAAATGGCAATATTCCACAAAACTAAGAATATTGCCATTTTTAAAATGATTTTATACTGCAGTATTTAAAAGATATAAGGTATAAGCGACATAACAAGCAAATAAAATCGCACCTTCCACACGGTTAACTCTACCCGGCTGTTTACGGAAACTAAAGGCAAATAATAATAGCAATACGGTCAGAGCCAACATCACAAGCATATCTCGTGAAAATACTTCTGCTTCCACTTGCATCGGTTCAATCGTACCGGCAATCCCAACTACCGCTAAGGTATTAAATAAATTTGAACCGACAATATTACCTAACGCTAAATCTGATTCGCCTTTACGAGCGGCAATAACGGATGAAGCCAGTTCCGGTAAAGATGTCCCTACCGCCACAATCGTCAAACCAATCACTAAATCACTCACACCGAAATATTTAGCGACTTCAACCGCACCCCAAACCAATAATTGAGAGCTTGCCATTAAGAATAATAAGCCGATAACCACCCAGAAAAGTGCTTTACCAATCGGCAATCTTTCCTCATTTAAGGATTCCGTTTGAGCAAGCGTATCATCTTTACTGCGTACCGCTACCCAGATGGTCCAGCCCATATAAATTGTAAAAATCGCCAATAAAATGACCGCTTCCAGTTGGGTAACTTGTGCATCAAACAACATATATGCCGATACTAACGTAATTAAAATTAAAATCGGAAGTTCTTTCTTAATTACTTCGGAAGCGACAATAATCGGCTTAATAAGTGCCGTTACCCCTAAAATTAACGCAATATTGGTAATATTCGATCCGTAGGCATTACCTAATGCAATCCCCGAAGCTCCCTTAAGAGCGGAAGAAGCCGACACCAACATTTCCGGTGCGGAGGTACCGAAGCCGACAATCACAATCCCGATTAATAAAGGTGACATACCAAAATGACGCGCAGAAGAAGCGCACCTTCAACAAATTTATCCGCACTCCAAACGAGTAAAATTAAGCCAATCACAATGGCTAATGAAGCATATAACATCGTATTTCCTAACAAATAAAAAAGGGCGTATAGTATAGGTCAAAATTTATCAATTCACTATAAGGAATCGACAATGAAAGTAATGAGTTCTGCCATTAAAAACGGTGTATTTGAAGATAAATACGGTAAACGAGGTACGCAATTTAGCCCAAATGGGATGCCAAGTTACTCAATTCCATTTGAAATCAGCGAGATACCGGACGGTACACAATCTTTTGCAGTCGTTTTAGAGGATAAAGATGCGATCACTGCCAGCGGTTTTGTCTGGATTCATTGGCTTATTGCCGATTTAACACGGACAAATATCACAGAAAATGAAAGTTTAACCGCCACCGATTTTGTCCAAGGGGCAAATTCATGGGCAAGCAAATTAGGTAATTTCTCTATTGAAGAAGCCTCAAATTATGGCGGTATGGCACCACCGAATTGCAAACACCGCTACGAACTTATTGTTTATGCGTTAGATACCAAACTCAATTTAACTTCCGGTTTCCGCTTTAACGATCTACATTTTGCAATGCAAGGCCATATTTTAGCGACAGCGAGTGTCATGGGAACTTATGATGTTTAAGCATCAAGCGAACTGCGAGTGTGAACATTAGACAGCATAACAAAACTTTTGAGAACAACGACCGCTTGCTATATTGGATAGTAAGCGGTCGTTTTTTATAAAAATTTTACAAAATCATTATAAAAATAACTTGCATAATTATGCAATAAATCCTACTATTCATTCAGTTATTTGAAATACACAGGATTTTACACGAATGGCAATTCGTATTCACAACGTCAACTTTTTTTACGGTTCAAGCCAAGCATTATTCGATATTAATTTAGATATTGAAAAAGGCGATACGGTAGTGCTGTTAGGTCCGAGCGGTGCGGGTAAAAGTACCCTGATTCGTACGCTAAACTTAATGGAAATTCCACAATCAGGTACGCTTGAAATCGCACAACATAAATTCAATCTTTCAGCAAAAACCGATGCCAAAGAAATTGCATTATTACGCCGTGAAGTCGGTATGGTGTTTCAACAATATCATTTATGGCCTCATCTAAGCGTTTTACAAAACCTGATTGAAGCGCCAATGAAGGTGCTTGGTTTAGCTAAGGAAGAAGCAATTCAGCGTGCTAAAGCACATTTGGATCGTTTACGTTTAGGCGAATTTGCCGACCGTTTTCCATTACAGTTATCCGGTGGTCAGCAACAACGTGTGGCAATTGCCCGTGCGTTAATGATGCGACCACAAGTCTTACTGTTTGATGAACCGACAGCCGCATTAGATCCTGAAATTACTGCACAAGTGGTTGATATTATTAAAGAATTACAAGGAACTGGTATTACTCAGGTTATCGTTACTCACGAAGTCGGTGTCGCACGTAAAGTGGCAACCAAAGTGGTGTATATGGAAAAAGGCAAAATTATCGAACAAGGCGGAGCAGATTGTTTTGAACATCCGAAAACCGCTCAATTTGAAAATTATCTCTCTCACTCAGAATAAACTTATGCAAGGACACATTATGAAAAAATTATTATTAGCATCAGCGATCGCACTTACTGCATTTTCAGCACAAGCAAAAGACTTAACTTTTGCGATGGAACCAAGCTACCCTCCGTTTGAATTGACTAATGAAAAAGGTGAAATCATTGGCTTTGATGTAGATATTGCCAATGCCATCTGTAAAGAAATCCAAGCAAATTGCTCATTCAAAAGCCAAGCATTTGACGGTTTAGTACAAGCAGTAAAACAAAAACGTATTGATGGTGCAATTTCAGCAATCGATATTACTGAAGCCCGTGCAAAACAAGTGGCATTTACCGATGCTTATTATGACAGTTCGGCAAGTTTTATTGCGGTAAAAGGTAAAGCGGATTTAAACACAGCTAAAAACGTTGGTGTGCAAAACGGCTCGACCTTCCAACAATATGTTGTTGCGGAAGCAAAACAATATGCACCGAAATCATACGCCTCATTACAAGATGCGGTGCTTGATTTAAAAAATGGTCGTATTGATATTATCTTCGGTGATACCGCGGTATTAGCGGATATGTTATCGAAAGAAGCGGAACTTGCTTTTGTTGGCGGTAAAGTAACCAATCAAAAATATTTCGGTAATGGTTTAGGTATCGCAGTAAATAAATCAAATAGCGAATTAGTTGCAGAGTTAAACAAAGGTTTAGCGGCAATTAAAGCGAACGGCGAATACCAAAAAATTTACGATAAATGGATGACTAAATAATTTTTATGTTTTCAGAATATCTTCCGCTTATTTATAGTGCAACCCTAATGACCTTAGGGTTGGCACTCGCCTCTCTGGTAGTCGGCTTATTGCTTTCAATGTTGTTTGTGGTACTTGAAACCAATAAACAACCTTGTGTGAGTAAACCGACTTCTGTTTTTTTGGCCCTATTGCGTGGTTTACCGGAGATTTTAGTCGTTTTACTCATTTTCTTCGGTTCAACCGAATTAGTTGAGAAAATTACCGGCGAATATGTTGAATTTAGTGCATTTAGCTGTGGGGTATTAGCACTTTCTCTTATTTTTTCTGCTTATGCTTCTCAATCTTTGCGAGGTGCAATCCAAGCTGTACCGAAGGGACAATGGGAAAGTGGTGCGGCATTAGGACTCACTCGTTCATATACTTTTTTAAAAATTATTATGCCGCAGGTTTGGCGACACGCCTTACCGGGGCTAAGTAATCAGTGGCTAGTGTTATTAAAAGATACCGCTTTAATCTCATTAATTGGTGTGGACGATTTAATGCGTCAAACAGATTTAATTAATACCAATGAACATCAACCTTTCACTTGGTACGGTTTAGCCGCATTAATTTATTTAGCGATTACCTTAATCAGCCAAGTAATTATTGCCGGACTTGAAAAACGTTTCACTCGCTTTGAAAGAGGGGGTAAATAATGTTTCAAGATTATCTAGCTGTCATTGCACAAGGGATTCCAACCAGTCTGAGCCTAACGGCTGTGTCATTAGTTATCGCTTTTATTTTAGCGGTAGTGTTTACCTTCTTACTTTCGATGGAAAATAAGTTAACTAAAGCGATTGTAAACGCCTATTTAACGTTATTTACCGGCACACCGCTATTGGTACAATTCTTTTTGATTTACCACGGACCGGGGCAATTCCAATGGATTGTCGATAGCTTTGCGTGGCAATTCTTATCGGATGCGTGGTTTTGTGCGGCATTAGCGTTAGCGTTAAATAGTGCGGCATATTCAACTCAATTATTCCACGGTGCGGTAAAAGCGATTCCGAAAGGACAATGGGAAACCTGTGCGACACTTGGTTTAAGCCGTTTGGATACCTTAAAAATCTTAATTCCATACGCATTACGTCGTGCATTACCGTCATATAGCAATGAGATTATTTTAGTATTTAAAGGCACATCGTTAGCTTCAACTATCACGCTTTTAGATATTATGGGTTATGCTCGCCAGCTATACGGTACAGAATACGATGCTCTCACCATTTACGGCATTGCCGGAGCAATTTACTTAGTGATTACCGGTATTATGACGCTCCTATTACGCCGAGTAGAAAGCAAAGTATTAGCGTTTGAACGCCCGGCAGTAGAAAAAGCGTAAAACAATAAACCTCATTTAATTGGTGTACTCCGTGGTTAGACTTTTCAGCACGGAATACACCAACAACACCGAATTAATCCTATCCCCCAAACATTATAAAAAATCTAGAGCCATAACATAGCCTACTCAGTTAAAGGGCTGATTATGGCTCATGCGTGGTAAAACCTAAACCTGCTCAACGGTATAGCTAAGTTTCTCAATCGCTTTAATCATCTGTTCTACTGATACATTCTCATTAGCAATGATTTTAACTTTACGCTCTTTCATATTCGCTTTGGTCGAAACCACCCCCTCAATCGCACGCAATTCTTTATTGACCAAATAAACACACAATTGGCAATTCATTTCTTTGATGTAGAAATTTACTTCTTTTTTAGCCGGTTGTTCGGTCGCTACATTGTCACTTTGTGTCGCTTCATTAGCATAAACAAGCGGTGAAATTCCCATCGAAAAAAGCAAAATAAACAGTAATTTTTTCATTCTAATAACCAAGGTAAAACAAACGGATAGCTCAAGAAAAATAGAATAATCACAAAAGCAATCCAATATAAAATGAGCAAAGTTCGGCGAGAACAATATTTAGTACAGATAATTTTCTTGGAAAACATCAGTAACCAAAAGCCATAACCGAACGCACCGAGCGACACAAATAATAACGGTAGCTGTAAATATTCGTATTCGCTAAGGCTAACCAACCACGGCGAAGAAATACCGAATACCAAATAAACCAAAGGTGCAATACAACAGGCCGTTGAACTTACCGCCGCCAGTAATGCGGCGGTAAGCGAAACGAAAAAGCGGTTATTTGAGTTCTTTTGAGATAAGCTCATAACCAAACTCTTTTGCATCAAATGAATTAAGCGGATCGCCACCCACTTCGGCATACGGATAACCGAAATTATTAATTGGGGTTAATTCCGGTTGTGGGTATAAATCGAAATCACGGGCATGGTTAAATCCCATCCAGTTGGCTTCCCAGTTACCGAATAAATATTTTGAAACGGCTTGCGTATCGGCATCACTGACCGCTTTTTTCTCAGTTAAACGCATTTTTGCCACGTCCGCCGAATCAACCGGAACCCAACCGAAACCGGCTAAATAAAACTCGGCACGGCAATGTTGTCCGCCATTTTCATTCGCAACACCGTCTTTTGAACTACCGAAAGCGGTTTTTGAGAATTTCGACATTTTCGGTGCCGAACCTAAACGAATACCGAATACTTCACGTGCCGGAATATCAGACGCTCGAGCTAAGGCGACAAATACCGAGTTAATATCAGTACATTTGCCTTTTAATACCCCGGTAGTCAGCATTTTTTCAACATCACCGTCACCGCAACCCAATACGGAATTATCACGTTCCATATTTTCTACAATCCATTTGTGGATCAATTCAGCTTTTTTCAGCGGATTGGTTTCTTTGCCGACAATTTTATCCGCATATT
Organism: Actinobacillus arthritidis; assembly: GCF_029774155.1. Taxonomy (NCBI): domain Bacteria; kingdom Pseudomonadati; phylum Pseudomonadota; class Gammaproteobacteria; order Pasteurellales; family Pasteurellaceae; genus Actinobacillus; species Actinobacillus arthritidis. The sequence goes on along the minus strand of NZ_CP103833.1, from coordinate 2,217,613 downwards.
GCTTCACGATACCGTCTGTTTTGATATGAGTGGTCGGTTTGAGATACTCTTGCACATCTACCGAATAAATGATTTTTTCAGGTGGCTGATAACCATTTAAAGCCCCTGTTGCCATTGGTTCACGATCTTTGGTTTGCACCACTAATTTCACTTTTAACAAACGTTTTGGGGCTTTTTCGTCCCAATTAGCGAACAAGGTTTTCGCACCGTATTGATTGTTTTCTGTGATATAGGCTTTGTTATAGTTACCTTCAAATTCAATCGATTTTACATCTTGGTAATCATTACTGAACGGTAATGGCACCCATAAATTGGTTTCGCCTTTTGAGCCTTGCGGTACAACGAGATCGTAATTTTGATTAAATTCGTAAGTATGAGTGGTGGTGTTATAACTTGGAACTTGGTTAGCAAATGTAGCCGAGCTTGCCAGCAATGTGGCTAAGAGTAGTTTTTTCATAATGAGTCCTTAAATAAACAAACTTGTTATATTTCATTCAGAATGAATGAGACTCAAGAATCATAGACTAAAAACTATCAATAAGGAATAGTCTGATAGAAATTTTCTTTAACAGTAAACAAGCGGTCTGAATTTTGTGAAACTTTACAAAAATTCGACCGCTCATCTTTATGCTTTATGCTCATTTGAATAATGGATACGCCACAACATTCTAGCATCTAAATTGCTGGAAGCGATCATCGTCAAAAATACTGTCGCACCGAAGAAAAACGCCGCTGTCACCGACTGAGAAACTAAGAATTTGCCCGCGTTCCAAAAGCGACATCATCAATGCCAATACAAATAAATCCAGCATCGACCAACGTCCAACAAAATGTACGTAATGTAATGCTTTCATCTGCCAATGAATCGGGTGTTTCCATTTGTAATGAATCGCTAACAACAGATATAAAATTATCGCCACTTTACTGAACGGCACAGCAATACTGGCAATAAACACAATAGCGACAACTGTATAGTCGCCTAAACCGATAAAAGTCAGCACGCCTGAAAAAAGCGTATCGGCAGATACTGAACCGGCTAATCCGGTGGCGGAAATCGGTAATGTATTTGCCGGAATCATCATGATCATACCGGCAACTAAACTCGCCCATACACGCTGTAATTTTACGCTATCGGGAATCGCTAAATTGCTTTCACAACGAGGACAACGTTGACGACCTTTCAAATCAACAATATTTTCATCAAAACTATAATTACAAGTCGGACATAAAGAAACTTGTCCTTGATGATTTGCGGCTAATGTATGATATTCTAGATAAAACTCCTCCCACATTCGTTTCGGATCTATCTTGATAAAAAGTAAAGTGGTGAGTATTGTGACTATCAAAAATGCAGTTAAGTGTATGCTAAAAGTTAAATCCGCATAATCTCGAATCTTAAATGCGACAACCGCAAGTGCGACCAAATACACATCTAACATCACCCATTCTTGGCTTTTAGATAATAATATCAATGTATATCGAGGACGCTGTAACAACAATCGCTGTAAGCGAATGGATAAAATCAATAATGCAAAAGCAATCGGAAAGACTACCGAACAAAGTAACACCATAAATGCAGTATAAGGATAACCTTCGGTTGCCATTTTCCACACGCCCCCCCATACAGTTGCATGAACAGGGACACCCAATAAATCAATACTCATAAGCGGAAAAGTCAGAGCAAACGGCAATAAAATTAAAATTGATATCGCAATAATCGCACAACGGCGTAAACTCCAGCTATTTGCCGGACGTAATACATCATGACAATTCGGGCAGACCGCTGTTTGAAACGGCACATTTGCCGGCACTTTTACAATCGCTTCACACTCAGGACAACGTTGTAAGCTAATTTGGTTGATTCTCATTAATTTATCCTATTCTCTTATCACTGTAATATTTTAACATTCATCTTATAAGCGGTCATTTTCCATCTGATTTTTACCCAATTTTGATTGCAAATTTTGCAATATAAAATCCCAATAATATCAATTTACGCAATATTAAATGAGCGTATAATTGACGGCATAACAAAACAACAATGTGTAAACACAACATCATAAAATACACTCAACATCATACACACAAATAAGGAAGCACAAAATGGCTAACTATTTCAACACATTAAACTTACGTCAAAAATTAGATCAATTAGGTCGTTGTCGTTTTATGGACCGTAGCGAATTTGCAGACGGTTGTAATTTCTTAAAAGGCAAAAAAATCGTTATCGTAGGTTGTGGTGCACAAGGTTTAAACCAAGGTTTAAATATGCGTGATTCTGGTTTAGATATTAGCTATGCGTTACGTGCAGAAGCAATCGCAGAAAAACGTGCTTCATATACTCGTGCAACTGAAAACGGTTTCAAAGTCGGCACATACCAAGAATTAATTCCAACCGCTGACTTAGTGATCAACTTAACGCCGGATAAACAACACTCAAAAGTGGTTGCAGATGTTGTGCCATTAATGAAACAAGGTTCTGTATTCGGTTACTCACACGGTTTCAACATTGTTGAAGAAGGTGAGCAAATTCGTAAAGATATTACCGTTGTGATGACTGCACCAAAATGTCCGGGTACGGAAGTACGTGAAGAATATAAACGTGGTTTCGGTGTGCCGACACTTATCGCTGTTCACCCTGAAAATGACCCGAAAGGTGAAGGTATGGCGATTGCGAAAGCGTGGGCTTCAGCAACCGGTGGCGACCGTGCAGGCGTATTAGAATCTTCATTCGTAGCGGAAGTTAAATCTGACCTAATGGGCGAACAAACAATCCTTTGCGGTATGTTACAAGCGGGTTCAATCGTATGTTACGACAAATTAGTGGCAGACGGTAAAGATCCGGCATACGCAAGCAAATTAATCCAATACGGTTGGGAAACCATTACCGAAGCGTTAAAACAAGGCGGTATCACCTTAATGATGGATCGCTTATCAAACGCGCGAAAATCCGTGCATTTGAATTAAGTGAAGAAATCAAAGTGCAATTAAACGACCTTTACCTAAAACACATGGACGATATCATTAGCGGTGAATTTTCATCAACTATGATGGCAGACTGGGCGAATGGTGACAAAAACTTATTAACGTGGCGTGAAGAAACCGGTAAAACTGCATTTGAAAATTCACCGAAAGCAGACGGCATCAAAATTTCTGAACAAGAATACTTTGATAACGGCGTAGTTATGGTTGCAATGGTGAAAGCAGGTGTTGAAATGGCATTCGATGCAATGGTTGCAAGCGGTATCTACGAAGAATCTGCATACTATGAGTCATTACACGAATTACCGTTAATCGCAAATACCATCGCTCGTAAACGTTTATACGAAATGAACGTGGTAATTTCAGATACGGCAGAATACGGTAACTACTTATTCTCTCACGTTGCAACACCAATTCTTGCAGAGAAATTAATCCCGATGTTACAAAAAGGTGACTTAGGCGAACCGACACCGGTCGCTGAAATCGACAACGTTTACTTACGTGATATCAACGATGCAATCCGTAACCATCCGGTTGAATTAATCGGTCAAGAGTTACGTGGTTATATGACAGATATGAAACGTATTTCTTCACAGGGCTAATCTTAAAAATAAAAGAACTGGGTATTAATAAATGTCCAGTTCTTTTTGTATTATCTAAAGGTGTATTATGAAAAAAACATTCAATTTTACATTATCTCCAATCTATCTCGCTTTATTTACTGGAAGTATAGGTTTAAGTTCCACCACTAGCTTTGCTACAGAGTGTAATCATCAATCTATAACAGAGGGATTCAATCTTTCTAATCAAACATCTATCAAAGTATTCAATCAATGTCTTGCTAATTTAACAAATGCACAAACTCAAAATAGATTTGATTTTTCAAATAATACACAAGTAGAGTTTAACCAAGCGAATATTACTGGCGAAATTAAAAATATGCCAGGGCGTTTTGGGGGATTTTATTTTATTAATAATGATAACTCTAACCTAAATATTAATAATTCAAATATTACTCTTAATAATCCTAATGATCAGAGTTCATTTTTAGGCGGTTCTGCAACTATTCTGAGCAAAAATGCGAGTTTGAGTATTAAAGAAAGTAATCTTAAACGTTCTTCTAATACTAATGGAAATGTAATTGTTTGGGCTGAAAACGCAACGGTTGATATTTCTAATACAACGTTAGAAAGTGACCGAAATAAGGTTGAATCCTCCTTTTATAGAATGCCATTATTAGATCTTAGAGATTCAAAAACAACGTTAAACAATAATAATTTAATCTCTCAACAATCAGAAAACGGCATCTATGTTACAAATGGCTCACTTTCGAGTTCAGGAAATAATTTAAAATTTACTAATGGGACATCTCCGTTATTAGATTCAAATAATGCAACTGTTTTTTCTAAAAATGATACATTTACTCTCACGAGAGAAAGTGGTAAAAATTCTTTTTATGTCAGTCCGACTATTTCAATACAAAATAGTAACGTAACATTCGATAACCTTTCTATTATTCAAACAAATGGAGATTCCTTTTTTTCTATTCGAGATAGTTCCATTATTCTAAATAATCCTAATTTAAAACATAGCGGAACTACAAAGAGCACTTTATTTGATTATATAGGAAATAGCCAAAATAATATTACAGTTAATAATTTAACGACTTCTGTTAATACTGCTTTTCGTATCATTGATGGTAGGGTTTTCGATAAAAAAGAAATCACTACAATTACATTAAATAATAGCAATATTACGGCAGATTCCTTGAGTAGCAATTCTTTTGATTCTCATTCACTCACCGTTGTTGCTCAACAATCTACTTTAACCGGAAATATGCTAGGTTCCGGTACTAAGCATCTTCATTTAACCGATTCTCATTGGAATTTATCTAGCACTTCATCTGTAACAAATTTAGAGAGTAAAAATAGTCGCATCTCTTTTGCTCAACAAGATAATGGTAGATTTGCAACATTAAATATTGAAGGGGATCTTTCGGGTAACGCTCACTTTTCTTTAAATAGTGATTTAGCAAGAAAAATGGCTAATAAAATAACAGTTTCAGGAACTGCAGAGGGTTCTCATATATTAGAAGTTCATAATTCAGGAGGTGAACCGACAAAAGAAGGTGGACGAGTTACGCTAGTTGAAACCAAATCAGGTTCTGCTTTATTTAAATTACACAATCAAGATAATAAAGATTATGTAGATGCCGGTGCATATCGTTATCACTTAAATAAAGAGGGAACAAACTGGGTGCTTTCAAACAAAGTGGAAGAAATACCAATTATTCCAGATTCTCCTGTAGAACCAATCAAACCGGCTGAACCTGTTACACCACCTACACCGGTAGAACCTAAACCGACCGTGCCTGTTACACCATCTACACCGGTAGAACCTAAACCGACTGTGCCTGTTACACCATCTACACCGGTAGAACCTAAACCGACTGTGCCGGTTACGCCATCTACACCAATAGAACCTAAACCGACAGAGCCTGTTACACCATCGACACCGGTAGAACCTAAACCGGTTGTGCCTGTTACACCATATGAAGTCGTTCTTAGTGAAAAATCCAATGCTCTGGTTTCTCTCAAACAAGCTCAGATCCTACAACTTGAGCAAAGTATGAATAATATTCATCAACGTTTAGGCGAACAAAAAGGTACGGAAAACGGTAATGTTTGGGTAAGAAATCTGAATACTCGCAATAAATTTGATCGTACACATACTGCATCAAATAGTCGAACTTCAGGTTTTACACAAAACTTGCATAGCCTTGAAGTGGGGGCGGATTTTACGGTTTCAGAGCGTATTCGTCTTGGTGGTTTTGTCGGTAATGCACGTTCTAACGTAGATTTCAGCGGAAACTACGGTTCGGGTAAAGTAAAAAATCAAACCGTTGGTATTTACGGAACATTCCTCGCTGACAACGGTTTCTATTGGGATAATATTGCAAAATATGCTCGTGTGAAATCGAAATCTAGCACAACAGGTGAACGCAGTTATAACGGATATTCGCTTTCAACGGAAATTGGTCGCCATCATAATATTGGTAACGGTTGGACAATTACACCGCAATTACAATTAGCTTGGTCACATTTATCTGGTAAATCGGATGAAGATAGCGTTGCAAGCCTTTACGGACGTGCCGGTGTACGAGTTGCAAAAACACTTACTCTAGCTGATTGGTCACTTCAACCTTATATGGAAATTAATGGCGTAAAAACAAAAAATCGAACAGCTAACGTACGGGTAAACCAACACGAATTAGAAGTAAGTGATGTAGCAAGTAGTCGCTCACGTTTTGAGTCTGCATTAGGCCTAAATGCAAAACTGAATAACCATCGTCTAGGTATTGAAGCAAAAAACAGCGATGGCAGACGTTTAAATCAGCCGTTTCTTATTCAAGCTACCTATCAATATAAATGGTAGTACCGTTTAAAGGCGATTTATAAAATGACAGGGCATTTTTGTACACAGAATCAGCAAAAAGTTTAATAACTAGACTGTTTTATGCTAAAAAGCAAAGAAAACCATGATTTTTATGCTTTTTTCTTACAAAAAATGCCCTTAATTATAGGTTATATTGTATTTTTAAAATTTTATTTGATACAATAACAGTAATAAAGGCTGTATTATTTTTATATAGCGATAGAAATAAAGCGACCGCCTTTATTCGTTATCCCTTTATGGAAGGGATGTCTTTAATTAGATGACGATAAAAATTAGAGGATCATCAAAATGAAAAAATCATTAGTTGCATTAGCAGTATTATCAGTCGCCGCAGTAGCTCAAGCGACTCCAGAGCAAAACACCTTTTATGCTGGTGCAAAAGCTGGTTGGGCATCATTTCATGACGGTATCGAGCAATTAGATGCGCCAAAAACGGTCAATACGGAATCAACAAAAACTCTGTAACTTACGGGGTATTTGGTGGTTACCAAATCTTAAACCAAAACAAATTTGGTTTAGCGACAGAAGTTGGTTATGAATATTTCGGCCGTGTACGTGGTACTGAAAAACCACACGGTAAAGCTGACAAGAAAACTTTCCGTCACGCAACACACGGTACAACTATTGCATTAAAACCTAGCTACGAAGTATTACCTAACTTAGATGTTTACGGTAAAGCTGGTATCGCATTAGTAAATAACTCATACAAAACATACAACGCTAGCTTAGAAAAAGTGAAAACACACCGCTTCCAAAGCTCTCTAATTTTAGGTGCTGGTGTTGAGTACGCAATTCTTCCAGAATTAGCAAGCACGTGTTGAATACCAATGGTTAAACAACGCAGGTAAAGCAAGCCAAGCGACATTAAACCGTATGGGTGCAACTGACTATCGTCCAGATATCAGTTCTGTATCTGCAGGTTTATCATATCGTTTCGGTCAAGGTGCGGCACCGGTTGCTCCAACCGTTGAAACTAAAAACTTCGCATTCAGTTCTGACGTATTATTCGCATTCGGTAAAGCAAACTTAAAACCGGTCATGAAGCAACAGCTTTAGATGCAATGCAAACTGAAATCAACAACGCTGGTTTAGCGAACGCGCTATCCAAGTTAATGGTTATACAGACCGTATCGGTAAAGAAGCTTCAAACTTAAAACTTTCACAACGTCGTGCTGAAACTGTAGCTAACTACATCGTTTCTAAAGGTACTCCGGTCGCAAACGTAACTGCTGTAGGTTACGGTGAAGCTAACCCAGTAACGGGTGCAACTTGTGACGCAGTTAAAGGTCGTAAAGCATTAATTGCTTGTTTAGCACCTGACCGTCGTGTTGAAGTTCAAGTACAAGGCTCAAAAGAAGTAACTATGTAATTAAGTTAACTTCTTCAAGTTGAATATATAGCCCTCTTACTTCGGTAAGAGGGTTATTTTTTATCTCTAAGTTCAAGACAACTACTCTATTTCAATCATGTTTGTGATACACTCTTTTATACTTTTTATTCACTGATACATGAAAATGAAACACAGTTTAACTCCTTTCCATACTTTTCATTTAGCGGCAAATGCAAACAAAATCGTTGAATTTAGCCGTGCCGAACAATTACTTAACGAATGGCAAACTGCCGTTAACAATCACCAGCCGGTACTGATTTTAGGACAAGGCTCAAATGTTATCTTTTTAGATGATTTTGACGGTTGCGTATTGATTAACAAATTAAAAGGTATCGAACATCACGAAGATGAGCAGTTCCACTATTTGCATGTGCAAGGCGGCGAAAATTGGCATGAGTTAGTAAAATGGACCTTAGCAAACAATATCGCCGGATTGGAAAATTTAGCCTTAATTCCGGGGGTTGCCGGTTCTGCACCTATTCAAAATATCGGTGCTTACGGGGTGGAATTTGAACGTGTGTGTGATTTTGTCGAGGTACTGAATTTACGCACGGGCGAAATATTCCGTTTAACCAAATCAGAGTGCCAATTTGGCTATCGTGAAAGCGTGTTTAAGCACCAATACAAAGACGAATTTGCGATTCTTTCGGTTGGAATAAAATTAGCGAAAGCGTGGCAACCAGTATTAAGTTACGGCTCATTAACACAATTTGATCCACAAACCGTAACGGCTCAACAAGTGTTTGACGAAGTGTGTGCCATACGTTCGGCAAAATTACCGAATCCGGATGAATTTGGTAATGCCGGTAGTTTCTTTAAGAACCCTGTCATTGAGGCCGCAAAATTTGCCCAAATTCAGACCGCTTACCCGAATATTCCAAACTATCCGCAAACGGACGGCACAGTCAAATTGGCGGCAGGTTGGTTGATTGACCAATGTGAATTGAAAGGCTTCCAAGTCGGCGGTGCGGCGGTACATGAAAAACAAGCGTTGGTACTAATTAATCAGCAAGCGGACTGGTTCAGACGTAGTGGCATTAGCGAAAGAAGTACGTCGTCGTGTGCGTGAAAAATTTGGGGTTGAGCTACATCCGGAAGTGCGTTTTATGGGCAAAAATGGCGAAGTGAATAGCGAAGAAGTTACGAGATAACTAAAGTTATGAGCAAATTAAACCAATCTCAGATCCAAGACGCATTATTATGCGGACAAACTATAGTGTTTGATGAAATTGATTCGACCAACGAATATTTGCTCAAACATTATCAAAGCCTACCACAAGGCTCGGTTTGTTTGGCTGAGCAACAAACCGCCGGTAGAGGCCGACGTGGGCGTACTTGGTATTCACCGCAAAGCGAAAATGTCTATTTTTCGATTTTGTGGCATTACCCGACTGAAGACGCCGCACATATATCCTCTTTGAGTTTGGTGATTTCGCTGATTATTGCCGAAAGTTTGCAAGCACAACAGGTTGAAAATATCCAAATCAAATGGCCGAATGATGTTTATTATTGTGGTAAAAAAATGGGTGGGATTCTGATTGAAACTAAAGTGGATCGTAGCGGAATCCATTTAGTGATCGGTATCGGTTTAAATTTGGGTATGACCCAAGTAGACGCAAATATCGTCACCCAAGCGTGGTCTGATTTATCACATTACCAATTTGATCGTAATACGCTTGTTTGTCGATTGGCTTATGAATTACAAAAAAATCTCAAAATTTATCCGCTTGTCGGCTTTGACCACTACGCAGAGCGTTGGCAAATGTTTGATATTTTTCGAGATCAAGCAGTAAAACTGGTAACTGAAGGCAACGAAATTCACGGTATTTCACGTGGTATCAACCGACATGGCGAATTACTACTTGATCAAAATGGTGTGATTACACCATTTGGGATTGGGGAAATGTCGTTAAGAGCAGAGTCAACATTATCATAAAAAGCGATTAAATTTGCCAGTTATAGGCAAATTTAATCGCAGAGCTTATAAAAAATTAAAACTCTTTTGGTTGTTTTTTCGCACCAAAGACACCTATCACGAGTTTATCTTTATCTGTGCGAATATAATCACCAATTAACTCACTTGCTTCAGCTCCAAAGAAACCGCCTTTCGTTTTTACCCCTTCACTACTTTCACCAGCAAATGTGTTATTCTTAATTTCCCCGGCCAAAATAATAGGTGCATTAATATCTTTTTGAGGGATAATCCCTGCAAAAGTTTTGTGTATGAAGTCTGCCTTAAATTCTGCATCATCTCGTCTTTCCGCACTATTTACATCAATAGTACTTCCAACACCAGTAAATTGTACGGCTGAACCTTTATAGGTATAAATACCTGTAGCCGGCATATCTTTAGTTTCATTCATCCCTTGAGTAATTAAGTATTGGTTATCTAAACCTTGCTCCCAAACTAATCCCCAAGCGGTATGTTCTTGTTTTGTTATATCTCGAACCATATTATTTGAAGATACTCGAATAGTATTACCATTGAAGTTATCAACAAGTAAAGGAATACTTTTACCTTCTACAACAATTGATCCGAAATCACTCTTTTCATTAGCAGAAAGACTTACTTTCTGTACTGAACCTTCTACTTTAGGGATAATATATCCACTTCCGACTATCAATTTATCTTGAGTATAAGCGGCCTCCACATCATCTACCTGTTCTTTTTCGCCAGTAAGCTGTCTTGCTGATGGACTATCTTGAGAGACTGGTGTATTTGTTTCTGCTTGCTGGACTGTCTTGAGAAACTGGTGTATTTGTTTCTGCTTGCTGGACTGTCTTGAGAAACTGGTGTATTTGTTTCTGCTTGCTGGACTGTCTTGAGAAACTGGTGTATTTGTTTCTGTCGCTGGACTGTCTTGAGAAACTGGTGTATTTGTTTCTGCTTGCTGGACTGTCTTGAGAAACTGGTGTATTTGTTTCTCTTGCTGATGTATTGTTTTGAGATGTAGGTTTATCCGCTTTAGCAATATTAACCACTTTATCCTTATTGGTTAATGTATCGGTAGTTTTTATACTATCACTACTAGAACCACCGCCACTGCTACCACAAGCTGTAACGCCTAATGCGAATAAGACTGTAAGAGCTAAATTAGATTTTTTCATAGAATCTCCAAATATATAATGAATATAAAATAATATTATTTTCAATATATATGAAATTCATACAGAAAAAAACATAATTTACACTATATAATTTATTCTTTAGAACCATTAAATCATAAATTCAATCAATTCATTTTGCACAAAGAAATTGAGTAATAATGGTTGGAAATAGACTTCATCACCCACAGCAAATTGTTCTTGTCCAAATTGAGCATAACTGACAGATATTTCTATCGGTTCGTGATTTTTATGTAACACTTCTAAAAATACCGTGGGGCCTGCGGTATGTACTCGGGAGATAATCCCTTTCAACGAATTTTCTTTATACGTTTTACTAATGGCAATTTCGTGCGGACGTACATACACCACCACATCATCGGCAAGATAACATTGTTCGATCGGCTTGTTAAACGTATCAATATGTAATACACCGGCTAAAATATAACCATGTAAGATATTCACATCCCCTAGAAAATTTGCCACAAACGCACTTTTGGGCTGTTTATAAACCTGTTCCGGCGTGCCGATTTGTTCAATTTGACCTTTATTCATCAAAATAATCTTATCCGATACTTCCAATGCCTCATCTTGATCATGAGTGACAAAAATACTGGTGAGATTAATCTCATGATGGAAATCACGCGACCAACGGCGTAAATCTTTACGCACTTTCGCATCTAAAGCACCGAACGGTTCGTCTAACAATAACACTTTCGGTTCAGTTGCAATGGCTCTTGCCAAGGCAACTCGCTGACGCTGACCACCGGAAAGCTGATCGGGATAACGTCCGCCAATATGTTCCAGCTGAATCAGCTCCAAAAGATGTTTAACTTTTGCTTGAATTTCAGCCTCTGACAAACGTTCTTGTTTCGGTTTCATTCGTAAGCCGAAAGCGATATTGTCAGCAATCGTCATATGACGAAAAAGTGCATAATGCTGAAATACAAAGCCGATATCCCGTTCTTTTGCCGAAAGTCGGGTTACATCGCAATCATCAAACAAAATTTGACCGCTTGTTGCGGTTTCCAGTCCGGCAATAATACGTAGTAAGGTAGTTTTTCCACAGCCTGAAGGTCCGAGTAAGGCAGTTAATTCACCATTTTGAATAGTAAAATCAATATTATTGAGTGCTTGGAATTGATTGAATGTTTTATTAATTTGTTTAACGCTAATTGCCATATCTGCCCCACTATCGTGCTAATCTCGCCTCTGTCCATTGACGAAGAAATAATAAAATTAAAGATAAACCGAGTAATAAAATCGCAACCGAAAATGCCGCCACGATATTGTATTCGTTGTATAAAATCTCAATTTGCGGCGGTAAGGTATTGGTTAATCCGCGAATATGCCCAGATACTACCGAAACCGCCCCAAATTCGCCTAACGCACGGGCGGTACAAAGCACCACACCGTGTAATAACGCCCATTTGATATTCGGTAAAGTAACGTGATAGAAAATTTGCCAGCCATTTGCACCTAATACTGCCGCTTCTTCTTCGGTAGTGCCTTGTGCTTCCATAATTGGAATCAGTTCTCGAGCCACAAAAGGGACGGAAACAAATAAGGTAGCTAAAATAATGCCCGGAATCGCATAAACAATTTGAAAATCGACCGCTTGTAAGTGCGGATACAGCCAACTTTGTGCCCCGAATAACAATACGTAAATCAGTCCTGCCACCACCGGTGAAATCGAAAAAGGTAGATCAATGAGTGTTAATAAAAATTGTCTGCCTTTAAATTGATATTTAGTCACCGCCCAAGCGAAGCAATCCCGAAAATCACATTAAGCGGTACGGCAATTGCCGCGACTAATAAGGTTAGTTTTAGGGCGACAAGCGTATCTTGTTCGCTGATTGAGGCAATGAAAAAATCTAGCCCCTTAGCCAAACCTTGTGAGATGACAACTAATAACGGTAACAGTAAGAAAACAATGAATAAGATCATCGCTATACCAATCAAGAGCGTTTCAGTAAGCGGTCGTTTTTTGAGTGAATTTTGCATATTTCTTTCCTCTTATTTTGCTGTCCGCTTCGCGAAGTAACGCTGAATTAGGTTGATCACAAAAATCAGTACAAATGAGATGATTAGCATTAATGCACCAATGGTTGCCGCACCGATATAATCATATTGATCCAGTTTTGACATAATCACCAGCGGTAGAATTTCGGTTCTAAACGGTAAATTACCGGAAATAAATACGACCGAACCGTATTCACCGATGCCCCGTGCAAAAGCAAGGGTAAAACCGGTGATCCAAGCCGGTAAAATTGCCGGAAAAATCACATAGCGAAAGGTTTGAAACGGGCTCGCACCTAAAATTTCCGCCGCTTCTTCCACATCCTTCGGTAAGTCTTCCAACACCGGTTGTAGCGTTCGCACTACAAAAGGCAAAGTGACAAACAAGAGAGCTAAAGTAATGCCCAGTGAACTATAAGCGATCTTCGTTTCAAAAAATTGCCCGATAATACCGTTGCGAGAATAAATTGCCGTGAGAGCAATGCCTGCCACCGCAGTCGGGAGCGCAAACGGCATATCAATAAACGTATCCATCAAACGCTTACCCCAAAACTGATAACGCACCAATACCCATGCCAACAGCAAGCCGATAAAACTGTTCAGCAACGCGGCACTAAATGCGCTTTTAAAAGACAAGCCTAATGCCAATAATAACTGTCGGCTGGTAATTAATTTGAGAAATTGCTCAGCAGAAATTTGAGCGGAAAAGATAAATAGACCAGCTAACGGAATCAGTACGACAAGACTTAAAAAGGTCAGCGTGTAGCCTAACGAAAGATTAAAACCGGGAATAATTCGAGTTTGTCGCATAATATTTCCTTAGCCTATTTATTGATAAATCTTTTCTAAAATTTGATCGAAGATCGCACCGTCATCAAAAAATTTCGGCTGAATCAATTCCCAACCACCACCAAAAACCTCGTGCATTTTTAACAAGGTCAAATCCGGAAATTGTTGGCGAAACTCCGCTAAAATTGGACCGCTTGTAGGACGATAATAATGTTTGGCAATCAGGCGTTGTGTCGCTTCGCTGTATAAATATTGCAGATAAGCCTCCGCTTGTTTACGAGTGCCTTTTTTATCTACCACTTTATCTACCACAGCCACTGGCGGTTCGGCGACAATCGAAACTTTTGGGGTAACTATTTCAAACTGATCACCGCCTTCTTCCTGTAAAGCGAGATAAGCCTCATTTTCCCAAGCAAGTAAGACATCACCCAAGCCTCGCTGGATAAAGCTCATCGTCGCCCCTCTTGCTCCGGTATCTAATACCGGCACTTGCTTATACAATTGGCTTACAAAATCTAATGCCTGTTTGCTCTGTCCCAAAATGCTGTTTTGCATACGCCCAAGCGGCCAAAAATTCCACCTTGCTCCGCCGGAAGTTTTCGGATTTGGCGTAATCACTTCAATACTCGGATCTCGCACTAAATCCTGCCAGTCGTAGATCTGTTTTGGATTTCCTTTACGCACTAAAAACACAATAGTTGAGTAATACGGTAAGCTACGTTCCGCCAAACGTTGTTGCCAATTTGGATCAATAAGATCTTGATGTTTGTTCAACGCATCAATATCGCCGGCTAATGCCAAGCTGACAATATCTGCTTGCAAGCCGTCAATCACTGCCCGAGCCTGTTTACCGGATCCGCCATGTGACGTTTTTATCGTGACCTGCTCACCACTTTGCTGTTGCCAATAGTCAGCAAACAGGCGGTTATATTCTTTGTATAGCTCACGGGTCGGATCATAAGAAACGTTTAATAACTCAACCGCATAAGTCTGTGCTGACAGCATTAAACAAGCGGTTAAAAAGTAGAACTTTTTTACAATCATCATATAAATCCTCATATTGGCTAAAAATCTAACCGCTCAAGTCGCTTTAGCAAAGAACCGAAACTTTATTGATATAGCCATATGGAATAAAAATAGTGAAAAACATCACAAATTACTTGTTTTAAAACAAAAGACCTTAGCTCAAGCCTTTAAAACTGCGATTTATTCCAAAAGACTATAATCTATATCCTGTTATTATTTTTCAGAATAACAAATTTCTCTTATAACTTAATGCAACAAATCGTGGCTTGTTTTAAGCGAGTGGAGAAAAAATGAATTACTTACCAATTTTTGTAGATTTAAAAAACCGACCGGTATTGGTCGTTGGTGGCGGACATGTTGCTGTGCGTAAGATCGAGGCGTTATTAAAAGCCGGTGCATCAGTTAAAGTGGTGGCAGACAAACTCCATTCATCACTGCAATCATTAACGGATGAGGGAAAAGTGGAATGGATTGCGAAAACATTTGAAGCGAGTCAAGTTACCTCTAGCTATTTAGTGATTGTCGCAACCGATGATAATACGTTAAATCAACTTGTGTTTGAAACCGCTGAAAGCCAACAACGTTTAGTCAATGTGGTGGATGACCAACCTCGTTGTAGCTATATTTTTCCTTCAATTATCGACCGTTCTCCGGTGCAAATTGCGATTTCAAGCATGGTGCAAGACCAGTATTAATTCGTTTGTTACGTGAAAAACTAGAAGCGTTAATTCCACATAATTTAGGTGCAATGGCAGATATTGCGACCCGTTGGCGTAGTGCGGTCAAAACCCAATTCCCACAATTAACCCAACGTCGCCGTTTCTGGGAAAAATTATTTACTCATCAAAGTTTTCAGCGTCTGACTGAAAATCATCAAATCGAACAAGCGGAAGCGTTAGTGGAAGCCGAATTACATAACAATAATCCGGTTTTAGGCGAAGTTTCGTTAGTTGGTGCGGGGCCAGGTGATGCCGGTTTACTTACCTTAAAAGGTCTACAAACGATTCAACAGGCGGATGTAGTGTTATATGACGCATTGGTATCCGAGGCAATTTTAGAATTGGTTCGCCGTGATGCGGATAAAGTGTTTGTTGGTAAACGAGCCGGCAAACACAGCGTCAAACAAGAAGATACCAATCAGTTACTAGTGAAATATGCCAAACAAGGTAAACGTGTGGTGCGTTTGAAAGGTGGCGATCCGTTTGTGTTCGGGCGTGGCGGCGAAGAATTGGAAGTGCTTAAAGCAGAAAATATTCCGTTTAGTGTCGTGCCGGGCATTACTGCCGCATTAGGTGCAACTGCTTATGCAGGGATTCCGCTCACCCATCGAGATCACGCACAGACTGCAATGTTTATTACCGGTCATTTAAAGCCAGACGGTAGTCAACTTAAATGGGAAACGCTTGCTCAAGGCAATCAAACATTAGTGGTTTATATGGGGACGATTAAAGCGCCGAGTTATCCACAGAATTACAAAAACACGGTAAACCGTCCGATACACCGGTGGCAATTATCAGTAACGGCACGTTGCCAAATCAGCAAGTACAAACCGGCGTATTAAGTGAATTGGCAGAACTTGCCGAAAATGCCCCAACACCGGCATTGATTGTGATTGGCGAAGTGGTCAAATTACAAAAAGACCTTGCTTGGTTCGGCAAAGAAGCGGTGCAATTTGTTTCAACCCAAGAAACGCTATGGAAACAAGTCGCATAACGGAGAGAATAATATGAATTTTTTTAATCCGACATTATGGGCAATCCCAACACCGTCCGAAGCGGATTTTGCAAATCTTAGCCCAAAAGAAACCGCTTTATATGAGCGTATTCAGCAGATTAGCCAACAACATCACAATGTGAAATTCGCTAGCAGTTTAGCGGTGGAAGATATGCTGATTACCGATGTGATCGCCAAAAGCCAAGCAGACATAACCGTGTTTACTTTGGAAACCGGACGTTTAAATCCGGAAACGTTAGCCTTGGTCGATAAAGTCAAAGAAAATTATCCGGCTTTAGATTTCCAACTTTATTATCCCGATACACAAAAAGCGGCGGAATATGATCAGCAAAAAGGTAAATTCGCCTTTTATGAAAGTGTGGAATTACGCCGAGAATGTTGTTTTATCCGCAAAATCGAACCGCTTAATCGAGCCTTACAAGATGCGGATGCGTGGCTAACCGGACAACGCCGAGAACAATCGATGACTCGTACCGAGCTTGCTTTACATGAACAAGATACGAGCCGAGGTATCGATAAATATAATCCGATTTTCGATTGGTCTGAATTAGAGGTTTGGGCGTATATCTTAAAACATCAAATTCCCTATAACGAACTGTATAAACAAGGTTTTCCGAGTATTGGTTGCGAACCTTGTACTCGTCCAGTCAAAGCTGGAGAAGATATCCGAGCCGGTCGTTGGTGGTGGGAAAACAAAGACAGCAAAGAGTGTGGATTACATAAATAAAAGGATCTGAAAATATGACAACGCAAAACAATATCGAAAACGGGCATTTAGATTGGCTTGAGGCGGAATCGATTTACATCATTCGTGAAGTGGTGGCGGAATGTAGCAATCCGGCATTGTTGTTCTCCGGTGGTAAGGATTCTGTGGTTTTACTTGCTCTGGCACGTAAAGCATTTCAACTCGAGGGACGTGATTTAGTGCGCCGTTCCCATTAGTACATATCGACACAGGGCATAATTATCCCGAAGTGATTCAATTCCGTGACGAACAAGTGAGAAAATTAAATGCAAAATTAGTCGTCGGTCACGTCGAAGATTCAATCGCTAAAGGCACGGTAGTGTTACGCAAAGAAACTGATTCTCGTAATGCGGCACAAGCGGTCACTTTATTAGAAACGATTGAAGCCAACGGTTTTGATGCCTTAATGGGTGGTGCAAGACGAGATGAAGAAAAAGCTCGTGCCAAAGAACGCATTTTCTCGTTCCGTGATGAATTTGGTCAATGGGATCCAAAAGCACAACGCCCGGAATTATGGTCGCTTTATAATGCTAAATTACATAAAGGCGAAAATATGCGTGTGTTCCCGATTTCTAACTGGACAGAACTCGATATTTGGCAATATATCGAACGTGAAAAACTCGAATTACCGCCGATTTATTATGCACATGAGCGTGAAGTAGTAGAACGTAACGGCTTACTTGTGCCGGTTACTCCGCTGACACCAAAACAAGCGAATGAGGAAAGCAAGCTGGTTTCGGTACGTTTCCGTACCGTAGGTGATATTAGCTGTACTTGCCCAGTTGCTAGCACTGCCGCAACACCGGCAGATATTATCAAAGAAACCGCAGTCGCCGAAATTTCAGAACGCTCTGCCACCCGTATGGATGACCGAGCTAGCGAAGCGACAATGGAACAACGTAAAAAACAAGGTTACTTCTAAGCTAAGCACTCAATTTTCCCCAGCAGGGCAACACTATACATAACCTAGTACGGCTTTGCCGTGCTAGGAATAAAAAGGACAATAATATGAGCAATTTAAACCAATATGCCCCACTTCGTTTCATCACTGCCGGTAGCGTAGATGATGGTAAAAGCACGTTAATCGGGCGTTTACTTTACGATAGCAAAGCCCTATTAAGCGACCAGTTATTAAGTTTGAATAAATCTAAAAATGCCGGTGAAGTCATTGATTTTTCGATTCTAACCGACGGCTTAGAAGCAGAACGTGAGCAAGGTATCACAATTGATGTGGCATACCGTTATTTCTCCACCGCCAAACGCAAATTTATCATTGCCGACACACCAGGACATGAACAATATACGCGTAATATGGTGACCGGTGCTTCAACTGCTAATGTTGCTGTGGTGTTGATTGATGCTTCACAATTAGATTTTAGCCAAGCAGAATTGGAATTGTTGCCACAAACCAAACGTCATTCGGCAATCCTAAAACATTTACGGACACCACATGTTATTGTGGCGGTAAATAAAATGGATTTATTGGATTTTGATGTTGCAAAATTTGAAGCAATTACCACCGCTTACCGCAAGTTAGCCGATCAGCTTGGCATTCAACAGGTGCAATTTGTACCGGTTTCTGCGTTGCAAGGCGACAATATCGTTCATAAAAGCGAACGCACACCTTGGTATGACGGAGAGCCGTTACTCACCATTTTAGAAAACTTACCGAGCAACGAGAATTTATCGGAACGTGCGACAGATTTTCATTTTCCGGTGCAGTTAGTCAGCCGTTTAGATCAAGATAAAGCGGATGATTTCCGAGGTTATCAAGGCAGAATTGAGGCAGGTTCGGTGAGTGTTGGCGATACGATTCGAATCGAACCGAATGGCTACACCTCGACCGTATCGGAAATTATTAGCCCGAATGGTATCGTGCAAAGTGCGGTTGCTGGTGAGCAAGTCACGATTCGTTTAGCGGATGATATTGATATTTCTCGTGGCGATACTTTTGTGGCACAACATTCACCGATTATCGCCACAAAACGCTTAACTGCTACGGTATGTTGGTTTGACCAACGTGCATTAAATCCGGCACGTAAATATTTACTGAAGCACACCACACAAACTGTATTTACTAAAGTGACAGCAGTTGATCACGTGCTTGATGTAAAAACCTTGAGCAATTTCAGCGAAGCGGACAGCTTGAAATTAAACGATATTGGCAAAGTACAACTCAGCTTACAAAAGCCGATTACCGCTACCACTTATGCACAAAATGTTGCGACGGGCTCATTTATTTTAATTGATGAAGCGACCTATCACACGGTTGCCGCAGGGATGATTCTCGCGACTGAATAAAGATTCACCTTAAACACAAGCGGTCTAAATTTGCTAAAAGTTTGCAAATTTAGACCGCTTTTTTATGCTTATAAACGACATAAACACATAGCAAAATCTTTATTAATATTCCTAAAATGAATAAGAATCTCAAGTTTTATCTTCGCTAACCATAAATTCTCTTATAAATGCTAATCTAACCGCTCATTTAACATTTTATATTCCATTCAGCTCTAAACTATTCCCTGTTAGTATTTTTAAGAATAATAAAATCCCTCTATAAATACACTATTGAAATATTTTTTAAACGTGGGGATTTTATATGAGCGTTGAAAATAAAGGGGAATTACCTTTATCTACTGATACTGTCCAAGTTTTAGCAAATTTAAATCATTTACAACTGGCATGGCTATCTGGTTATACCTGGGCAAAAGCTCAAGGTGTAAAGAGTATTGCTGAACATTTTGCAAAAAACACTTCTGATTCAACCGCTTTAGTGGCAACAGAACCACTTAAAGTGACTGTCCTTTCCGCTTCACAAACCGGCAATGCCAAATCAGTTGCCGATAAATTAACGGAGCGTTTAACAGCTATCGGAGTAAATGTCACACGTACATCTCTAAAAGATTATAAAGCCAAAAATATTGCCGATGAAAAACTCGTATTATTGGTAACATCTACACAAGGCGAAGGCGAAGCACCGGAAGAAGGTGTGCTGTTATTAAAGCTAATCAATGGTAAAAAAGCACCGAAATTAGACCGCTTGCAATTTGCCGTATTAGGCTTAGGCGATTCTTCTTATCCAAATTTCTGCCAAGCCGGCAAAGATTTTGATCGTCGTTTTGAGGAGTTAGGTGGTTCTCGTTTATTTGATCGCGTTGATGCCGATTTAGATTTCCAAGCAACTGCGGATCAGTGGATCAATGAGATTGTCGACATCATTAAAGCTAAAAATAACGAAGGTGTAACGGCGAATTTAGCATCAACAACATCTCAAAGCTCCGTAGCAACGAACCAATCAAAATACAATAAAGAGAACCCTTTTCCTGCAACCTTAATGACTAATCAACGTATCACGGCTAAGGATGCAGAAAAAGATGTACGTCATTTAGAGTTTGATTTAAGCGGATCCGATTTGAGCTACCAATCTGGCGATGTACTGGGTGTTTATTTTGAAAACGATCCTGCATTGGTAAATGAAATCCTGACTGCTATCGGTTTAACTGGAGAAGAACAAGTAACTCTGCAAGATCAAACGCTACCGTTAT
Organism: Actinobacillus arthritidis; assembly: GCF_029774155.1. Lineage (NCBI taxonomy): Bacteria > Pseudomonadati > Pseudomonadota > Gammaproteobacteria > Pasteurellales > Pasteurellaceae > Actinobacillus > Actinobacillus arthritidis. Next base: position 2,196,819 of record NZ_CP103833.1, on the reverse strand, counting down.
CTACTGCTTTACAAACGCAATTTGAATTAACTCAAAACACAGTGGCTTTCGTTAAAAACTATGCGGCACTCGCCAATCACTCAGAATTAGACGCGATTGTAGCGAACAGTGAGCAATTACAAAATTTTGTACAAAATACACCGCTTGTCGATGTACTTAATCGCTATCCGGCAACACTCTCTGCTGAGCAATTTATTGCTTTACTACGTCCGTTAACTCCTCGTTTATATTCAATTTCCTCCGCACAAGCTGAAGTTGGCGAAGAAGTACATCTTAGTGTTGGGGTTGTTCGCTATGAACATAATGGCAAAGTACGTGCCGGCGGTGCATCAAGTTATTTAGCCGATCGTGTGGAAGAAGACGGACAAGTGCGAATTTTTATTGAACATAACGACAATTTCAAATTACCACAAGATTCTTCCAAACCGATCATTATGATCGGTTCCGGTACTGGTATCGCACCATTCAGATCCTTTGTACAACAACGTCTTGCTGATGAAGCTGAAGGTAAAAACTGGCTGATTTTTGGTAATCAACATTTCGCTTCCGATTTCCTCTATCAAACTGAATGGCAACAATTTGCTAAAGACGGTTTCCTACATAAATATAGCTTTGCGTGGTCACGTGATCAGGAGCAAAAAATTTATGTACAAGACAAGATCCGTGAAGAAGCCGAAACACTATGGCAATGGCTACAACAAGGGGCTTATATTTATGTGTGTGGCGATGCAAGCCGTATGGCGAAAGATGTTAATCAAGCGTTATTAGATGTCATTGCACAGCAAGGTAATCTAAATGCGGATGAAGCAGAAGAATATTTAGATAATTTACGTGAAGAAAAACGTTATCAACGTGATGTTTATTAAAAATCAGTGGAATTTAGGAGTGAGAAAATGAGTGATAAAAAAACCAAAGGCTTAGAGTGGCAAGAAAAACCGTTATCTGACAACGAGCGTTTAAAAACCGACAGTAATTTCTTACGTGGTACGATTTTAGAGGATTTAAAAGACGGCTTAACCGGTGGCTTTAAAGGCGATAATTTCCAATTAATTCGCTTCCACGGTATGTATGAACAAGACGACCGTGATATTCGTGCCGAACGTTTAGAAGAAAAACTTGAGCCGTTAAAATTTATGTTACTACGTTGCCGCTTACCCGGCGGTATTATCAAACCTTATCAATGGATTGAAATTGATAAATTTGCCCGTGAACATACTCGTTATCAGTCGATTCGTTTAACCAATCGCCAAACATTCCAATATCACGGTGTACCAAAAGGCAAATTACAACCGATGCACCGTTTGTTACATAGTATCGGTTTGGATTCCATTGCGACTGCGACTGATATGAATCGTAATGTACTTTGTACTTCAAATCCGATTGAAAGCGAACTACACCAACAAGCGTATGAGTTTGCCAAAAAAATCTCTGAACATCTCCTACCTCGTTCTCGTGGCTACTTAGATGTTTGGGTCGATGGCAAAAAAGTCGAAAGTTCGGACGATTTACTCAAAATTGAAGATGAGCCGATTCTCGGTAAAACCTTCCTACCGCGTAAATTTAAAACCGCGGTTGCTATTCCACCACTTAACGATGTGGATGTATATGCCAACGATTTAAACTTTATTGCGATTCAAGATGAAAACGGACAGCTATGTGGCTTTAACGTATTAGTCGGTGGCGGATTGTCCTTCGAACACGGTAATACCAAAACTTATCCGAATGTAGCTTATTCACTCGGCTTCGTACCATTGGAACACACGCTTGCCGCCGAAGGCGTGGTAAAAACCCAACGTGATTTCGGTAACCGTTCTGATCGTAAAAATGCACGTGTACGTTATACCGTACAAAATATGACGCTTGACGGCTTTAGAGCGGAAGTGGAACGTTGTATGAATATCAAATTCGAACCGACACGTCCATATGAATTTACCGAGCGAGGCGACCGTATCGGCTGGGTAAAAGGTATCGACAATAACTGGCACTTAACCTTATTCATTGAAAGTGGTCGTATTACCGATAAACCTGAAAAACCTTTAATGACAGGTGTTTTGGAACTCGCTAAAGTACACAAAGGTGATTTTCGTATCACAGCTAATCAAAATCTGATTGTGGCTAATGTGGCGGAACAAGATAAAGCACAAATTGAGGCGATAGCTCGCCAATACGGATTAATCCAAGAAATCTCAAAATTGCGTGAGAATGCGATGTCTTGCGTATCCTTACCAACTTGCCCATTAGCCATGGCAGAAGCGGAACGCGTATTACCGGATTTTATTACTGAACTCGATAAAGTTCTGAGTAAACATCACGTTTCCGATGAAAGTATTATTACCCGTATCACCGGTCGCCCAAATGGTCGCGGACGAGCAATGTTGGCGGAAATTGGTTTAGTTGGTAAAGCGGTTGGACGTTATAACCTACATATCGGCGGCGATCGTGCAGGTTTGCGTATTCCTCGCTTATATAAAGAAAATATTACTTTACCAGAAATTGTGAATGAAATTGACCAATTAGTCGCACGTTGGGCAACTGAGCGTCAAGCGAATGAGGCTTTCGGTGACTTTGTTATTCGCTCTAATATCATTGCCCCGGTTGTCAATGCTCACATTGATTTCTGGGACGCAACGAAAATTATTCCAACAAAACAACAATAATCTAAAACTCGTGGCATAATACGCCACCTTGCGGTCAATCTGTAAAGTAGGGCAGATTGACCGCTTTTTTATTCTGAACGTTTATTCTAATATCCAATCGATTTTCACAGCCGGCAACCAACAATTTATAAGCACAATTATAGTGAATAACTAACGGCTACACTTCATCAATATCTATAATCTACGAATACAATTTAAAATGATTTAATTGCTGTAAGTAAGAGTAATTACCAAATTGATAATTATATTTTCGATATAAAGACAACCAAGTATGCCGAAACAGTATATTTAAAATATCTTGATCTCCTAAACCCACACCTTGGCGATTATATTATTCAATGGCTTCCAACATTTTTATTGTAAATCCGGAATTTCCCACCATTTTTATCATTTAACAACACATAGAATCGTTTTCCCAAACAAGCGGTCAAATTTCCCTTATTTGCTACAAATCTACTAAAAAATCATACGCATATATAAAACAGTCAGGGCTAAATCTAGGAATAAATAAATGAGAGAATAAAGAAAAAAGAAAGAAAGGAAGAAATGAATCAGGAAAAAGAATAAAAACAACAAAGCAATGAAAAATAAAGTCTTGAAAAAGCAAAAACCCCAGAGCTATCACTAACTCTGGGGTTCTACTTCTTTGTCTTTGCTTTCGCACTAAATTCAATCTGGCGATGCCCTACTCTCACATGGGGAAACCCCACACTACCATCGGCGTTACTGCGTTTTACTTCTGAGTTCGGAATGGAATCAGGTAGAGCCACAGCACTCTGGTCGCCAGAATATTCTATTGATGACTTCAGCTATTGCCTTTGTCTTTATTTGTCTATTTTCTTATTCTTTATCTGCTTTTTATTCGCACTTTAAATTCGAAACAAGCCGTTACTGAGTGTAGTGCCCAAAAACACTTGAGCGTTGTATAGTTAAGCCTCTCGGGCAATTAGTATGTGTTAGCTCAACGTATCACTACGCTTACACACCACACCTATCTACGTCGTAGTCTCCAACAACCCTTACCGACTTATAGTCGGGGAGAACTCATCTTGAGGCAAGTTTCGTGCTTAGATGCTTTCAGCACTTATCTCTTCCGCATGTAGCTACCCAGCAGTGCCTCTGGCGAGACAACTGGAACACCAGTGATGCGTCCACTCCGGTCCTCTCGTACTAGGAGCGACCCCTCTCAATTCTCCAACGCCCACGGCAGATAGGGACCGAACTGTCTCACGACGTTCTAAACCCAGCTCGCGTACCACTTTAAATGGCGAACAGCCATACCCTTGGGACCTACTTCAGCCCCAGGATGTGATGAGCCGACATCGAGGTGCCAAACACCGCCGTCGATATGAACTCTTGGGCGGTATCAGCCTGTTATCCCCGGAGTACCTTTTATCCGTTGAGCGATGGCCCTTCCATTCAGAACCACCGGATCACTATGACCTGCTTTCGCACCTGCTCGACTTGTCTGTCTCGCAGTTAAGCTTGCTTATACCATTGCACTAACCTCACGATGTCCGACCGTGATTAGCAAACCTTCGTGCTCCTCCGTTACTCTTTGGGAGGAGACCGCCCCAGTCAAACTACCCACCAGACACTGTCCGAGACCGCGTTCCGCAATCTTCGTTAGAACATCAAACGTTAAAGGGTGGTATTTCAAGGACGCCTCCACAATCACTGGCGTGACTGCTTCAAAGGCTCCCACCTATCCTACACATCAAAATTCAATGTTCAGTGTCAAGCTATAGTAAAGGTTCACGGGGTCTTTCCGTCTAGCCGCGGGTACACCGCATCTTCACGGCGATTTCAATTTCACTGAGTCTCGGGTGGAGACAGCCTGGCCATCATTATGCCATTCGTGCAGGTCGGAACTTACCCGACAAGGAATTTCGCTACCTTAGGACCGTTATAGTTACGGCCGCCGTTTACTGGGGCTTCGATCAGGAGCTTCTCTTTCGATAACACCATCAATTAACCTTCCAGCACCGGGCAGGCATCACACCCTATACGTCCACTTTCGTGTTTGCAGAGTGCTGTGTTTTTAATAAACAGTTGCGACCAGCTGGTATCTTCGACCGGTTCAACCTTCAGCGGTAAACGCTTACAATCTACGCCGGCGCACCTTCTCCCGAAGTTACGGTGCTATTTTGCCTAGTTCCTTCACCCGAGTTCTCTCAAGCGCCTGAGTATTCTCTACCTGACCACCTGTGTCGGTTTATAGTACGGTTTAGTATAACCTGAAGCTTAGTGGCTTTTCCTGGAAGCGTGGTATCGGTTACTTCATCTCCGTAGAGACTCGTCATCACTTCTCGGTGTTAACGGAATTCCGGATTTGCCTAAAATTCCCACCTACCGGCTTAAACAGACATCCAACAGTCTGATAACCTAACCTTCTCCGTCCCCACATCGCAGTTATACCAAGTACGGGAATATTAACCCGTTTCCCATCGACTACGCTTTTCAGCCTCGCCTTAGGGGCCGACTCACCCTGCCCCGATTAACGTTGGACAGGAACCCTTGGTCTTCCGGCGAACGAGTTTTTCACTCGTTTTGTCGTTACTTATGTCAGCATTCGCACTTCTGATACGTCCACCAAACTTCTCAATTCAGCTTCATCCGCTTACAGAACGCTCCCCTACCCAACAATGTTTCCATTGATGCCGCAGACTTCGGTGACTAGTTTTAGCCCCGTTACATCTTCCGCGCAGGCCGACTCGACTAGTGAGCTATTACGCTTTCTTTAAATGGTGGTCGCTTCTAAGCCAACATCCTAGCTGTCTAAGCCTTCCCACTTCGTTTCCCACTTAACTAGTACTTTGGGACCTTAGCTGGCGGTCTGGGTTGTTTCCCTCTCCACGATGGACGTTAGCACCCACCGTGTGTCTCCTGAGTATCACTCTTCGGTATTCGCAGTTTGCATCGGGTTGGTAATCCGGGATGGACCCCCTAGCCGAAACAGTGCTCTACCCCCGAAGGTGTCCGCTCAAGGCTCTACCTAAATAGATTTCGGGGAGAACCAGCTATCTCCCGGTTTGATTGGCCTTTCACCCCCAGCCACAAGTCATCCGCTAATTTTTCAACATTAGTCGGTTCGGTCCTCCAATTAGTGTTACCCAATCTTCAACCTGCCCATGGCTAGATCACCGGGTTTCGGGTCTATACCTTGCAACTCAATCGCCCAGTTAAGACTCGGTTTCCCTTCGGCTCCCTTATTCAGTTAACCTCGCTACAAAATATAAGTCGCTGACCCATTATACAAAAGGTACGCAGTCACCCCACAAAGAGGCTCCCACTGCTTGTACGTACACGGTTTCAGGTTCTATTTCACTCCCCTCACTGGGGTTCTTTTCGCCTTTCCTTCACAGTACTGGTTCACTATCGGTCAATCAGGAGTATTTAGCCTTGGAGGATGGTCCCCCCATCTTCAAACAGGATTTCTCGTGTCCCGCCCTACTTATCTCAAACTTAGTACCACTATCAATTTTTCGAATACGGGACTATCACCCTGTGTCGTTGAGCTTCCCAGCTCATTCTCCTAAATCGAATGCTATCGTTTGAAGGCTCCTCCGCTTTCGCTCGCCGCTACTCACAGAATCTCGGTTGATTTCTTTTCCTCGGGGTACTTAGATGTTTCAGTTCTCCCGGTTTGCCTTATTAAGCTATGTATTCACTTAATAATAGTAGATTCTTCATCTACTGGGTTTCCCCATTCGGATATCTTGGATTAAACGCTTCTTATCAACTCATCCAAGCTTTTCGCAGATTAGCACGTCCTTCTTCGCCTCTGATTGCCAAGGCATCCACCGTGTACGCTTAGTCACTTAACTATACAACCTCAAATGTTCTTATTCTTTCAAACTTCACATTTAACGTCAGTTTTTAAACTAAACACTTGACTGCTTTTGTTCAGTCAAGATTTTTTAACTACTCAGACTTTCAATGTATTCGTTATCGCTTTCGCTTTAACGAACTTGAAAAATCTCTCAGTTTTTCAGCTTGTTTCCAATTTTTTAAAGAACAATTTAAGACAATAATTTGACTTATCATCATGACTAAATAAACAAATCTTTTACTTATTCACTTAGTCATGATGATTGGTGGAGATAAGCGGGATCGAACCGCTGACCTCCTGCGTGCAAGGCAGGCGCTCTCCCAGCTGAGCTATATCCCCATATATCATGACTGATATCCCCCCTCTCCTTTCAGCTTTCACTCATTTAGAGTGGTGGGTCTGAGTGGACTTGAACCACCGACCTCACCCTTATCAGGGGTGCGCTCTAACCACCTGAGCTACAGACCCAAAAGGATGCCGGATAATATCCGTTTTCGTCTTCTTCTATCAAACAATCTGTGTGAACACTTGCAGTCGCTCAATTCTTGGTAAGGAGGTGATCCAACCGCAGGTTCCCCTACGGTTACCTTGTTACGACTTCACCCCAGTCATGAATCATACCGTGGTAAACGCCCCCCTTGCGGTTAAGCTATCTACTTCTGGTACAACCCACTCCCATGGTGTGACGGGCGGTGTGTACAAGGCCCGGGAACGTATTCACCGCAACATTCTGATTTGCGATTACTAGCGATTCCGACTTCATGGAGTCGAGTTGCAGACTCCAATCCGGACTTAGACGTACTTTGTGAGATTCGCTCCATGTCGCCATATTGCTTCCCTCTGTATACGCCATTGTAGCACGTGTGTAGCCCTACTCGTAAGGGCCATGATGACTTGACGTCATCCCCACCTTCCTCCAGTTTATCACTGGCAGTCTCCTTTGAGTTCCCGGCCGAACCGCTGGCAACAAAGGATAAGGGTTGCGCTCGTTGCGGGACTTAACCCAACATTTCACAACACGAGCTGACGACAGCCATGCAAAGCACCTGTCTCAAAGTTCCCGAAGGCACAAACTCATCTCTGAGTTCTTCTTTGGATGTCAAGAGTAGGTAAGGTTCTTCGCGTTGCATCGAATTAAACCACATGCTCCACCGCTTGTGCGGGCCCCCGTCAATTCATTTGAGTTTTAACCTTGCGGCCGTACTCCCCAGGCGGTCGATTTATCACGTTAGCTTCGGGCACCAAACTTAAAGTCCAATCCCCAAATCGACAGCGTTTACAGCGTGGACTACCAGGGTATCTAATCCTGTTTGCTCCCCACGCTTTCGCACATGAGCGTCAGTACATTCCCAAGGGGTCGCCTTCGCCTTCGGTATTCCTCCACATCTCTACGCATTTCACCGCTACACGTGGAATTCTACCCCTCCCTAAAGTACTCTAGTTGACCAGTATGAAATGCAATTCCCAGGTTAAGCCCGGGGCTTTCACATCTCACTTAATCAACCGCCTGCGTGCCCTTTACGCCCAGTTATTCCGATTAACGCTCGCACCCTCCGTATTACCGCGGTACGCTGGCACGGAGTTAGCCGGTGCTTCTTCTGTAGTTAACGTCAATTACCAAATCTATTAAATTTGATACCTTCCTCGCTACCGAAAGAACTTTACAACCCGAAGGCCTTCTTCATTCACGCGGCATGGCCGCATCAGGGTTCCCCCCATTGTGCAATATTCCCCACTGTCGCCTCCCGTAGGAGTCTGGACCGTGTCTCAGTTCCAGTGTGGCTGGTCATCCTCTCAGACCAGCTAGAGATCGTCGGCTTGGTAGGCCTTTACCCCACCAACTACCTAATCCCACTTGGGCTCATCTCATGGCATGTGGCCTTGCGGTCCCACACTTTAATCCGAAGATATTACGCGGTATTAGCTACAGTTTCCCGTAGTTATCCCCCTCCATGAGCCAGATTCCCAAGCATTACTCACCCGTCCGCCACTCGTCAGCAAATTAGCAAGCTAATCCCTGTTACCGTTCGACTTGCATGTGTTAAGCCTGCCGCCAGCGTTCAATCTGAGCCATGATCAAACTCTTCAATTCAAAAAGTTTAATCGCTCAATAAACTGCTTAGCTAAGTTTACATATTACTTTAAAAGTAAAAATGAATTTCTAGTTTAAGCACCTATTAAGACTTCAAGTTTTAAATAATATTTTTAAAATCAAGTCAATCAACAAGTGCCCACACAGATTGTCTGATATATTGTTAAAGAACAAAAAGAAACGACGCACTGAAATCTAACTTTTATCGTTCACAACAGTGCGTCGTTGTGTGTGGTGCATTATAGAGAAATATGAAATCCTTGCAAGCACTTTTTGCAAAAAAAATCTTGAAAAAGTGATTAAGAGAATACATTTAATACAATTCGAATATTTTTTATTATTTTTCTGTTAAAAAAGTAACAACCCCCATCTTTAAACGGCAAATAGCGCATCCTTACTTTTCCTAAAAATTCACTTTCTTTTTCTAAAATTAATCGCTACATTCCGTATAACTTATTTATATAGAGGTAGATATCATGCAAAAAGAACATTTTATTGGTTTAGGCGTAGCGGGAAATTTTGCCGGTCATTTAGAGCAAGCGGGCGAAGCGGCTGATTTCTTGCAAGTAAAGACTGAAGAAGCGATTCAACCGAAAGCGATTTTTCCTTTCTACGTGCCAAGCCAAACCTTAAACCCAACGGAACAATTCCTCGCAACTTATCCCCTATCTCACGATACGATTACTTTTCCAAATGATGCTGACAATCTGCAAATTGAACCGGAAGTTGCATTGATTTGCGAAATTGAATATCAAAACAATCAAGTCATCGCCCTCAAGCCTACCCATTTTGCCGCTTATAATGACTGCTCTATTCGCCGTCCGAATGCACGTAAAATTTGTGAAAAGAAAAACTGGGGTAATGCGTCAAAAGGGATCTCTGAAACACTTATTCCTTTAGATCATTTTGCACAAGGTGGTATTTTAGATAATTACAATATTGCTTGTTTCCATAAACGTGACGGTAAACTTAATGTATATGGCGAAGATAGCCCGGCGGTAAGTTATAGTTATTTTCATCAAAAGTCGCTGAACTGGATTGTAGATAAGATGAATAACCAACCGGATCAAGGGCCAATGAATCATATTGCCGAATTACTTAAGCAAGCAAACTATCCGGCAAAAGCAGTGATCAGTATCGGTGCTACCCGCTATACTGAATTTGGCGAAAGCAACTTCCTACAAGTTGGCGATACAAGTATTGTGGTGGTTTACAATGCTAAGCAATACTCACATGAGCAAATTGCAGAAATGGCTAGCTCGGAACAATTCTCTGCAGACATCTCAGCATTAGTTCAAACGGTACGCTAATCAATTTCTCACTATACAAGCGGTCTAGTTTGATAAAAATTTTGCGATCCTGATCGGAAAAATTTTCTTAGAATCAGACCGCTTGTTCGATCCTGTGTATATTGGATTACCTCTTTTCTTAATAGGTAAGCAATATGAAAACTCTCCTTTTTATACTTTTATGCTTTAGTACATCACTTTTTGCCAAAACACCAGACTTGATGTTACTAGGTCAATATCGAGATCAAGATATAAACGGCTGGGTAATGAGCGAAAAACTGGATGGTGTACGGGGCTATTGGGACGGCAAGCAACTTATCAGCCGCCAAGGTAATCCGCTTGCGCCTCCGGACTATTTTATTAAAGATTTCCCACCTTTTGCGATTGATGGCGAACTTTTTAGCGAAAGAGGACAATTTGAAGAAATCTCAAGTATCACCAGAGCCAATGAGCCAAAAGGCTGGTATAAACTGAAACTCTATGTTTTTGATGTGCCGAATGCTAATGGCAATCTATTTGAAAGATTAACTACATTGAAAAATTATCTTTCACAGCACCCTACCCCTTATATTCAAATTATTGAACAGATTCCGATTCAAGATAAAGCCCATTTAATGCAATTCTATCAGCAAGTACTTGACCAATACGGCGAAGGCGTTGTGGTACGTAATCCGAATACTGCTTACATAAAAGGACGTTCTGCACAAATTCTCAAATTAAAACCTGTATTAGATGAAGAATGTATCGTCATTGCTCACCATAACGGCAAAGGGAAATATCGCGATAAACTGGGCGCAATCACTTGTGAAAACCAGCGTGGACGTTTTCGTATCGGCTCCGGTTTTAAAGATAAAGATCGTGAAAATCCACCACCTATCGGAAGTTTGATTACGTATAAATATCGAGGTCTTACCAAACAAGGAAAACCACGTTTTGCTACATTTTTTCGGATGAGAACGGACATTGGGTCAATTCACGTAGTGACTGAATAAATGCACGTGTCGCACGTGATAAATAACTATTTTTACGATAAATGATTATAACTGTTCGACGTATATCTAGCTCTCCATAGCAGGGTTCTTTATCAAAATGATTTTTTGACACTAATGTTTCAGGTAATAATGCTACACCTAACCCTGCTCCCGCTAACGATTGAGCCGTAGTCATACTTTCTGTTTCCAAGGCAATTTCAGGTACATAACCGGCTAATTCACACTGCTTAATAAGCATCTCATGTAATTTATGATTTTTATTCATTTTAATAAAACGGCTCTGTTTAAATTGTTCTAAACATACTCTTTGACTAAAAGAATGATCACCGGCTTTTAACCCTAGTTCTTTAGCAATTCCATGTTCCGGAGGGATTGCTAACAACATTCGTTCTTCAAATAATATTTCATAATCAAAATATTTTTCGTTGACAGGTAATAATGAAATAGCACAATCAACATATCCATGTGTAACCATTTCTTCTAAATTACGGGTACTATCTTCTTTTAAAAATATATCAATTTTTGGATATTGTTGGCTAAAAAGCGGCAATACTCTCGAAAGTAAGTAAGCACTACGGAATGGTGTACTACCGATCGTCACTCTTCCACGTTTGACATTCAAAATATCATCTACTTTTTGCTCAAATTGGTGTTGAATATCTATTATTGCTTTAGCTTTTTCTACATAAAGCTCCCCGACATAAGTTAATTTTAACGGCGAAACACTACGATCAAACAAAGGTGAACCAACCTCTTCTTCCACTTTTTGAATAAATTGGCTCAATGATGGTTGAGAAATGAATAATTTTTTCGCCGCATTGGAAAAATTACGCTCTTCTGCTACTTTTAATACATATTTAAATTGCCGAAATTCCATCTTTTTTCCTCTTTTTTAGCTTACAAGCGGTTAAATTCCATCAAAGATTCTCAAAAAATTCATAAAATTCAACCATTTATCATTATATAGGCATTTACCTATACCTAGTATGCAAAAAATCGTATTGGACTTATTTTATACTTCTTCAGTACTATTCGCCATATCAAAGCTTTGTTTAATTTAGTGGGAAGTCGAAAGGCTAAACAAATCAAATCCAAATGGGGTGATCTATGATGACAAAAGAAGAAGGCATACGTTATCTAACTGATACCATTGCTAAATTTGTCGGTTTTACCGGTAAAGTATTACCTGACGACGTAATGGCAAAATTAGAAGAATTACGTAAGAAAGAGGAAGAACAATTACCAAAAATTATTTACGGTGCAATGTTCGATAACCAACGTTTAGCCAAAAAATTAAATCGTCCAAGTTGCCAAGACACTGGTGTAATTCAATTTTTTGTGAAATGCGGAGCTAATTTCCCTTACATTGGTGAGCTTGAAGCACTATTAAAAGAATCGGTTATTCAAGCGACTAAAGAAGCGCCGTTACGCCATAACAGTGTGGAGACCTTTGATGAATATAATACCGGTTTGAATGTAGGTAAAGGCACACCAAGTGTATTTTGGGAAATTATACCGGACAGTGACAAACTGGAATTAGATACTTATATGGCAGGCGGTGGTTGTTCATTACCTGGACAAGCAAAAGTGCTTATGCCAGGTGAAGGATACGAAGGTGTAACCAAATTTGTGTTGGATGTGATGACTAGTTACGGTTTAAATGCCTGTCCGCCATTATTAGTTGGTGTAGGAATTGCAACTTCCGTTGAAACTGCAAGCAGTACAATCTAAAAAAGCATTATTTCGTCCTCTAGGTGAACGTAACTCAAATGAAAAAGCGACTTATATGGAGCAACTATTAGAGGATGGAATCAATAGTATCGGTTTAGGTCCACAAGGCTTAATGGGTAGAATGTCAGTATTAGGGGTAAACATTGAAAATACCGCTCGCCATCCGTCAGTTATCGGTGTAAGTGTAAATGTGGGCTGTTGGGCACACCGCAAAGGACATATTATTTTCGATAAAGACCTCAACTACACCATTACTTCACATTCGGGGGTGACACTATGAGCGACAAAAAAATCTTGACCACACCAATCAAAGCAGAAGACTTGGAAGACATCAACATTGGCGACATCATTTATTTGAACGGTTATATCGTCACTTGTCGTGATGTGGCACACCGTCGTTTAATCAATAACGGACGTGAATTACCAGTGGATATCAACGGTGGTGCAATATTCCATGCAGGTCCAATTATTCGACCGCTTGGTGATGATAAATATGAAATGGTTTCGGTCGGTCCAACTACTTCAATGCGAATGGAAAAATTCGAGAAAGAATTTATCAAGCAAACCGGCGTGAAGGTAATCGTTGGTAAAGGCGGTATGGGACAAGGCACAATGGAAGGCTGTCGCGATTATAAAGCATTACATTGTGTATTCCCTGCTGGCTGTGCAGTATTGGCGGCTGAATGTGTAGAAGAAATTGTTGATGCACAATGGAAAGACCTCGGTATGCCTGAAACGCTTTGGGTATGCAAAGTGAAAGAGTTCGGTCCGTTAATTGTGTCTATTGATACCCACGGTCGCAATATTTTTGAAGAAAATAAAGTTATCTTCAACGAACGCAAAGACAAAGCGATTGAAGAAATCTGCAAACACGTTGATTTCATCAAATAGTAAATAACGTCTTATCAAAAAAAATCTCCCCATACATACACTTGTGTGTATGGGGTTTCTTATACCCAAAATTCAGAAATTCACTCTTGGAGGCAATTATGGTCGCAAGTACGATAACACTACTCTTTTTACTTTTCGCCGTCGTGATGTTTGTATGGGAAAAATTACCTCTCGCTGTTACCGCAATGATTGTTTGTATTGGTTTAATTTTAACTGGCGTGCTGAGTCCGAAGGAAGCCTTTCTAGGTTTTATAGATAGTAACGTGATTTTATTTGTTGGAATGTTTGTCATTGGTGGAGCATTGTTTGAAACAGGTATGGCAAATAAAATCGGAGGTTTGGTTTCAAAATTTGCCAAAACCGAACGGCAACTTACCATTGTCTTAATGCTCGTTACCGGGCTGATGTCTGGTGTATTATCCAATACTGGCACAGCGACTATTCTAATTCCTGTTGTTGTAGGCATTGCGACCAAATCAGGATTTGCCCGTTCACGTCTGTTAATGCCACTGGTTTTTTTGCGGCAATGGGTGGCAACTTATCACTTATCGGCGCACCTGGTAACTTAATCGCACAAGGTATTTTAGAACAAGTCAATCTCAAATTCGGTTTTTTTGAGTATGCCAAAGTCGGTTTACCCATTCTTATTGTTGGGATTCTGTACTTCATACTGATAGGTTATCGTTTTTTACCTAATACAGAAAATTTAAGTATCGAAAATTCTATATACGGCAACAAAAAAGAAACAGCAGATGTAGTTACTTGGAAGCAATGGCTCTCACTTATCATCTTAGTCGGTACTTTATTAGCAATGGTACTTGAAGATGTAATAGGTATAAAACTCTATGTATCAGCTTGCGTAGGTGCATTATTACTGGTTGTCACAGGAGTAATGAACGAAAAACAAGCCTATGCATCTATCGACAGTCAAGTCATTTTCTTATTTGGTGGTACTTTAGCTCTTGCTACTGCATTAAACAATACAGGGGCAGGTAAAGATATTGCTAATTTTGTCATTGGTTTATTAGGTTCAAATCCAAGTCCATTTGCATTATTGACTACCGTCTTTATCATTAGCTGTGTACTGACTAATTTTATGTCAAATACTGCGACCGTAGCACTACTCGCACCGATTTGTTTATCAATTGCGAGTTCTTTAGGAGCTGATCCACGAGCAGTATTAATGGCAACTGTTATCGGTAGTTCCTGTGCCTATGCAACACCAATCGGTATGCCTGCGAACACAATGGTATTATCAATTGGCGGTTATAAATTTATGGACTATGTTAAAGCAGGCTTACCACTCATTATCGTATCTACGATTGTAAGTTTGATTTTACTGCCTATTTTCTTTCCATTTTTTCCATAAGAGAATATACAAGCGGTTAAATTTGGAGTGAAACTTGCAAAACACTCTCCAGTTTCAACTGTATCTTAATCAAATGAAGAAAAAATTTGTGAACTGCTCCGCATTTCTGAGCTAAACCATTTGCAGAAAAGAGTGATCTTGCCTATCTTTAAAGAACATCACACAAATAAGGATATATTTATGACAAATGCAGAACTTTTTGGTGAAGGCATAAATTTGATGATTTCAGGAATGGGCTTTGTGTTACTTTTCCTTATCGTGTTAATTTATGCAATTAGCTTCATTTCTACGCTAATTAATAAATACTTCCCTGAACCTATCCCTGCTCCCGCGGCAAAACCTGTGTCAAACAGCACTCCAATCAATGATTTAGAACGTTTACGACCTGTGATTGTAGCCGCTATCGCTCATCACCGTCGCCAACAAGGATTAAAATAATAGAGGATTTTTAACATGACTATTCAAAACAAAAAAATTGCGATTACTGATGTTGTTTTACGTGATGCACACCAATCTTTGTTTGCGACACGACTACGTTTAGACGATATGTTACCGATTGCGGCTGAATTAGATAAAATCGGCTATTGGTCTTTAGAAGCATGGGGCGGTGCGACTTTTGATAGCTGTATCCGTTTTTTAGGTGAAGATCCTTGGGTACGTTTGCGTGAATTGAAAAAAGCGATTCCAAATACTCCGTTGCAAATGTTATTACGCGGACAAAATTTATTAGGCTATCGTCATTATGCCGATGATGTAGTAGATCGTTTTGTGGAGCGTTGCGTCAAAAACGGGATGGATGTGTTCCGTGTGTTTGATGCGTTAAATGACCCTCGCAATATGCAAGCGGCATTACAAGCGGTCAAAAAACATGGCGGTCATGCGCAAGGTACGTTAAGTTATACCACCAGTCCAGTACACACCTTACAAACGTGGTTAGACGTAACCGAACAATTACTGGAAATTGGGGTAGATTCTCTCGTTATTAAAGATATGTCAGGTATCTTAACCCCAATGGTCGCGTACGAATTAGTCAGTGAAATTAAGAAACGTTATGACGTAGAGCTTCACTTACACTGCCACTCAACCACTGGTATGGCGGAAATGGCATTATTAAAAGCGATTGAAGCAGGTGTTGATGGTGTAGATACTTCAATTTCTTCAATGTCCGGCACTTATGGTCATCCAGCAACCGAATCTATTGTCGCAACACTTCAAGGCACACCTTATGACACTGGTTTGAATATCCCTCAACTTGAAAAAATCTCAGCTTACTTCCGTGACGTTCGTAAAAAATATGCGAAGTTTGAAGGGCAATTACGTGGTGTAGACAGCCGAATTTTAGTTGCACAAGTGCCGGGCGGTATGTTAACCAACCTTGAAAGCCAGTTAAAACAACAAAATGCAAGTGACAAACTTGATCTTGTATTACAAGAAATCCCTCGCGTACGTGAAGATCTCGGTAATATTCCGCTTGTTACGCCAACATCTCAAATTGTCGGCACCCAAGCAGTAATGAACGTGTTAATGGGCGAGCGCTACAAAACCATCGCCAAAGAAACCGCCGGTATTTTAAAAGGCGAATACGGTCGTACGCCTGCGCCGGTTAATAAAGCGTTACAAGAACGTGTGCTTGAAGGTCTTGCGCCGATTACCGATCGTCCGGCAAACCATATCGCACCGGAAATCGATAAATTAGTGGCGGAAGTGACCGCACAAGCTAAAGAGAAAGGCATTACGCTTTCAGAAAATACGATTGATGACGTGTTAATCGTGGCGTTATTCCAACAAGTCGGTTGGAAATTCTTAGAAAATCGTAATAATCCGGTCGCCTTCGAACCGGCTCCGACCGCAGAAGTTGCAAAAGAAGCGGCAAAACCGACCGCTTCTCACACAGCAAAAGCAGGCGAACCAGCCGTTTATACGGTTGAACTTGAAGGCAAAGCCTTTGTGGTGAAAGTCAGTGAAGGTGGTGATATTACTAATATTGCACCAACAGCCCCAACCGCGCACCACAAGTTGCGGCTCCGGCGGCAACCAGTGCAAATGCTGAACCGGTCAAAGCACCGATGGCAGGTAACATTCTTAAAGTCGAAGTAACCGAAGGTCAACAAGTGGCGGAAGGCGATGTGTTATTAATTCTTGAAGCAATGAAAATGGAAACTCAAATTTGTGCGGCAAAAGCCGGCAAAGTCCAAGGCATTGCGGCAAAACAAGGTGATGTCGTTGCAGTTGATCAAGTATTAATGAATCTTGCTTAAACGATAAGGAGTTGATATGGAAAGTATTATCGCTCTGTTTCAGGGCATGGGCATTATGCATATGGAGCTAGGACAAGCGATTATGATTGCGGTAAGTCTGCTATTGCTCTGGCTTGCGATTGCCCGTGGCTTTGAACCGCTCCTTCTCCTGCCAATCGGCTTTGGCGGTTTGTTATCCAATATTCCGGAAGCCGGTTTGGCAATGACCGCTTTAGATAATCTGTTACATCACGGCACAACCGAACAGCTAGCGATTATTGCGGCGAAAGTAAATAGTGCAAGTTTGGATGTACACAGCATTAAAGAAGCGATTGCACTAGTTGCTCCTTCGGTACAAAACGAGCTAGAAGTGATTGCCGGAGATATGGGCTATACCGCCGGTGTGCTAGCGCTATTCTATAAAGTTGCAATTGGTTATGGTGTTGCACCACTCATCATCTTTATGGGCGTGGGCGCAATGACGGACTTTGGCCCGTTACTCGCGAACCCTCGTACACTCTTATTGGGTGCGGCGGCACAATTCGGTATTTTCGCAACCGTACTCGGCGCTTTAGGTTTGAACTGGTTAGGTATTATTGACTTTACTCTACCGCAAGCGGCGGCGATTGGTATTATCGGTGGTGCGGACGGCCCGACCGCAATCTATCTGGCAAGTAAACTTGCGCCTGAATTACTCGGTGCGATTGCAGTAGCGGCTTACTCTTATATGGCGTTAGTGCCGTTGATTCAGCCGCCGATTATGAAAGCGTTAACCACAGATGCCGAACGCAAAATTCGTATGGTGCAATTACGCACGGTAAGCAATCGAGAAAAAATTCTGTTCCCGATTATCTTACTCTTACTTGTGGCGTTATTACTGCCGGATGCGGCACCGTTACTCGGTATGTTCTGTTTCGGTAACTTAATGCGTGTCAGTGGTGTGGTGGAACGTTTAAATGATACGGCACAAAATGCGCTAATCAATATTGTGACAATTTTCCTTGGCTTATCAGTCGGGGCAAAATTAGTTGCAGATAAATTCCTGCAACCACAAACTTTAGGCATTTTAGTATTAGGCGTAATTGCATTTTGTATCGGTACCGCAAGCGGTGTATTAATGGCAAAATTGATGAATAAATTCAGCAAAAACAAAATTAACCCGCTTATCGGTTCTGCCGGCGTCTCTGCCGTGCCAATGGCGGCTCGTGTATCAAATAAAGTCGGTTTGGAATATGACAAACAAAACTTCTTATTAATGCACGCAATGGGGCCAAACGTAGCCGGTGTAATCGGTTCAGCCATCGCGGCCGGTGTAATGTTAAAATACATTGCGGCGATGATGTAAGTTATCATTGTATAAGAAGCGGTCAATTTAGAAGTAAACTTTACATCAAAATTGACCGCTTACTTTTTATGGCATTTCATTATAAAATAGCTGACTTTTAGAAGATTAAGGATTTTATTTATATGACATACCCTGTTTGCCCTAAATGCAAAAGCGAAAACACTTATCACGATTCAATTCAATTTGTTTGTCCTGACTGTGCCTATGAATGGAACGGAGAAGAAGTTGAAGAACAAGATGAAGACCAATTAATTGTGAAAGATAGCAATGGTAATTTATTAGCTGATGGCGATGATGTCTTGCTAATTAAGGATTTAAAGCTAAAAGGTTCATCTGAAGTATTAAAAAAAGGGACTAAATTCAAAGGTATTCGCTTAGTAAACGGCGATCATAATGTTGATTGCGGTAAAATTATGCTGAAATCAGAATTTTTGAAAAAAGCCTAATTAACTTGATTTCTATTCTAAACGCTTACTTCTGTAAGCGTTTTTTATTTAATAATTTCTACATATTGTTAGGATAGTTCTTATAGATTAAAACTATTGACAAATATCAAAAAAATATACCTAATTTTAGGGATAATAGTAACCTCACTTAAACGGAGGTTACCTATGAAAAAATATTTACTTTCAGCCTTAGCCGTTGCCGGTATTGGCTATTTTTCTCTCGTGGGATATGCGTATTGGTTCGATAAAGAACAAGCGCCTAAATTACTTGTCATGACCGAATTACCGGAGTCACATCAAGCCGTTGCGGGTGTGATGTTTGAAAATGGCTGTCAATACTGTCACACACCGAATGCAGAATTACCTACTTATTCAAAATTACCTATCGCAAGCCAAATGTTAGCGACAGACATTGAAAAGGGAACTCGCTTTTTCCGTTTGGATCGTCTAATTGAAGGAATGAAAGATCCAAGTAAACTTTCTGAGGCTGATTTGGCTAAATTAGAGCAAGTTATTCGCAATGATGAAATGCCGATTGCGAAATATATCCACATACACTGGGGTTCTCGTCCTGATGATGCACAGAAAAAAATCATTTTGGATTGGATTACAGCTCAACGCCAAGCACATTTCTTACCAAAAACAGAAGGTGCAGATGCTACTCGTTTAGTACAACCAATCCCGGCTCAATTAGCAACCGATCCGCATAAAGTTGCATTAGGTGAAGGACTTTATTTTGACGGACGTTTATCTGGTGATGGTTCAATCCAATGCCATACCTGCCATCAATTAGCTCAAGGAGGTGTGGATAACTTACCGGTGTCGGAAGGGATTCACGGCTTAAAAGGCGGAATCAATGCACCAACCGTATTTAATGCGACATTTAATAAATGGCAATTTTGGGACGGTCGTGCGAAAACATTAGCTGATCAAGCGGGCGGTCCGCCAACCAATCCGGTTGAGATGGGGTCAAAAACTTGGGATGAGATCTTAGCGAGATTAAGCAAAGACGAAGACTTTATGCGACGTTTCTTAGCGGTTTATCCACATCTTGACCAAGCAAATGTGACCGATGCGATTGGTGAATTTGAGAAAACGCTTATTACACCGAATAGTGCCTTCGACCGTTTCTTAAAAGGTGATCAAAACGCATTAACTGACGTACAAAAACGTGGTTATGAACATTTCAAAAATGCGAAATGTGACACCTGTCATACTGGTACGGCAATGGGTGGACAATCATTTGAATATATGGGCTTATACGGCGACTACTTCAAAGATCGTGGTACGGAATTAACCGATGCGGATCAAGGTCGTTATGCAGTAACGAAAGATCCAAGTGATATGCATCGTTTCAAAGTACCGACTTTACGTAACGTAGCGTTGACCGCACCATATATGCACGATGCGAGTGCGAAAGATTTAAAAGAAGCGGTTCGTATTATGGGGATTTATCAAAGCAATAAACAGTTCTCTGATACGGAGCTTAATGAGTTAGTTGCTTTCTTAGAATCACTAACCGGTGAATATAAAGGCAAATTACTAACCAATGAAAAAGTGAAATAATTTCACATAAACAAGCGGTGGGATTTCTGCAAAACTTTGCAAAAATCCCGCCGCTTTCTTATTTATTCAGCAATGCTTCGATTTCTTTCGGAAGCAATTTCGGCTCCGGCACAAATAATTGTTTATGTCGCTGTAGCTCGCCTTTTTCAAGCACGATACTACTTTTAGGCACTTTAAATAACTTACTTAAATATTTCAGCAAATACGCATTTGCCGCACCATCGACCGGCGGGGCAGTAATCGCAATTTTGAGTTCGTTATCGTGTAAACCGACAATTTGATCGCGACTTGCCTTTGGTTGTAAAAAAATCCGCAGGCGGATGCCATATGGATTTTCTATACGTTCTACCGCTTCCATTAAGCAATCGCCCAAAGCACGCCAAATATATTATAGAAAAGGTTATTGAGTAGAATTAGACCGAAACCGAGTACCATCACCGAAAAATCCAACATACCGGTACGCGGTAATAATTTACGGATAAAGCCTAATACCGGCTCGGTGATTTGTGCCACCATATAATCTAACGGGTGATCACCACGTGTGACCCAACTCATTAAGGCACGAATTAAAGTGGTGAAAAACAGAATTTGACCGAAGGTTTTCAAGACACCTAGTAAGCCGGCTAATACTGCCATTGCAACGGGTACGCCTAACACAAATTTCTCGAATGCAAGCAATAACAACGCAATCAGTAATGCGGCAAAATTGATATGTTTTACGGTCGGGAGCACTTTACTTACCGGATTCACTAAGGGTGAAGTAAGGCGTAAAAGGGATTGGGATAACGGCATATAGGGATCAACACGGCAAAATTGAAGCCAAGTACGCAAAATTAATACAAAGCTAAAAAAGCCAATAATGATTGAAAGAACCGGGGCTAGAAATTCCATCTATCTTCCTCTTATAAAAAATATCTCTATAAACTATTCGGGCGGGAATACACCCGCCCTCATGATAGAAAGCGGTCGGAATTTGCAATTTTTTTGCAAAATTTAACCGCTTGTTGCTAAAACATTAGCCTTGAACCGGATAATCCCACCAGATGTCGAATAAATCGCTTACTTCAACTTGAGTTAAGCCATTGTTTTCTAACCAAGTTTTTACTAATTGTTGGTGAGACTCATCACATTTGCCTAATTTTTCTAAGCAAACTAAACCTTCCCAATGTAAGTAACCGCTACCTTCATAAGCTAAACCGTTTGGTTTGATTACTTCTGCGATAAAACGGTCTACGGTTAAATCAATTTGATCAATACCTGTGTTTTCCGCAAATTGGAATTTTACTAAGAAGCCTAATTCTTGAATTCTGCTAAGTGCATTTTTTTACGCTGACGCGCGTTACGTTGAATAGCCATTTGTATCTCCCCTTATTTAATGAGAATGGATAGTTAAAATCAATCGTTAAACCGATTGTGTTTGTTTAACGAAATATAAGTCCCACACACCGTGTCCAAGACGATGACCGCGTTCTTCAAACTTGGTTAAAGGACGAAAATCCGGGCGTGGAATAAAGTCATTGGTTGCCGAAGTATTGCGTAATTCTTTCTCGAATTGACGTAATACTTCCAACATATGTTCTGCGTAGTTTTCCCAGTCGGTTGCGAAATGGATAAAACCATTATCACCTAATTTAGTTAGCACTCGAGTGATAAATTCCGGCTGTACGATGCGGCGTTTATGGTGTTTCGCTTTTTGCCATGGATCCGGGAAATAGAGTTGTAAACCACCAAGCGAACCGTCGGCAATCGAATCACGTAAAATTTCCGTGGCATCATGGCAAATCACACGCAAGTTTTTTACACCTTTTTCTACCGCATAAGCGATACAAGCACCAACACCCGGTGTATGCACTTCAATACCAATGTAGTTTCGATCCGGATTTTGCTCCGCCATTTCAACCAATGAACGTCCCATACCAAAACCGATTTCTAACACAACCGGATTGTTGTTACCGAAAATCTGTTCAAAATTGAAAGGCGTGTTTTGATAATCCAAACCGAGATTCGCCCAGTTATTATTCATCATATCACGTTGATAATCACTTAAACGCCCGGTACGTAATACGAAACTACGCACTTTACGAAGATAGCGACCATCTTCGGTAAATTCAGCTTGTTCTACGGTTTTACGTTTTTTATCTGCAAAAGTTTGTTTTTCTGACATTTGTAAAAATTCTATCTTTTTTGACCGCTTGTTAGAAATGGCATTGGCTAAAAACGAACAAGGGCAGAACCCCAAGTCCAACCGCCACCAAATGCTTCAAGTAATAATAATTGACCGCGTTGAATACGTCCGTCACGCACCGCTTCATCTAACGCAACAGGCACGGTTGTCGCACTGTTATTGCCGTATTTTTCAACTGTTAATACCACTTGCGACATATCCATTTCGAGTTTTTTTGCGGTTGTGGCAATAATACGAATATTCGCTTGATGCGGCACTAACCAGTCTAAATCCGATTTTTGTAAGTTATTGGCTTCAAGGGTTTCTTCCACTACGCTTGAAAGCTGACCTACCGCCAATTTAAAGGTGGCGTTGCCTTGCATTTGAATAAAGCCGGATTTTTCATCACCACGCTTTTGTGCCGGTAAAGCAAGCATATATTCTGTATCGGAAGATGAATGTAAGTGAGTTGAAATAATACCTTGCTCTTCACTGGCTTCAAGAATAACCGCACCGGCTCCGTCACCGAATAACACAACCGTACTGCGATCAGTTTCATCTAATGCACGAGAATTTAAATCAGAGCCGATAACCAAGGCTTTTTTTACTTTTCCAGTACGTACAAATTGATCAGCAACACTTAACGCATAAACAAAACCGGTACAAGCGTAGACGACATCAAAAGCAATTGCATCTTTAATATCTAACATGCCTTGAATTTGGCAAGTCGCACTTGGATAGGCATGTGAGTTTGTTGTCGTTCCAACTACGATAAGATTAATTTCATTAGGATCGATTTTTGCTACTTCCAATGCTTTTTTAGTCGCTTCCGCTCCCATTGTCGCCACCGTTTCTTCTGCTGTGGCAATACGGCGTTCTTTCATTCCTGATCGAGTAAAAATCCACTCATCGGTTGTATCTACCATTTTTTCTAAATCAGCATTAGTACGAATTTGAGCAGGTAAATAACTGCCTGTTGCTAGAATTTTGCTGTACATATTTCGATTCTCTATAAATTTTGATGTAATCTGTTTAAACCTTGTGAAATTTTATCAGGAATTTTGCCTCTGATCTGCCCAATCGCATGATCTATCGCATAAAAATATGCATTTACACCGGCTCCGCCATGGCTTTTTACAATAACGGAAGACAATCCTAATAATGTTGCTCCGTTATGTCGATCCGGATTAATTTGCTGTAATTTACGATAATAGCGGTAAAAAATTGCACGCAACAAATAACGTTTTGCTGTATGACAAAGATGAGAATCTGGCGTTGTTTTTTTAAATAGGGTAAGAATATTTTTCGTCGCACCCTCTAAAGATTTTAAGGCAATATTACCGCTAAAACCGTCACAAACAATCACATCCGCCATATGATTCATTAGCTTATCGCTTTCAATAAAACCGATATAGTTTAAATCATACCGCTGTTTAAGCAACTGATGCGTATCACGAATAATTTGAGTACCTTTATTCTCTTCCGTACCGATATTTAATAATGCTAAACGCGGATAAACCAAATCAAGCATCACTTCGGCAAAAATATTACCCATCTCAGCAAATTGGCATAATAAGCGAGTATTCGCTTCCACATTAGCCCCAAGGTCTAACATCACGCTTGATTTACCATTGATGCTTGGAATTAAGGTTGTCAATGCTGGACGTTCAATATTTGGCAAGGGCTTTATCAATAATTTAGCTAATCCCATCAATGCCCCAGTATTTCCACCACTTATACAGCCGTCTGCATCTCCCTTAGCCACAGCTTCCAATGCCAAACGCATTGAACTGCCTTTACTTTGGCGTAATGCTTGAGTAAAAGGAATATCGGCTTCAATAATATGAGATGTATGTACAAAACTAATTCGCTGTTGCTTGCGTAGACGGAAGGGAATTAAGTAATGGAGAACATTGGCTCTGATCGCCAAATAAAACAAAAGATAACATTGGATTTTTTTCCAATGCTAAAGATAATGCCGGGATAGTAATACGGGGACCAAAGTCCCCGCCCATCACATCTAACGCGAGGGTTAGACGATTCAACTGATACCTCGAAACTAACCGAGATTATTTGTTGATTACTTTACGACCACGGTAGTAACCATCAGCAGTTACGTGGTGACGTAAGTGAGTTTCACCAGTTGTTTTATCTACTGAAACTGTCGCTGTTGTTAATGCATCGTGTGAACGACGCATATCACGACGTGAACGAGATTTTTTATTTTGTTGAACAGCCATTGGCTATACTCCTAGATCTAGTTTTTCTTTAAATTAGCTAATACAGCGAACGGGTTAGGTTTTTTCGCCAATTCTTCCGGCAATTCGCCAAACACCTGTTCACTCACGGACACTTCACAGTGTTCTTCACTATGCATCGGGACTAGAGGCAATTCGATGATAAATTCATCTTCAATCATATCTAGTAAATTTACTTCACCGAACTCGTTTACTTCGATAGGTTCATAAATTTCGGGCAAATTGTCCGCCTGATCCATATTGGACACTGGACTGAAACAAAACGAACAGTCAAGCGTTTGTGTAAACGGGTTACCACATCGTTGACAATCAAATTCCACCTCAACTTTCGCCGTCCCTTTAATGACGGTTAAGCGTTGTGGATCAACATATAACGAGAGAGTAACTTGTGCATCGCTTAGCACATTACATACTGATTCACCCAAACGACTAAGTAGACTACTTGGAAAATAGCCTTCGTAATCCATTCGACGCTGAGCGTCTTTATATGGGTCAATAGTAAGGGGTAGTTTTACCTTTTGCATAGGGTGTGCATATTACAGATAGAAAGCAAAATAGTCAAAGAGAAAATCGGATTTTTCTAAAATATATCTACTGTGAGATAAGATCATTCAAATGCTTTGATATAAGGTAAACTTTAAGAATTTTTTCACATCTAACCATAGCAAAAAATCAATAAAACTGGTAATTTGTATCTGAAAACTATTCTTATTTTGAATTTAAACGGGATGACAATGTTATTTGCTACTTTAGCGATGCTCGCTTATTTTACCGCATTATTATGGGTTACTCCCACACTCGTCAATTTAGAACACCAAACTGCAGATCAAAAACCGAATATTAAAGCGGTCTTTGGTTTCGGTTTGCTTGCCGTACTATTCCACACTATCAGCTTATCTCAGGAATTTATTTTAAGGGGAATAGGGCAAAATTTCTCGCTCGCAAACGTAAATTCAATGATGAGTTTATTACTAACGGCCTTCGCTACACTGGCTTTACCGCGTTGGAAAACTGTTTGGTTTCCGTTGATGGTCGTTTATACCTTTGGTATCTGTAGTGTCGCCATCTCTACTTTTACAAGCGGTAATTTTGTCAAAAATATTGCACAAAACACTGGGCTTATATTCCATTTAGGCATTGCAATTTTTTCTTATGCTCTGTTTTTCCTCGCTTTAATTTATGCATTCCAATTAAAATGGCTAGATAAGAAACTTAAAAGTAAAAAAGCAGTTTTTTGTAGTATGTTACCACCGTTAATGACTGTAGAACGCCACTTTTTTACACTAACATTAGTCGCTCAAGCATTGCTCACGGTGACATTAATTTCAGGTATGATTTATTTACATAACTTCTTTGCACCGGAACAAATCCATAAAGCAATATTCTCATTCCTTGCTTGGCTTGTTTACAATATCCAGCTTTTAGGACAATGGAAATTCCGTTGGCGTGGAAATCGGGTGCTAATTTATTCGATTTTAGGTACAATACTACTTACTGTCGGTTATTTCGGTAGCCATTTTGTCTAACCGATAGATACTGGAAGCGGTTAAATTTTCGGCAATTTTACAAATAATTTTTCAAATTTGACCGCTTAATGATTCATTTATATAGGACTTTTATTTTGGACAGTATTCCCCTGAGTACGCTTTTTATTTCACTCGCCATTCTTTTATTCCTTTCTGCATTTTTCTCAAGTTCTGAAACGGGTTTAATGTCACTTAACCGTTATAAAATGCGTCACCTTGCCGAAAGCGGTCATAAAGGGGCGAAACTTGCAGAAAAGTTACTCAGTAAAACAGATGTATTACTCAGCCTCATCCTTATCTGTAATAACTTAGTCAATATTGTCGCTTCTGCAATTGCAACAATGATCGGTATGCGTTTAGCCGGTGATGCCGGTGTGGCAATTGCAACTGGTGCATTGACCTTTGTCATGCTGGTTTTCTCAGAAATCTTACCTAAGACGATTGCCGCAATTTATCCGGAAAGAATCGGTTTTTTTGCAAGTTACATCTTGACCCCATTAAAAAAATTATTAATGCCGTTGGTATTCTTTATGAATTTAATCATCAACGCTTTAATGAAACTCTTACGCGTTAAAAAAGATGAAAACACCGGATTAAGTGCGGAAGAATTACGTGGTGTAGTTTTGGAAGCCGGGAAATTTATTCCGACTGAACACCAAGAAATGTTAATTTCCATCTTAGATATGGAAAAAGTAACAGTCGAAGATATTATGGTACCTCGTAATGATATTGGCGGTATCGATATTGATGACGATTGGAAATCCATTATGCGTCAACTAAATCATGCGGCACATGCCCGAGTAGTGTTGTATAAAGGCAATATGGATAAAAATGTGCTAGGAATGTTGCGTGTACGAGAGGCATTCCGCTTGTTATTAGAAAAAGACGAACCAAGTAAGGAAACACTCATTCGTGCGGTTGACGAGGTGTACTTTATTCCGGAAGGCACACCACTGACGACACAATTAATGAACTTTAAAAGCAATAAAGAGCGTATCGGTTTAGTGGTTGATGAATATGGCGATATTAAAGGTTTAGTTACCTTAGAAGATATTTTAGAAGAAATTGTTGGTGAGTTTACTACTTCCACCGCGCCAACGATCGAAGAAGAAGTTCAGCAACAATCGGATGGCACGGTCATTATTGAAGGTTCAGCAAATTTACGTGATTTAAATAAATTATTTGGCTGGAATTTACCGGTTGATGAAGCACGAACATTCAACGGTCTTATTTTGGAACATCTTGAAAAAATTCCGGATGAAGATACGCAATTTGAACTGAATAATTTAAAAGTTACAGTTCTAGAAGTGGCGGATAATATGGTAAAACAAGCTAAAGTCGAACCAGTTCTCCCAACCAAAGAATAGTCATCCGATAAGCGGTTAATTTTGTCAAATTTTTAACAAAATTAGCCGCTTTTCTCATTTCGCTTTGTTGTCCTTTCTCCTACCCATTCTTTTCTGCTCATTTTTTAAGCCCTTGATATTCAAACATTTGTGCTACAAATTGAATCAGCACACTATATAAACCTCTAAAAACCAAACAAAATCAGAATAATAATCCAAAACAAACACAACTAACCAGTTTATTTATCTAAAAAAACACACAAAAATGCCAATATATTTTATTTTATCAGCTTTACTTCTCAACAATTCTTCGGCATATTTCTCGCCATTGCGGTTTATCCGCTATCTATTTTTTCTAAATAAAAACGTGTGTTTAAAATTCAAACTTTGAGGTATATTTCGTGTCTTCTCATAACTCAGCTCCGGCAACTCGTGCTACATTTTCAGGACGTAATGCCTTTATTATTGCCGCCATCGGCTCAGCCGTTGGCTTAGGAAACATTTGGCGTTTCCCTTATACCACTTACGAAAATGGTGGTGGTGCATTTATTATTCCTTATATCGTGGCACTTTTAACTGCCGGGATTCCGTCGCTCTTCTTAGATTTTGCTATCGGACATCGTCATCGTGCTGCCGCCCCCTTTCTTTCCGCCGTTTAAATAAGCATTTTGAAGTATTCGGCTGGTGGCAAGTTTTAGTGAATGTGATCATCGGTATTTATTAT
This sequence comes from Actinobacillus arthritidis, assembly GCF_029774155.1. Classification (NCBI taxonomy): domain Bacteria; kingdom Pseudomonadati; phylum Pseudomonadota; class Gammaproteobacteria; order Pasteurellales; family Pasteurellaceae; genus Actinobacillus; species Actinobacillus arthritidis. The sequence continues at coordinate 2,168,354 of NZ_CP103833.1, read as the reverse complement.
GCAGTCGTACTTGGTTGGGCGGCAGTTTATACCTATTTCTCCCTAACTAAAGCGTGGGGAGATAAACCAGTCGATTTCTTTGTCGGTGAATTTCTGAAAATGGCTGATGTTGCTAATGGTATCAGCTTTGATTTTGTCGGTATGGTTGTGGGTCCATTGATTGCTGTATGGATCATCGCACTTATCGTATTGGCATTAGGGGTAGAAAAAGGGATCGCAAAAACTTCAAGTATTCTAATGCCAGTGTTAGTTGTGATGTTTATCATCTTAGTTATCTCAGCATTATTCCTACCCGGTGCAAGCAAAGGTTTAGATGCCTTATTCACGCCAAACTGGGAAAAACTTGCCGATCCAAGTGTATGGATTGCCGCTTATGGTCAAATCTTTTTCTCATTATCCATTTGCTTCGGCATTATGGTAACTTACTCCTCATACTTGAAAAAAGATGCGGATCTTACCGGAACAGGTATGGTGGTAGGCTTTGCCAATTCCAGTTTTGAAGTGTTAGCAGGGATTGGGGTATTTGCGACTTTAGGCTTTATGGCAACCGTCGCCGGCCAGGAAGTTAGCGAAGTAGCAAAAGGCGGTATCGGTTTAGCATTCTTTGCTTTTCCAACCATTATTAATGAAGCACCGATGGGAACTTTACTTGGCGTGTTATTCTTCGGTTCACTCACATTTGCCGCATTAACCTCATTCATTTCTGTAATTGAAGTGATTATTGCCGCAATGCAAGACAAATTAAAATTCGGTCGTATTGCTTCAACCTTTATTGTCGGCTTACCAATGATGGTTGTATCTGTTGTATTATTCGGCACTACAACCGGCTTACCGATGTTGGATGTGATGGATAAATTCGTCAATAACTTCGGTATTGTTGCGGTAGCCTTCGTTTCTTTAGTCGCTATCGTAGCTAAAGGTAAACTCAGCACACTGGGACATCATATTAATAAAACCTCTTCGATTAAAGTTGGTACGCTATGGCGTTTATGTGTAGTTATCACTACAGGTGTATTAGCCTTTATGTTATTCAGTGAAATTATTAAAGTCTTTAATGAAGGTTATGAAGGCTATCCAAACTGGTTTATCAATATCTTCGGTTGGGGAATGGCAATTGCACTGATTGTGGTAGCATTTATCCTCTCTCGCTTGAAATGGAACAATGAAGCAGACTTTAATGTAGAGCAATAGGAGGCAATCTAATGAATACTTCAGCAATTATTATGATGAGCATTGCACTTATTATTATTTGGGGCGGATTATTTCTCGCTATCAAACGTTTACCTAAAGAATAATATTTGTCAAAAATTCTCTCAAAAAGACCGCTATTTTTTAATAGCGGTCTTTTTTTATCTTATCTTCGTACTTTCCTATTAATTTCGATAATTAATTTTAAAATAAAATTAATAAAAATACACTTAATAGGTTATATAACATACAAAACAAGCAAAGAAATGCGATATATCTCACAAATTAAGAAAATTAGGTTTGATTTATGTAAACCAATAAAATAAATTTACTCCAATTTTCAATAAAGCAAGTTTTGTAAATTCATTATAAAGGAGAAAATGATGAATATTGCTATCATTATAGCAACCCATGGTGTTGCCGCTGAGCAAACTTCTCAAAACCACTGAGATGTTGATCGGCGAGCAGTCAGACGTTGCCTATATCGACTTCGTGCCTGGCGAAAATGCAGAAACCATTATGGGTAAATATCAAGCATTAGTGGAAGGCAAGTTATCACATTGTGATCGAGTGCTTTTCCTTGTTGATATGTGGGGCGGTAGTCCATTTAATGCGGCAAACCGTTTCCAAGAAGGCAAAACAAATATGGATGTCGTAACCGGCGTGAATATTCCGATGCTGGTAAATGCATGTATGGCTCGTGATGATGTTGAATCGCTAGAAGAATTGGTTGAGGTGGTGTTAGAAGCCGGCTCAACAGGCGTACGTTCATTAAATCACCAACCGGCTGTAGCAGAATCGGTAGCTTCTACGGCACAGTCGCAACCGACAGCGCCAGCCCCACAACAAATTGTGGATGACGGTCGCCGTATGACGATTGCATTAGCACGTATTGATGACCGTTTAATCCACGGTCAGGTTGCAACCGTATGGACTAAAGAAAGCAAAGTAAAACGTATCATCGTCGTAAATGACGATGTGGCGAAAGATAAAGTACGTTCTACCATGCTGAAAAGTGTGGCGCCACTAGGTGTAACCGCTCACGTGGTTGATGTTGCGAAAATGATCCGTGTATATAACAACCCTGAATATGCAGACGATCGTGTAATGCTACTATTTACTAACCCAAGCGATGTATTAAGCCTAATTGAAGGCGGTGTTCCGTTAACTTCAATCAACGTAGGCGGTATCTCTCATAAAGAAGGCAAACAAATGGTTAGCCATGCGGTGGCAGTAGATCAGAAAGATATTGATGCATTTAAAGCGATTGACTCAAAAGGCGTTGAATTAGAAGTACGTAAAGTAGCAAGTGATAGTCGTCAGAATATGATGGAATTATTGAAGAAAAATAACTTAATTTAAAGGAAATTATTATGGAACTCTCATTCTTACAAATTCTTTTCGTGTTCCTTGTCGCTTGTATTTCAGGCGCAGGTTCAATCCTTGATGAATGGCAAACGCAACGTCCAATTGTGGCGTGTACGTTAGTTGGTTTAGCGTTATCAGTAGGTGCACCGGATTCTGCAGAAGTGATTAAAAATGCCATTATTATCGGCGGTACGCTGGAATTAATGGCATTAGGTTGGATGAACATCGGTGCGGCAGTGGCACCGGATGCGGCATTAGCTTCTGTTGTTTCAACTATCCTTGTTATTGTTGGCGGTCAAGAAATCGCAACAGGTATCGCAGTTGCAATTCCGCTTGCGGCAGCAGGTCAAGTATTAACTTATGTGGTGCGTGCAATTACCGTTGGTTTCCAACACGCGGCAGATAAATCAATCGAAGACGGTAGCTTAACTCGCTTAGACTGGTTACACCGTGGTGCGTTAATGCTTCAAGTAATGCGTATTGCTATCCCGGCGCTTGTTGTTGCGTTAACAGCAGGTACTGACGTTGTACAAACAATGTTAAATGCAATTCCGCCGGTTGTGACAACAGGTCTTAAAATTGCAGGTGGCTTCATTGCGGTAGTAGGTTACGCAATGGTTATCAATATGATGCGTGCGGGTCACTTAATGCCTTTCTTCTTCGCAGGTTTTGTAATTGCTGGCTTTACTGATTTCAACCTTGTTGCATTAGGTGCATTAGGTGCAATCATGGCATTGCTTTATATCCAATTACATCCTAAATACAACAAAAGCCAACAAGTTGTGGTAGCACAAGCGACTGATAACGGCTTAGACAACCGCTTAGACTAAGAAGGAATTTATTATGACGACTGAAATTAAAAAAGTAACAAAAAGTGATTTGAATGCGGTTGTTCGTCGTTCAAACTTATTCCAAGGTTCATGGAACTTTGAACGTATGCAAGGCTTAGGTTTTGCTTACTCAATGGTACCGGTGATCAAACGTTTATATCCGGACCAAAACTCACAAGAACGTAAAGATGCGATTAAACGTCACTTAGAATTCTTTAATACTCAACCATTCGTTGCCGCACCGGTATTAGGTGTGACGATTGCAATGGAAGAAGAGCGTGCAAACGGTAAAGAGATCGACAATGCGGCAATCAACGGTATTAAAGTTGGTTTAATGGGACCGCTTGCCGGTGTAGGCGACCCAATCTTCTGGGGTACGGTACGTCCGGTATTTGCGGCGCTTGGTGCGGGTATCGCATTAAACGGTTCAATCCTCGGCCCGATTTTATTCTTCGTATTATTTAACCTAGTTCGTTTAGCGACCCGTTACTATGGTGTAACTTACGGTTATAAAAAAGGTTTAGACGTAGTACAAGATATGAGTGGCGGCTTGTTGCAAAAATTAACGGAAGGCGCATCAATCCTTGGTTTATTTATCATGGGGGCGTTAGTTCAGAAATGGACAAGCATCAATGTGCCACTTGTCGTTTCTACGATTCAAATGCAAGACGGTACGGAGCAAACAACAACCGTACAACAAATTCTTGATAGCTTAATGCCGGGTTTATTACCGTTATTATTAACCTTTGCTTGTATGTGGTTACTACGTAACCGTGTAAATGCACTTTGGATTATCGTAGGTTTCTTTGTTATCGGTATCTTAGGTGCGGCGACAGGCGCATTAGCTTAATATTGCTTTTCCACGGAAACCGACTTACTCTAATCGCATAGATATAATTTGTGTTTCCGTGGTCTTATTTTACAAGCGGTAAAATTTGCGGATTTTTTTACAAAAATTCAATAAATTTTGACCGCTTGTTTTTTATAACCTTCATTTTATTGAGTGGTAAATTGTCAATGACAAACATAATTCTTCTTGTCGGTATTATCTGTGTACTCGCTTTTGCTGTTTACGATCAAGTGATTATGCCTAAGCTGAAAGGTGAAACGAAACTAGTCGTGCAATTACAACGCCAAGTAAAAGGAGATGCGTGGATCTTAATCGGATTAATTGCATTAACGATGGCTTATGGTGTACGGAATAGCATTGAAGCGTTAACGGTTTATTTGTTGGCGTTTTCGATTATACTTTGTATCTATGTGACTTTTTTACGTTCGCCACGTTTGATATTGAAAGAACAAGGGTTCTTTTTTGCCAATGTATTTTTTAAGTATGATAATATTCATCAAATTAACTTGGCTCAGTCACAAATTCTTGTGATTGATTTGAAAAGCGGACGACGCTTATTCGTACGTATTCAAACACCCGAAGATATTGAGAAAGTGGTAAGCTTTTTTGGAGGATATAAATAATGATTTTTAAATTAAAAGGTAAATTTCAGCATTATGTTTGGGGAGGAATGAGCTTTATTCCAAACTTTCTGAAATTATCCGAACCTGATGATAAACCTTACGCAGAATATTGGTTAGGTGCTCATCCTGTCGCACCGTCCGATATGCTTTTTGAGCAAAATTGGCTTCCTCTTGATAAAGTCATTGAAACCGCCCCTGAATTGCTTGGTGACAAAATTCGTGATCAATTCGGGGACACACTCCCTTATTTATTGAAAATTTTAGATATAAAACAACCGCTTTCTATTCAAGTGCATCCGACTAAAACCGAAGCTGAATATGGTTTTGAGCAGGAAAATTTACGTAATATTCCGTTAAATGCACCGAATCGAATCTACAAAGATGCTAACCATAAACCGGAGATGATGATTGCCTTATCCGATGTATGGGCATTGCACGGATTTAAAGCCATTAGTGAAATTCAAGCTTCTCTGCAAGTTCACGATTCCCTTAAACCTATTGCTCAAGCGTTAGAAGAAAAAGGTTTGCCTCTCGTTTATGCCGATATTATGCAAGCGGATAAACAACAGCTTGCTCAATGGATCTTGCCTGTGGTAGAAGCAAAACGTGCAGAATATCAAGCAGATAAGTTGAAACTGGATAATCCGGATTATTGGGTCTGCTATATTGTTGAAAATATGCAATCGCCGCTCGAGGAAATTGACGGCGGTTTAATCAGCTTCTATTTTTTCAATATCGTACATATGAAAAAAGGTGAAGGTCTATATCAGGGAGCCGGCTTACCTCACGCCTATTTACGTGGACAGAACATTGAATTAATGGCAAATTCGGATAATGTTATTCGTGGCGGTTTAACGCCTAAATATATTGATGTGCCGGCACTTTTACATTCGATTGATTATCGCCCTATTACACCGAAAATTATTCCGCCTTATCAAGAAAGCGACGGATTTATTCATCTTTATCCGACACCGGAAGCAAAGGATTTTGCTTTACAACATATGGAATTTAAGGCGTTTGATGAAGAAAACTTTACTACGGATAGTGCCAGTATCTTGCTGGTTATGAAAGGCAGTATCTATATCGATTTAGGCGAAGAATCCATTTATTTACAGCAAGGTGAATCTGTTTTTATTGCGACAGACAGCCAAGTTGAGATTATTGCGGAAACTGACGGTTATGCTGTCATTGCAACTGTGCCGTAAATCTGACAATATACACTATAGTTAATTAAAATCAGATTTTAATCCTAAAGAAAATTGAGGTGAATTATGAAATTCTCTACGTTACTTACCACTGTAGCAATATCAGCATGTTTAGCGATGAATAGCTATGCCGAAGGTAATAAAATTCAGCCGACAGTTGAACACAAAGCAACAACAAAAAATGCACCTCTTTCCGCGAAAGATGCTAAATTAAAACAATTCAACGATAGTATTGGTTTAGGCTTTTCTGGTTATGAATTAGCACGTAATAACCAAGGTCAACCGATGATTAGTTTTAAATATAGTATTGAAAATAAAACAAAGCGTAATATTCGTATTGTGCAATGGGCGGTAAATTATATCCATAATGGTAAAGTCATCTTAACTCAAGATGCACCGGTTACCTTTAAAGATAATTTAAAACGTCAAACTACAGCGGAATTAGCCTTTGCTGTACCGGTTTCAGAATTACCGCAAGAAGCTCAAGCAATTTTCCTCAGCAACAAAGCTGAACTTACCGCACAATTTGAAGCTCGCCAGATTGTTTTTTCAAATGGTGCAAAAATTATTGTGAAATAGCTCTCTTGAAGCGGTTAGATTTTTGTATGAATTATACAAAAATTAACCGCTTCCTTTTTTCTTAATTACCTTTCCTATCACTCTCTTACTCATAACCGCCCATTCCCAAGTAATAAATCTTCGTTTTGTGAACTTGCTCACGGTATTTTTGCTTCAATTACTGTAAATTAGTGTTAAAAAGAAAATATGGTGATGTTTAATTCATCACATTTTGTTGATTTACACTCAATATGAGGTTTTGATTATGAAATTTGGCAAACTTTCTTTAGCAGTTTCAGTCGCGTTACTTGGTGCAGGCTTAATGTTTAGTTCAGCGGCTCAAGCAAAAGGGCGTTTAGTGATTTACTGTAGTGCGACAAATGTAATGTGTGAAAATGCGACTAAAACGTTTGAAGAAAAATATGATGTAAAAACATCTTTTATCCGTAACGGTTCAGGTAGTACCTTTGCGAAAATTGAAGCAGAAAAAAATAATCCGCAAGCGGACGTGTGGTACGGTGGAACTTTAGATCCACAATCACAAGCAGGCGAATTAGGCTTATTAGAAGCATATCGTTCACCAAATATCGACCAAATTATGCCAAAATTCCAAGATCCGGCAAAAGTAAAAGGTAATCTGAGTTCTGCGGTATATATTGGTATTTTGGGCTTTGCGGTAAATACTGAACGTTTGAAAAAATTAGGTATTGAGAAAATGCCACAATGCTGGAACGATTTAACCGATCCGAAATTAAAAGGTGAAATTCAAATCGCCGATCCGCAAAGTTCCGGTACGGCTTATACTGCTATCGCAACCTTTGCTCAACTTTGGGGCGAAGATAAAGCGTTCGATTACTTCAAACATCTTCATCCGAATATTTCTCAATATACCAAATCCGGTATCACACCGGCACGTAATGCCGCTCGTGGTGAAACTACAGTTGGTATCGGCTTCTTACACGACTATGCGTTAGAAAAAGAGCAGGGTGCACCGCTTGAAATGGTTGTGCCGTGTGAAGGCACCGGCTATGAATTAGGCGGCGTAAGTATCTTAAAAGGCGCGAGAAACTTAGATAATGCTAAATTATTCGTTGATTTCGCCCTTTCAAAAGAAGGTCAGGAAACCGCATGGAAAAAAGGTCAAGCGTTACAAACGTTAACCAATACTACGGCGGAACAATCGCCTCTTGCGTTTGATCTCACTAAACTGAAATTGATTGATTATAATTTTGAAAAATATGGTGCAAGTGACGAACGTAAACGCTTAATCAATAAATGGGTTGATGAAGTGAAATTAGCGAAATAATTGCCTTTTATAAGCGGTCGTTTTTCGTAAAAATTTTGCAAAAAAATCTACGAAAAACGACCGCTTGTTTTTTCGATATTTTTTATTAGTTGTTGTGAGGCTATATGGATTCTATTACAAATAAAAGATCGCTGTTTGAATCTAGCCACTTTTGGATTCTGCTCTCACTTATTGCATTTATGGTTCTGCCTTCCAAAGCTCTCGATTACGGGTTATTGGAAAGCACCGCTGATGAATATTTAGATGCGATGGGTTGGTCTTCAGTTAATCTGACTATTCTGTGGTTTTTACCTTTAGTGGTTTTTTGGTTACTACCTTTCTTTAAACTTTCAAATGAAGCACAGGCAAAACTAGAACTGGCATTGGTGAGTTTTATTTTGCTGTTTGCGTTTATTTCGGCAACGATTTACCAAGTCAGCATGGGCTATTCAGTGATGGTGCTGATCGCAAGTCTAACCGCACTTGCCACCTTTGCCTTTGCTAAACTCAAAATGATGCAAGGTGATAAATTTATTATTGCGGCATTGCTTAGTATTATCTTGCTGATTTTCTTCTTTATCGTTTATCCGACTGTTGCAATTTTTATTTCGATGTTTTATGACGGTGAAACGTTCGCACCGGAACAAGTCGTTAGAATTTTAGGACAAGGTTATATTGTTCGAGTCATCAGTAACTCGCTATTCCTTTCCGGCTTTGTCGGCATTGTTTCAACCGTTTTCGGTTTAGCCTTTGCACTTTATACCACTCGAATCGCTCGCCGTACCGCCTTTATCGGAAAAATTTTCTCAATCCTACCGATTGTGACACCGCCGTTTGTGGTGGGGCTTGGCGTGACCTTAATGCTTGGTCGTTCAGGTTATGTCACCGAATTTTTAGATACTTACTTCGGCTTTAAAGATCATAACTGGCTGTATGGTTTTAACGGGATTGCGATCGCACAGATTCTCGCTTTTGCACCGATTTCATTTATGATTTTAGACGGTGCGTTGAAATCAATTCATCCTTCGATCGAAGAAGCGTCTTATACGTTACGAGCAAATCGTTATCAAACGTTCTACAACATTATTTTTCCGTTATTACGTCCGGCATTGGCAAATTCATTTTTAATCGTGTTTATCCAATCGCTCGCTGATTTTAGTAATCCGTTAGTATTAGGCGGTAGCTTTGACGTCATTGCCACTCAAATTTATTTCTATATTGCCGGCTCACAATTAGATTATGCTTCGGCAAGTACCTTAGGATCGATGTTGCTAATTTTCTCATTACTGATCTTTATCGTTCAGTATATGTGGATTGGTAACCGCTCATATGTAACCGTTTCAGGTAAATCTTATCGTGGTGATGTGCAAGATTTACCGAGCGGTTTGAAAGCTACGATTATTGCGATGTTAGGTTTCTGGGTGGTGTTCAACCTTGCATTATACGGCAGTATTTTCTACGGTAGTTTCACAGTAAACTGGGGGGTAGATTACACCTTAACCTTAAATAACTATGCAATGTTGTTTGGACAAGGTTTAAGTGATGGGGCGTGGCCGTCTTTAATCAATACGATGATCTACGCCGGTATTGCCGCACCGTTAACAGCGTTATTCGGTTTATTAATCGCTTATATTGTGGTGCGTAAAGATTTCCAAGGTAAGAAAACTCTCGAGTTCTTAACCATGCTGTGCTTTGCCGTACCGGGTACGGTTGCCGGTGTGTCTTATATTCTCGCCTTTAATGATGCACCAATGTATATTACCGGCACCGGTATCATCATTATTATTTCAATGGTGATGCGAGATTTGCCGATCGGTATGCGTGCGGCGATTGCCGGACTTGGTCAGTTGGATAAATCGTTGGATGAAGCTTCATTATCATTGAAAGGCAGTTCGTTAAAAACCATTTGGTTTATCGTCTTCCCGCTACTCAAACCGGCATTGTTATCCGCATTAGTTACCAGTTTCGTACGTGCGATGACAACCGTGAGTGCGATTGTGTTCCTTGTGACCGCAGATACCCGTGTTGCAACCGCTTATATATTAAATCGCGTTGAAGACGGTGAATACGGAGTGGCGATCGCATACGGTTCCATCTTAATTGTGGTGATGATGGCGATTATTTTATTCTTCGACTGGATTGTCGGAGATACACGTATCGCGAAATCAAAAGCGAAAAAAGCAGATTAATTCGTCAACGGGCGGTATGTACGTCGCCCGCATATAAAAGGCAAAATATTATGAACAACGATTTCTTAGTACTGAAAAATATTACCAAATCTTTTGGTAAAGCAACGGTAATTGATAATTTAGATTTAGTCATTAAACGTGGCACGATGGTCACTTTATTAGGGCCTTCCGGTCGCGGTAAAACCACGGTGTTACGCTTAGTCGCAGGGCTTGAGAACCCGACAAGCGGTCAAATTTTTATTGACGGCGAAGACGTAACCAAATCTTCGATTCAAAATCGAGATATTTGTATCGTGTTCCAGTCGTATGCACTTTTCCCACATATGTCGATTGGCGATAACGTCGGTTATGGTTTGCGTATGCAGGGCGTGAGTAATGAAGAACGTAAACAGCGTGTAAAACAGGCGTTAGAACTGGTTGATTTAGCCGGTTTTGAAGACCGATTTGTCGATCAAATTTCAGGTGGTCAGCAACAACGTGTCGCATTAGCACGAGCCTTAGTATTAAAACCAAAAGTGTTATTATTCGATGAGCCATTAAGTAACTTGGATGCCAACTTACGCCGTTCAATGCGTGAAAAAATTCGTGAACTGCAACAGCGTTTAGGTATTACCTCGCTTTATGTTACGCACGACCAAACTGAAGCCTTTGCCGTGTCCGATGAGGTGATCGTGATGAATAAAGGCAAAATTATGCAAAAAGCACCGGCGAAAGATCTCTACTTGCGTCCAAACTCGTTATTCCTTGCCAACTTTATGGGTGAATCCACTATTTTTGACGGTAACTTAAATCAAGGTATCGTCACGATCGGAGCTTATCGTTTCCCACTTCACAATGTCGCTGATTTCGGTATTACAGACGGTGAATGTTTAGTCGGAGTACGCCCAGAAGCGATTCAACTTACCGCCATAGGTGAAGCCGGTCAGCGTTGTCAAATCAAGAATGCGGTTTATATGGGCAACCATTGGGAGATTGTTGCAGAGTGGAACGGTAAAGAAGTTTTAGTGAATGCAAATCCGGATCAATTTGATCCTGAATTAAAAGAAGCATTTATCCATTTTACCGAACAAGGGATTTTCTTACTGAAAAAAGAGTAAGTGACAACAAGACAAGCGGTTATTTTTGCAAATTTTTTGCAATGATAGAAAATCTTAATTGTTTTGTATGGTGGGCAATTCTGCCCACCATTTAAGTGTTATGAAGCAAATGAGAATCTCTGCCTATTTATTAAGATTTCAATGCTTGTAATAATTTCTGATGAATACCGCCAAATGCACCGTTACTCATCACTAAAATATGATCTGTCGGTTTCGCTTCTTCCACAACCATTCTGACCAATTCATCTAAATCCGCCGACCATTTAGCAGGTTGAGTTAAATTATCGGTAATCACTGAAACCGACCACGGAATCGTATCCGGTTGGTACACAAAGACCCCATTCGCATCAACTAAACTCGGTGCAATTTCTTCTTTATGCACGCCCATTTTCATCGTATTGGAGCGAGGCTCAAGCACCGCTAAAATACGCTGATCTTTGCCTACTTTGCCACGTAAAGCATCAATTGTTGCCGCTATTGCGGTCGGATGATGGGCAAAGTCATCATAGACGGTAATGCCATTCACTTCGCCCTTCACTTCTAAGCGGCGATTCGCATTAATAAATGAACCGAGTGCTTCACAAGCACCTGATACAGATACACCGGCGTGATGTGCCATCGCGATTGCCATCAATGCATTGTGCATATTATGTGCTCCGATAATATTCCATTTTACTTCACCGGCTTTTTCCCCCTTGTGAAATACTTCAAAATGCGAACAATCAGCAGAAATCGGTTTTGCAAACCATTGTTTATCTTCGCCGATAAATTGTAACTCGCTGTAACTGCCCATTTTCAGCGTATTTTGTACATTTTCATCCGCCACTGCAGACAGAATACAACCTTTGCTCGGCATGGTACGTACTAAGTGATGGAATTGGCGTTGAATTGCTTTTAAATCATCAAAGATATCCGCATGGTCAAATTCAATATTATTAATAATTAATGTTTTTGGCGTGTAATGCACAAATTTAGACCGTTTGTCAAAGAACGCAGAGTCATACTCATCCGCTTCAATCACAAAAAATTTACTTGAACCAGCACGTGCCGAAATACCGAAATTACCGGCAACCCCACCGATTAAAAAGCCGGTATCAATCTGATTTTGATCTAAGATCCACGCTAGCATACCGGTGGTGGTGGTTTTACCGTGCGTACCGGACACCGCCAGTACCCAGCGATCTTTTAACAGATGATCATGCAACCATTGCGGACCTGAAGTGTAATTTAGCTGATTATCCAATACATATTCTACGCAAGGATTACCACGGCTCATTGCGTTACCGATAACGACTAAATCCGGTGCCGGCTGAAGCTGTGCTACATCATAATTAGGAATAATTTCAATACCGTGATTCCCTAAAAATGTACTCATTGGCGGATAAACATTAGTATCCGAACCTGTCACTTTATAGCCTAACTCTCGTGCAATCATCGCGACTCCGCCCATAAAAGTGCCGCAGATGCCTAAGATATGAATATGTTTCTGTGTCATAAATTAACCTTAATGTAAAAAATATGTGATCGATGTCACAAAATTGTTGTGCCTTATTAGAGGTAAATTAGCTTTATCTCTATAATACTGGCTATTATTCTAGCACAGCCCAAGGAGAAATTATGAAAACGCTCGGCGAATTTATTATTGAAAAACAAGCGGAGTACCCAGAAGCGAAAGGTGAATTAAGCGGTATCTTATCTTCTATTCGACTAGCCGCTAAAATTATTCACCGAGAAATTAACTGTGCCGGTTTGAGCCAAGATATTTTAGGCGTTGCCGGTTCAGAAAATGTTCAAGGCGAAGCACAAATGAAATTAGATGTATTTGCCAATGAAACGATGAAAAAAGCATTAATTGCACGTGAAGATGTGGCAGGTTTTGCCTCTGAAGAAGACGATAACTTCGTTGCTTTTGACAACGAAAGAGGTAGAAATGCAAAATATATTTTAATGACCGACCCTTTAGACGGTTCTTCAAATATTGATGTAAACGTTTCGGTCGGCACGATTTTCTCGATTTATAAACGTGTTTCACCGATTGGTACGCCGGTTACGATTGAAGATTTCTTACAAGAAGGGCGTAAACAAGTGGCGTCGGGTTATGTGACTTACGGTTCATCTACAATGTTAGTTTATACGACCGGTAATGGTGTCAACGGCTTTACTTATGACCCGTCCCTCGGTTTATTTATTCTGTCTCATCCGGATATGAAAATGCCGTTTGAAGGAAAATATTACTCAATTAACGAAGGACAATATGTCACTTTCCCGATGGGTGTGAAAAAATTCATCAAATATTGCCAAGAAAGTGACGAAGCGACTAAACGTCCGTATTCATCGCGTTATATCGGTTCATTAGTATCGGATTTCCACCGCAATCTGTTAAAAGGCGGTATCTATATCTACCCAACCTCAACTGTATATCCGAAAGGTAAGCTACGTTTATTATATGAAGGCAATCCAATGGCGTTCTTAGCCGAACAAGCGGGTGGAATGGCAACGGACGGATTTAATCCGATTTTAGATATTAAACCGACCGAACTGCATCAGCGTGTACCGTTCTTTGTCGGCTCAACCTCAATGGTGCAACAAGCGGTCAAATTTATGCAAGAGTTTGCAGAATAGTCCTAATAAAAACAAAAAACCGAACGCTCTTAAACGTTCGGTTTTTTTATAAGCGGTTAAATTTGCCTATTATTTTGCAAAATACGCTTCTAAAGCATCGCTACCGCCGATTAATTTACCGCCGATAAAGATTTGTGGAACAGTTTGGCTACCTGCAACCGCACGTACCACTTTACCGCGTTGTGAATCGTTGTCTAACACGATTTCTTCAAAGCGTAAGCCTTTTTCAGCTAATAACGCTTTCGCTTTTGCACAGAATGGGCAGTCAGTTTTGCTAAATACCACGATTGGATCTTGGTCTTTCCACTCAGGGTTTAAGAACTTGATCATAGTTTCCGCATCAGATACTTCAAACGGGTCGCCGTCTTTTTCCGGCTCATCAAACATTTTCACTACTTCGCCGTTTTTCACAAGCATAGAATAGCGCCAAGAACGTTTACCAAAGCCTAAGTTCGCTTTATCAACTAAACGACCCATACCTTCAGTGAATCACCGTTACCGTCTGCTAATAAGATCACATTTTCCGCATCTTGGTCTTTCGCCCATGCGTTCATTACGAAAGTATCATTTACAGAGATACAGATGATTGAATCTACACCTAATTTTTTGAACTCACCCGCTAATTCATTGTAGCGCGGTAAGTGAGTTGATGAACAAGTTGGCGTGAATGCACCCGGTAAAGAGAAAACTACAACAGTTTTGTTATCGAATAAATCTGCAGTAGTTACATTAACCCATTCGCCACCTTTACGAGTTGGGAAGGTTACGTTAGGCACTTTTTGCCCAGTCATATCTTTAAATGACATAAAAATTCTCCTGTTTTACATAATGTTTTCAAAAACCGCACGCATTCTACACCTAAATATGCCATAATTCAGCCTATTTGATTAATAGGAAAAATGGTCATTCTTCGATCTAACTGGGAGTTCCTGTGAATATTAGAGATTTAGAATATTTAATTGCCTTAGCAGATTATAAACACTTCCGCCGTGCGGCTGATGCCTGTAATGTGAGTCAGCCGACACTCAGCGGTCAAATTCGCAAACTAGAAGACGAATTAGGTACGGTTTTACTTGAGCGTACCAGCCGTAAAGTATTATTTACGCAAGCCGGTTTAACTCTGGTTGAACAAGCTAAAGCCGTATTACGCGAAGTAAAAGTGCTAAAAGAGATGGCAAGTAACCAAGGCAAAGAAATGTCCGGCCCACTTCACGTCGGCATTATTCCAACGCTTGGTCCGTATCTTTTACCACTTGTATTGCCTGCATTAAAATCGGCATTTCCCGAATTAGAACTTTATATTTACGAGCTACAAACTTCACAATTAGTCGATCAGTTGGAATCCGGTCAATTAGATTGCGGTATCTTAGCTTTTGTAAAAGAAAGCGAGCCATTTATCGAAGTACCTATTTTCAACGAGCAAATGTTATTGGCCGTTTCACAACAACACGAATGGGTCGCTCAAAAAGGCTTAGATATTAGTGCATTAAAAGATAAAGAATTGCTCTTTTTAGATGATGGTCACTGTTTACGTACCCAAACGTTGGATTACTGCTTATCTGTCGGTGCCAAAGAAAGCACACATTTTAAAGCGACTAACTTAGAAACATTGCGTAATATGGTGGCGGCAAATGCCGGCATTTCCCTAATTCCGGAACTGGCGGCTAAACCATGCGAAGGCTTAAAATACCTCACATTTAACGATCCGAAACCATATCGTTCTGTAGGGCTAATTTATCGCCCAGGCTCACCGTTACGTATTCGTTATGAACGCCTTGCCAAAGAAATCTCTCAGATTATGAAACAAGAGAGCAAGCATGAGTAACATAGGCATTAGAGCACAGCAAAAAGAAAAAACACGCCGAGCTTTAGTGGATGCGACATTTAATCAATTAAGTGCTGAAAAGAGTTTTTCTAACCTGAGCTTACGCGAGGTAGCAAGAGAAGCCGGCATTGCTCCGACCTCATTCTATCGCCATTTCAAAGATATGGACGAACTAGGCTTAGCCATGGTGGATGAATCCGGCTTAGTATTACGCCAACTAATGCGACAAGCACGTAAACGTATTGCGACTGGCGGAAGTGTAGTTGCTGTTTCAACCGAAACATTTTTTGAATTAATTGCGGATCGTCCGAACGTGTTTCGCTTATTATTACGCGAAAGTTCAGGCACATCGCAAGCATTTCGTACCGCGCGTCACGGGAAATCCAGCACTTTATTGCCGAATTAACCGATTATATCGTTTCAAAAGATCCGAACAGTAGCCGAGAAATCGCTTATATCCAAGCGGAAGGATTAGTGACTATCGTTTTTACAGCCGGTTCTTATGCACTTGATATGAACACACAAGAACGAGAGAAACTTAAACAACGTGTGATTATGCAATTAAGAATGTTAGCCCGTGGTGCGGCTTCTTATACTTATAGCCACGATAAGGATCACCAATAATGCCAAAGAAAAGTATATTTTTATTACGTTTTGGTAAAAATATTTTTCTATACGGTTTAATGTTTATCGTATTAAGCATTGCGGTTGACTGGTATCGAAAACCAAGTGAGCCGAATGAATTTGCCCAACAGGTGTTATACGATTTACAGCAACAGCCGAAAGTGATTGCCCAATTAAGCCATCAGCAACCAATGTTGCTCTACTTTTGGGGCGACTGGTGTGGTTATTGTAAATTTACTTCACCGGCGATTCAGCAACTTTCCGATGAAAAGATTCCGGTGTTAAGCGTTGCACTTAAGTCCGGAGATCCGCAACAAGTGGCTAATTATTTACAACAAGAACATTACTATTTCCCTGTCATCAATGATCCTGATGGCGAACTATCCAAAAGCTGGAACATCCAAGCCACACCAACGATTTTAATCATAAAAGACGGTAAGGTGGTACAGCATACAACAGGGCTGACAAGCTATTGGGGACTTAAAGTCCGTTTATGGCTGTCTAGCCTCACTTAAAATTCAAGCGGTCTGATTTGTCAATTTTTCTGCAAATCAGACCGCTTTAGCATATAGAGAACATTATGATCGTTGATCCAAATTACCAACAAGAACTCGAGAAATACGAGAATCCCGTGCCGAGTCGGGAATTTATTTTAAACACTATTCGAGAATTTGATGCGCCGATGAGCCGTGAAGAATTGCTTGAAGCCTTTCATATTTATGACGAAGAACGTATCGAAGGTGTTCGCCGCCGCTTACGTGCGATGGAAAATGACGGGCAATTAATTTTTACCAAACGCAAACGTTATGCCCTACCGGAAAAAATGGACTTGGTTAAAGGTACGGTGATCGGTCATCGTGATGGCTTCGGTTTTCTGCAAGTAGAAGGCGGTGAAAAGGGCGATGACTGGTTTATTCCGAATAACCAAATGACACGTGTGATGCACGGTGATTTCGTCCTTGCTCAGCCAAACGGAACCGATCGCCGGGGTCGTCGTGAGGTACGTATTGTACGTGTGTTAGAAGCACGTAAAAAACAAATTGTCGGCCGTTTCTTCCTTGAAAGTGGCATCGGTTTTGTTGTGCCAGACGACAGCCGCCTTACTCAAGATATTTTAATCCCTGACGATCAACGTATGGGGGCAAGAATGGGGCAAGTGGTTGTAGTGGAACTGCAAGAACGCAAAGCGAGTTTCAATCGCCCTGTGGGATTTATTACCGAAATCTTAGGTGATAACCTCGCACCGGGTATGGAAATCGAAATTGCACTGCGTAATCACGATATTCCGCACGTTTGGCCGGAAGGTGTAGAAAAACAGATCCGCCAATTTAATGAAGAAGTACCGGAAGAAGCTAAACTCGGTCGAGTGGATCTACGTGACTTACCATTAGTCACGATTGATGGTGAAAGTGCCAGAGATTTTGATGATGCTGTTTTTGCCAGAAAAGAAGCTGACGGCTGGCGTTTATGGGTAGCGATTGCCGATGTGAGCTATTACGTTCGCCCGAAAACTGCACTGGATTTAGAAGCGACAAACCGTGGTAACTCGGTTTACTTCCCAAATCGAGTGATTCCAATGTTACCGGAGATTTTATCCAACGGTTTATGTTCACTGAATCCGCAAGTTGACCGCTTATGTTTGGTAGCGGAGATGACTGTATCGCAAAAAGGCGAACTGACCGGCTATCAATTTTATGAAGCGGTAATGAACTCACACGCACGTTTAACCTATACCAAAGTTTGGAAAATGTTAGAAGGCGATGAAGCATTACGTGAGCGTTACGCACCTCTCGTACCACATTTGGAAACCTTGAACGAAATGTTCCAAGTGTTAGTAAAAGCTCGTCAAAACCGTGGCGCAATCGAATTTGAAACCGTTGAAAACCAATTTATTTTCAATCCGCAAGGCAGAATCGAACGGATTGAACCGCTGATTCGCAACGATGCACACAAAATTATCGAAGAATGTATGATTTTAGCGAATATCGCCTCGGCTCGTTTTGTCGAAAAAGCAAATGAGCCGGCATTATTCCGTATTCACGATAAACCGAGCGAAGAAAAACTGACCAGTTTCAAATCGTTCATTAAAGAGTGCGGCTTAACTTGGAATGTAGGCTTAGATCCGCAACCGAAAGATTATGCGGAATTAATCGAACAATTAGCTGATCGTCCGGATCGTGAGTTAATTCAAACTATGCTACTCCGCTCACTTAAACAGGCGGTATATGCGGCGGATAACGTAGGGCATTTCGGCTTAGCGTTAACCGAGTACGCTCACTTTACCTCGCCAATTCGCCGTTATCCGGATTTGCTGCCGCACCGTGCAATTAAATACTTAATTGAAAAAGAAAAAGGTAACACTCGCAATTATACGGACGGTGGCGGTTACCACTATAAACTGGATGACATCGATCAATTTGGTGATAAATGCTCGGCAACCGAGCGCCGTGCGGATGAAGCAACCCGTGAAGTAGCGGATTGGCTGAAATGTGAATTTATGCAAGATCATCTCGGTGAAACGTTCGAAGGGGTGATTTCAAGCGTTACCGGTTTCGGTTTATTCGTTAAAATCAATGAGTTACTGATTGACGGTTTAGTGCATATTTCAACATTAGACAACGATTACTATCATTATGATGCGGATCGTCAGCGTTTAGTCGGTGGTAGTGGCATTATTTACCGTTTAGGTGATCCGGTCAAAGTGAAAGTCATCAATGTGAGTTTAGATGATAAGAAAATCGACTTTGCGTTAATTGATAATCTCCGTAAAGGGATTGCAGTGGGCAAAACGGCGAAGCAGAAGGCGAAGAAAAATGCTGGCGAAAAACCGGTTTTCAAAGAACCGAAAACAGTGAAAGCAAAAGGCAAAAAAGGCGACAAGCCCAAAGCAAAATCTGCAAAAAAAGCGAAAAAAACGACCGCTGGTAAGGCGAAGAAATAAGGGCAAAGACACCGATGTGAATTAAAATGGGACACGAAGCATCGTGTCCCTACTGATCACGTTATACAAAATCAGAACGAAATTCGGCAGTTATTGTAGGGACGCCACGCTTGGCGTCCATTGAGGCATAAAACAGAAAAAGCCCAACGTAAGAAATAGTGAGCAAGCGGTCAAATTTGCAAAATTTCTTACAAATTCTACCGCTTACTGCTTTATCCGTTTAAACTATGATTGCCTAGCTAAAGAGTTAGGCGATTTTTATCGGAATTTATGGATATGAACACACTTAAACTTATTTTATTAACTTCAACACTGACCGCATTATTTGCGTGTACACCGTCACAAACATCGAAAAATGCCAAAGGCGGTTATTTAAAGGCGAATATTAGCCAAGCCGAATTACACAATCCGGCAAACTATAAACGTTATTATTATACCTGTCGTAATCTTGCAACCGGTGATAGTGCTTATTTAGCGAGCTATTTTCCTCTCTCTAGAGAAAGCCGTATGAAAGATAATTTCGGTTTTTACTTTCAGTTAGACGGTGGTAAAGTCGAAGCCTTTGATCATCTCGAAAATAAAACGCTTAATGCGAGAGGTACCCGTTTTGAAGTGAGCTATCGCTCATACAATCCAATTCAAGGTAGCTACATTGATTTAATTGCCGGTGAACAAAGCTCAATTTATTATAGAAATATCAATGGGACTCGTGTTCCTTGGTTAAATTGTAGAGAAGCCTAAACGTAAAGAGATTGGAATACAAACCTATTATTTATTGTAGTAAATGATAAGGATTCTTATTTGTAAGTATTTGTAAAGATTATTGCTTATATTAATGAGAATTATTATCATTAAATCACTTCAAAAATAATAGGTAATCACTCCAACTCTTACGCCTCATTCCCCCACAAAATGAGGCGTTTTTTTTCGCCTATCGCCGATTAAGTCCTATCAATTTCAGCATATACCGCTATAATAGATTTTATTTTCATATTTAAAACAAGATATAAGGAATCAGCAAATGGCTCAATCTATTGAAGCAACCTTAGCCGAACTGAAACGCGGTGTTGAAAACATTTATTCTGAAGAAGATTTAATTGAAAAGCTAAAAGAAAATCGTCCGTTACGCATTAAATTAGGTGCGGATCCGACAGCCCCGGATATTCACTTAGGTCATACCGTTGTTTTAAATAAACTTCGCCAGTTCCAACAACTTGGTCACGAAGTGATCTTCTTAATCGGGGATTTTACCGGTATGGTCGGTGATCCGTCTGGTAAGAACTCAACTCGCCCACCGCTCACCCGTGAAGACGTATTACGCAATGCGGAAACCTATAAACAACAATTATTCAAGATCTTAGATCCGAATAAAACTCGTGTAGTATTCAACTCTGAGTGGTTAGGTAAATTAGGTACGGAAGGGATGATTCGCCTTGCGTCAAACTATACGGTTGCACGTATGCTTGAGCGTGACGATTTCAAAAAACGTTTTACCAATAACCAATCTATCGCAATTCACGAATTTATTTACCCGTTACTACAAGGTCATGATTCTGTTGCGTTAGAAGCGGATGTTGAATTGGGCGGTACAGACCAAACCTTTAACTTATTAGTAGGTCGTGAGCTACAAAAATCAGCGGGTCAAAAACCACAAGTGGCAATGACATTACCACTACTTGTCGGCTTAGACGGCGAGAAAAAAATGTCAAAATCACTTGGTAATTATATCGGTGTTACAGACGCACCAAGCGATATGTTCGGTAAAGTGATGTCGATTTCAGACGAATTAATGTGGGATTGGTATAATTTACTTTCATTCCGCCCATTAGATGAAATTGCACAATTAAAAGCAGACGTTGCGACCGGTAAAAATCCACGTGATGTGAAAATTCTTTTAGCGAAAGAGTTAATTGCTCGTTTCCACGATCAAGCGGCGGCAGATGCAAGCAGAACAAGAGTTTATCAACCGTTTCCAAAAAGGTGCAATCCCAGATGAAATGCCGGAATTTACTTTTGAAGGCGAAATTGGTTTAGCGACTTTATTAAAAGAAGCCGGTTTAGTTGCGTCAACTTCTGAAGCGATTCGTTCAGCACAGCAAGGCGGCGTAAAAATTGATGGCGAAAAAGTGGAAGATGTTCGTCAAAACGCACAACAAGGCACTTTTGTTTATCAAGTTGGTAAACGTAAATTTGCTCGTGTAACGGTTAAATAAGCCTGATATAAACGAAAAGGAAGCTCATGCTTCCTTTTTTTATGTTCTGAACAAGCGGTCAAATTTGTGAATTTTTTGCAAATGTAACCGCTTGTTATGGATAAAAAAATGCCCAAGGATTAAACTCACTTGGGCATTTTTTATCTAATCGCTAGTCATCTAAGAAACTACGTAACGTTTCCGAACGGCTCGGGTGACGAAGTTTGCGTAACGCTTTCGCTTCAATCTGACGAATACGCTCACGTGTTACATCAAATTGTTTACCGACTTCCTCAAGGGTATGGTCAGTATTCATATCAATCCCGAAACGCATACGTAAAACTTTCGCTTCACGAGGTGTTAAACCTTCTAACACTTCGTTAGTTGCGATACGTAAACTTTCCGCCGTTGCTGAATCTAACGGTAATTCAAGGCTTTCGTCTTGAATAAAATCACCTAAATGTGAATCATCGTCATCACCAATCGGAGTTTCCATTGAGATAGGCTCTTTCGCAATCTTCAACACTTTACGAATCTTATCTTCCGGCATGCCCATACGCTCTGCTAACTCTTCTGGCGTCGCCTCACGTCCCATTTCTTGTAAACATTGACGAGAAATACGATTCAGTTTATTAATCGTTTCGATCATATGTACAGGAATACGAATCGTACGAGCTTGGTCAGCAATTGAACGAGTAATCGCCTGACGAATCCACCATGTCGCATAAGTAGAGAATTTATAACCACGGCGATATTCAAACTTATCTACCGCTTTCATCAAACCGATATTACCTTCCTGAATCAAATCTAAGAATTGCAAACCACGGTTGGTATATTTCTTCGCAATCGAGATAACTAAACGTAAGTTCGCTTCTACCATTTCTTTTTTCGCACGGCGAGCTTTTAATTCACCATTTGCAATACGGCCGCCGATTTCACGAATTTGTGCGATCGTTAAACCGGTATTTTGCTCCATACGTTGTAAATTAGCGATATTGACTCGAATTTGGTCAATATAATTCGCTAGTTTTGGTGCGACACCTTTTTTCGCATTAATTGCTTTTTCAATCCATTCTTCTGAGGTTTCATTACCTTGGAACAATTTTAAGAAATCTGCTTTCTTCATTTGTGCATATTCAACCGCATAACGTTGAATTTGGCGTTCTTCCGCACGCACTTGTTTCATCATTTTTTGCATAGATTCAACAAGTAAATCAAACTGTTTCGGTACTAAACGGAACTCACGGAAAATATCTGAAAGTGCTTGGATATGTTCTCTTGATTTTTTATGAGCACGACCGTGTTTTTGAATCGCTTGTAACGCTTTTTCGTGTTGCTCACGTAATGCATAGAATTTTTCACGTGCAAGCTCAGGGTCAATAGAGTTATCATCGCCTGTATCCGCACTGCTATCGCCTTCTTCCTCTTCGTTCTCATCATCAACATCAGCAACATCTTCAGCTTCTTCATCATCTAAATCGACATCTAAGTCCGCTAATGTTTCATCTGCTTCAATGTTTGGATCCACGAAAGCTGTTACAAGATCTGATAAACGCATTGTACCTTCTTCCACTTGAGCGTAGAAACCGATTAAATCGGTCAAGGCTTCTGGATATTCTGCAACGGCACACTGTACTTCGTTAATACCCTCTTCAATACGTTTTGCAATATCAATCTCGCCTTCACGGGTAAGTAATTCGACTGTTCCCATTTCACGCATATACATACGTACCGGATCAGTTGTTCGTCCTAATTCCGATTCAACAGTCGAAAGCACTTTTGTTGCTTCTTCAACCACGTCTTCATCTGCGATATTTTCTGCAAGCATCAGATCATCGGTATCTGGGGCAGTTTCTAAAACCTTGATCCCCATATCGTTGATCATTTGAATAATATCTTCAATCTGCTCTGCATCAACCAACTCTTCCGGTAAGTGGTCATGTACTTCCGAAATCGTTAAATACCCCTGTTCACGCCCTTGGGCAATCAGAAGTTCTAATTGGGATTGCTGTTCTAATTGTTGTTCCATAATTCGTTTCCGTTTTGTGCGAGCAAAAATAGTGTTGGATTATACCATTAATTGCAATTTTCTTGATAGTTTTGCAAGAAATTTCTTAAAAATGACCGCTTAATTACTGTGCAATCAACATCACTAATTCTTGTTTTTCCTCTGTAGTAAGTCCCATTGTCCGCTCTTTAGCGATCAATGTTTCAATTCGCTTTTCCACTAATTTAGCATAAAGAAAATCGAGCGTTTCAATAAAAGTGCTTTCAATATTTTCGGGAATAACTAAATGATCCCAATTGGCTAACAGCTCCAGCGTACGAAAATCCGCTCTATCTCGCCAATGTTCTAGTAACGCCCCCATTGAAATGCCTACTTTTTGTCGACAAACATCAACCAATTCAATTAGCAATTCAAATCCCGGCTCATCAAGTGTTTTCAAAGCGGAAATATCCGGCACAAATTTGACTAACGCCGGATTTTGCAATAATAAAGCGACTAATAATCGCATTGGCGTACGCTTAATTTGTGGCGTTTTTAGCACGGTGTTTTGTGATGTTGACACCCGACTTGGTAACATTGCCTCTAACAGTGCTGGATCTAAAATGCCTAATTTTTGTCCTAAAATATTACGCAGATATACTCGTAACATCTCTCCGGGGATACGATTGATCAACGGTATCGCTAATGCCGCTAATTTTGATTTTCCTTCCTTACTAGAAAGATCGACTTGTGCCATTAAAGAATCAAATAGAAAATCGCTGAGTGACATTGCATTTTGCAAATATGCCTCAAAGCCTTGCTTACCATGAACACGGACAAAACTGTCCGGATCTTCACTATCCGGTAAGAAAATAAATTTCAACTGACGACCGTCGTGTAAATAAGGTAATGCATTTTCAAAAGCCCGCCACAGCGCTTCACGTCCGGCTCTATCTCCGTCATAGCAACAAATTACTTGTTCGGTAACGCGGAACATTTGTTGAATTTGCTCGCCAGTGGTTGCCGTGCCTAATGACGCAACCGCATTATCCACCCCAAATTGAGCAAGAGCCACAACATCCATATAACCCTCAACCACAACTAAAGATTCCGGGCTTTCATTTTGCTTTAAAACTTGGAATAAGCCGTATAACTCACTGCCTTTATGATAAGTTGCCGACTCCGGTGAATTCATATATTTCGGACGCTCATCACCCATTACTCGCCCACCGAAAGCAATCACACGTCCACGCTTATCACGAATCGGAAACATCACACGATTGCGAAATTTATCATAAATTCGACCGCTATCATTTTGCGTAACCATACCCGTATCAAATAATTTCTGCACCTCATCACGACTCGTGCCAAATTTACGTAGCACCGAATCCATTGAATTATGAGCGAAGCCAATCTCAAAGCGATCAATAATTTCCGACGAAAGACCACGACTTTGTAAATAACTTTGGCTAGGAATATCTTGGGTTAAGTTTTGTTGATAAAAATGACTAATCGCTTCTAACAGTTCATATAAATTACGTTTAGTTTTATAACTTGCCTGAGGCTTACCATCACGATTTATCACATTCTCGCGAGGCACTTCCAAACCTTGCATCGCCGCCAGTTCTTCAATCGCTTCCGGAAATTCTAATTTATCATAATCCATCAAAAAGCTAATCGCATTACCATGTGCACCACAACCAAAGCAATGATAAAACTGTTTAGATTGACTGACAGTAAATGAAGGACTTTTTTCGTGATGAAATGGACAGCAAGCTTGATAATCTCGCCCAGCTTTTTTAAGTTTAACTCGGCTATTGATCAGCTCAACAATATCGGTACGTGCAACAAGATCATCAATAAACGAACGAGGAATAGTGCCTTTCATTGATTCTCCTTGTCATAATGGCAAGCGGTAATATTTACACTAAATTTTGCAAAAAATCATCAAAATTTGACCGCTTATTTACTATAGGTTAGATAGAGGGTTCACTAGAAACACTAAAACCGTGATTCCAAAAGGTTTCACGGTTTTAGTTAATTTAAGCTAAATAGCAGACTGCTAATTAGTATAAACGAGTGTTACGTGCATTTTCACGTGCATTACGTTTAGCGTGACGTTTAGCTAAAGATGCTTTTTCACGTTTACGAATTGTAGTTGGTTTTTCATAGAATTCACGAGCACGAACTTCTGCTAATAAACCTGCTTTTTCGCAAGAGCGTTTGAAACGACGTAATGCAACGTCAAATGATTCATTTTCACGAACTTTAATTACTGGCATATGCCATCACCTCAGGAAATATATGTTTAAATAAAGTCGCACACAATTTTTGGCGACATAGAACTAAAAAAGGTAGCACATTCTACCGCATGACTGATAGTTAAAGTAAAGGATAAATTCAGTAAGAACGTTATGCAAATTCACACTTTTTAGACTAAAAAACAAATACAACGACCGCTTTATTTTTGAGAAAGATCTCAAATGATCCTAATTTATCTATATTTAAGTATTAAGATCCGATGCTAAACGATCACGGCGATAAGAGCCGTCAAGTATAGCTCGCCACCAATCCTGATTCGCTAAATACCATTCGACAGTTTTACGTAATCCCGATTCAAAGGTTTCTTGAGGTCGCCAAGCCAATTCACTTGATATTTTACTTGCATCAATCGCATAACGAATATCATGACCGGGACGATCCTCGACATAAGTAATCAGTCCTTCGTATTTATCAATACCATTGAGCCTACTCGGCACAAATTCATCTAATAATCGGCAAATCATACGAACAACTTCAATATTGGTTTTCTCATTATGACCACCAATATTATAAGTTTCTCCAACTTTTCCCTCACATAACACCTTATAAAGTGCAACAGCATGATCCTCTACAAATAACCAATCTCGAATTTGCAAACCATTGCCATAAACAGGTAACGATTTCCCTTCAAGTGCATTTAAAATCACTAATGGAATCAGCTTTTCCGGAAATTGGAAAGGACCGTAGTTATTCGAACAATTTGTCACTAATGTTGGCAAACCATAAGTACGAAACCAAGCTCTAACTAAATGGTCACTCGATGCTTTCGAAGCTGAATAAGGGCTGGAAGGTGCGTAAGGCGAAGTTTCCGTAAATAGCCCCTCGAGGTTACCTAAATCGCCATAAACTTCATCGGTTGAAATATGATAGAAACGAAAATTGTGCTTTTTATCTAAGGGCAAATCTATCCAATATCGACGACTTGCTTCTAATAACGTATAAGTACCGATAATATTGGTTTGAATAAACGCCGCAGGTCCCTCAATTGAACGATCTACATGGCTTTCCGCCGCAAGGTGCATTACCACATCCGGTTGATATTTGCAAAAAAGTTGCGAAATTCGATCGCTATCACAAATATCAACTTGCTCAAAATGGTAACGAGAGCTACTACTCACACTTGCTAACGAGGAAAGGTTTCCAGCATAGGTGAGTTTATCTACATTTACCACACTATCTTGCGTATTTTGGATAATATAACGAATAACGGCGGAACCGATAAAACCGGCTCCGCCTGTGATAAGGATTTTCATATTATAATATTCTTTATGGAAAGATAGCCCTTAGATAGGGGACTCGTTTAACTAATAATACAATAACCAAACAAATGTTATAAGTCATAAAAGCACCAAAGAAACGCCAATAGAAATTATCTTCAGAGATGGCTAACAATTTTAATTCATAATGCATGATTAATTTATGAATTAAATAAATTCCTAAACTACAAGAAGATAACACAGCTAATACTTTGGCATTAAAGAATTTAATATCACTAAAAAAATCTTTTACAAAAACAAAAATTGCAACTGCTAAAAAGACTGTATGAAATTGCATATAACTAAATAATGTTCGATCTAAGTGACCAGTTTCCAATGAAGAATGATAAGTATAAACATATCTAAATATAGCACCAAATACACCGAGTATATAAATGATAACCTTATATTTGTTCTCTAATGTATATCTGGATAATAAATAGCCTAACACTAAATAGATAGAGTATCCTGCCATAGGGAAAATAATTGACCAGTTATAATGTAATTTTAGAAAATCAAAAATAACAGGAAAGAATGAATGAGTGAGGAACATAGCTCCTACTATATAGCATAAAATGCTATAATTATCTTTTAATAAAGATAACACGGGAACTAACATATATAATGAAAATAAATGTATAAAGAACCAATATATTTCAATAAATGGAATATCTCTAGTATTAAAGATCATATTAATACTCTCTTTAATACTTAGTGTTTCTATAGCCCCAGTGTAAAAACCATATCCGAGTAAACTTAAACTACAGAGTAAAAATGGAAAAACTGCGCGTTGCAATCTCTTAATAAAAAATTGCTTGGTCGAATACCTATTACGATAATCGAATAACGTTGCCCCTGTTAACATAAAGAAAATAGGAACAGCCCAATAAAAAGCCACTTCAAAAAATAAGGCTTGTTGCCAAGCCATATCATTTACATTATACCAATGTACAATACCTATGATGCAATAACAGTACTGCAAAACAAGCGAAAATATTTAGTATATCTAAATAAACCAGATACGTAGTTTGTTTCATTAGATCATCCTTTAATAGCAATGATTTAGTTATTAACTTCTTACCAAAATTATATGTTATTTTGCAATAGATATACTAAATAAGAAAATATTGATAATCTGGAAAAAATCAACCATCACTTTTAATAAGCCCCATCACGTTTAAATACGGTTTGGACAGTTTTAATCAGAATTACAATATCATTCCAAAGCGACCAGTTTTTCATATACCAAACATCCATTTCAACACGACTATCAAAATTGACATCACTACGCCCACTGACTTGCCACATTCCTGTAATGCCCGGTTTTACCGCCAATACAAGCGGTGCTTTTTTACCAATATCTTTCTTTTCGATTACCATATAAGGACGAGGCCCCACAAGGCTCATCTCTCCTCGTAATACATTGATTAATTGAGGGAGTTCATCCAGTGACGTTTTTCGTAAGAATGTCCCAATTTTAGTAATTCTTGGATCATTCATATATTTGTGATAGATACGATAATAGGTCGCTTCCTCTGGATTTTTTTCTAACCATTCTTGCATAAACGACTGATCGGAGTACATAGAACGGAATTTATAACACATAAACTCCTTCCCATTTACACCTAATCTTCTCTGCTGGAAGAAAATCTCTCCTTTGGGATCTTCTTTCTTAATCCAAAAAGCAATTAAACCTAATACAGGAATCCAAAAAACGGCTGAACTAATTACCAGAATATAGTCCATTAATAATTTCAAAATTCGATTAGTTTTACTTAGTAACTCATTTTCTAGTGTGAAAATATTCGTTCTTGTATTAAAAATGTTATAAATATATGAATGAGAGAAATCATATCCATTTAATACGGGTGTAAAAATAATTTCTCTACTATTTTTAATATTATCTTCAATAATTTGATTAAGTTTATCTTTACCTAGATTAGCTCCATCGATAAAAATAATCTTATGCTCAGAATTATTTGCTTTTACATATCCTAAATATTGGTCCTCAAAAAGCTCATTCTTGAACTGTTCACTTTCACTAATTACTTTTGCCGGTAACTGCCAAATACCTAACTTAAATAAAACCTTTTTGGTAAATATCTTTGCTATAGGCAATATCACCGTACAGCATAAGAAAATTAATACCAATGTACTTCTTGAATAATACTCGGCATTTTGTCCAAGTGCCAAGGCAGAAAGAAGAATTAATAACGAGAGGAATGATCCTCTCACAATTAATCTGCTTTCGTGCCAGAAATCGTAACGCTTAGTATAAACCCCTAGATACGCCATCATCAGAATTAAAATTAAATATACGTATGCAAAGAAAATATATGAATAATCAATTTCCGGAAGCGTAAAGAATAAGCCAAGTATTTTTCTTAGCGATACTGCGACCAAAATCGATACAAATATTGCGATAAAATCAACAAGGATTAAGCTAATCTTAGCAATGATCTTATTCAAAGCGTTACTCCTCTATATTAAAAGTGTGCTTTTACACACTCTAATGCTTCTGCAATAATATTATGCATATCAAAATATTTATATTGGGCTAAACGTCCACCAAAAATCACATTTGGTGTAGCATCTGCTAAAGCCTTATATTGCGCATAAAGTTCATTATTACGCACGTCATTAATAGGGTAATATGGTTCATCTCCTTCTTCATACTCCTTTGAATGCTCACGGGTAATCGCCGTTTTTGGCTGAGTACCATATTCGAAATGCTTATGCTCAATGATACGAGTATAAGGCACTTCTGCTTCAGTATAATTAACC
Organism: Actinobacillus arthritidis; assembly: GCF_029774155.1. Classification (NCBI taxonomy): domain Bacteria; kingdom Pseudomonadati; phylum Pseudomonadota; class Gammaproteobacteria; order Pasteurellales; family Pasteurellaceae; genus Actinobacillus; species Actinobacillus arthritidis. The sequence goes on along the minus strand of NZ_CP103833.1, from coordinate 2,138,608 downwards.
ACAGCATTACCTTGATAATTTGATATATCTAAAACTTCATTATCAAAACGTAAACTACGATATTCCAATTTACCAAATTGATAGCCAAAATATTCATCAATCATACCGGTAAATACGATTTTTTCTGCTAAGCCCTCGTAATATTCTCGTTCTGCAAAGAAATCTACGCCTAATTTGACTTCAATCCCCTCTAACATTCTTTCAAAAATACCGGTATAACCACCGATAGGAATACCTTGATAAGTATCATAGAAATAGTTGTTGTCATAGGTATAACGCACCGGCAAACGTTTAATAATAAACGCAGGAAGCTCCGTACATTTACGTCCCCATTGTTTTTCTGTATAGCCTTTAATTAATTTTTCGTAAATATCTCGACCGACAAGAGAGATTGCTTGCTCCTCAAGATTCTTAGGATCTGTAATATTTTCTAAAGCAATTTGTTCTTTAATTTTTTCTTCTGCTTCTTGTGGAGTAATTACTCCCCACATTTTATTAAACGTCAGCATATTAAATGGTAAGCTATATAGTTCATCTTTATAGCGTGCAACCGGTGAATTAGTAAAACGATTAAATTCAGCAAACTGTTGAATATAATCCCAAACCATCTTATTACTTGTGTGGAAAATATGTGCACCATATTTATGAACATTGATGCCTTCAACATTTTGGGTGTAACAATTACCACCAATGTGATCACGTTTTTCAATCACTAAACATTTTTTACCACGTTTTGTGGCTTCATGAGCAAAAATTGAACCGAAAAGCCCGGCTCCAACAATTAAGTAATCATACTTCATTTCTATTCTCCAAGGATATGCTGTGCAATGATGCTATATAATTCGTTTAAATATCTTATGCTGAATTGTGTGATAGACATACATCATAAAATTTTCTTTTAGAATTAATAATAAACAAAAATAAGTCGTAAAGAATATACAACTCAATATTAAAAATGTAATCATAACAGAGTCTGTTATATTCCATTGATATATACTAAAACTTAATATAATAGAAGAGCCTATGGCCAACCCTATTCGAAAAAATTGCAATTCATTAAAGAGAATGAATATATATCTTCTCAAAATTAACAATTGAACAATTAATACCGTTAACTCCGCCAAAATAACTGAAATGGCAGTCCCTACTGAAGCTAAATGAGGAACTAAAACCAAATTAGCTATAATATCAACGATTGTCGCTAATAATACAGAAATAAGCGACTCTTTATCCTTCTTTAAAGGAAGCAAAATCTGAATACCTAAAATATTCGTAATCGCACTTAATAGTAACGCCCAAACAATAATTTGTAATGGTAAAATTGCATTAATATAGTTTTCTCCCGCTAATATTAAAATTGTTTCCTTTGCAAAAAGCATAAAAAAGATAACTAGCGGAACTGCAATCACAATAATAAAATTCATTGATTTCTTCAATGCAGAATGAAACTCATCTGTCATATTATTCTCCACATAATAAGATAGACGAGGTAATAATACTATGCCTAGCGAAGTAATGAGAGTAAATAAAATCCCCTTAACTTTCATCGTCGCATTATAGTAGCCAACTTCTTGAGAAGAGGTCAATAAACCTAAGATAGCTTCATCAATACTAGTATATATTGCTATAGACAATGTCGTAAGGAATAAAAAAAACATTGGTTTAATATGCTTTTTTAACTCATAATTTTTATATATACGATAATAAATTAACTTCCTAGAATTATAGAGATTAAATATCCCTGAACCAACTATAGCAAAAACAGAAATAATGGAAAATATAATATAATCATCTTTTGTTTTAACAAAAACAAATACTAATATCAGGGCAATCAATTTAAAAATAATTGTCCTAATTGTAATATATTGATATTTTTCCAATCCTTTATATAACCATTCAATACCGATAATAGTAAAAAGAATAAAAATAGATGTTGCCCAAAACAATTCCTTTTCTACTGCGAATCTAGGTACCAATGCAACAACCAATAAAAAACATACATATACAATAATTGTTGCAATAATATTAATAAATAATAATTCGTGTACTGTTTTAGAAAGTAAATCTTTGTTATCCCTAACCTGAGCACAGGCTCTTACACCATAGGTTGCCACGCCTAAAGATGCAAAGATAGAAAAATAACTTACCACTGAAATAGCAAAAGCAACCTTTCCAGTTCCTTCCGGTAGTAAAATTCGAGATACATAAGGAAATGTCACTAAAGGAAATAAAAAATTTGACACCGTGAGAATCAAATTCATTATGAAGTTAAACTTCACACTTTTCACATTCATATAGTTTCCTTTATTTTATTTCTATGTACAAATAGAAAGTGACAAATATATGAAAATATAATAATTTTAATAAATCCTATATCTAATACTGTGGTATAAAATCTATTTGAGAAAGCTAACATAATTAAATCATTAAACAAATACGCATAAACAAATAGTGAAAAATGCACTTTATTCGTTTTGATAGTCCCTGTCTTTAGCTTCTGATATGTAAAAATATAATATAAAGCAATAAGAAATATTAGTGGTATAAATCCAACATATTCAAAATCATAAATGAATGAATAAAATGTTGTATATACGTTACCTATTTCTAATCCATTATTACTAAATGTAAACTGATCTATCGTAGGGAAAATTAATGACTCATCAGAAATTATTTTAGCTATATAAGCATATAACCCCCTAAATGTTTGTTCTCCGAAAATAGTTGCATAAGAACCTTCAGGTCTAAAAGCTAAATAATTATCAAGATTTACAAGCGGTGCTCCTACATAGATAAAAATATAATGAAACAAATCTAAATCATTTTCTCGTCCCATTAGACTTAACAATGCAATAAAGAATGTCCCAGAAAAAATCACAATAAATAAACTTTTTAATAAAAATTTAAGGTTGCCTTTTCTCACATTATTCTGCTTATTATAGAGGATATAGAAGGTTATCAACATCATAGTGACAATTCTAAATATCGGACTTCTACTACCATTTAGGATGATATTTAAGCAAAGCAACAAAACAATTAATACTTGTAATTTATCGATTTTTTTGATCGCAACATAATTATGTATAAAAATATAAACAATTAAATACCCAAAGCCCTGAGTGATCGGATTTCCAATACGATATAATAACGGAATGGGAACATTTAACTCAGAAAATATCTCTGGCCAAAATTTAGTCATTACGTCATAAAGGGAAATCATTTCCCCTAAGCTACTAGAATACCCTAAATGTGCTAGTGAGATTGCTTCTAAATACTTGATAAAAGCAAGTTGAGTTACAATAAAAAATACTATAAAAAAAACCGTAACTTTTTTACTAATTTTAATTTCAGTAAGAGGCTCGCTAAGTTGAGATTTAGTCTTGTATACGGTTTGAGATACCAAGGTTACTAAAGTAAAAATTAAAGCTGAACTTACTATTACCAATAGTGTTTCTTCATGAAAAATTATCTTGTAAGCATCTTCTCCCAAGATACTTGTAACGCCAAATACTAAAAATGGCACGACAAATAAAATCGAAGGATGCATATAATCAAGATTTACTATTAATAAATTAAATATGAGTATTAATAGTAATGAAAACACTAAAAGATATAAAAACATTTTAAATAACTCTTTCCGCTTCAGAAATAGCTTTTTTAGTATATTCACCGCTCATTAAATAGGCGGTCTGTTTTTCAACATTATTTACCATTTCTTCAAATTCTTGCTCAGTCATTACGTTTAATTTATCTTGTAACTCATTTAGTGAAGACACACAAAGTCCTACATTATGTTTTTTGACAAAGTCTGCTTCAGCAACTTTATCCCAAATAACCACTGGCATACCTGATGATAAATAAAGCGATAATTTATGAGGATTATTGTATTGTAAGTATTCGCCAAAATCTCCTGTACAAGTTTCAATGCTCTGCCCATCCCAAACCAATCCAAAACCGGATACTAATTTTTGTGGAATTTCAGTTGCAGGGAATGAACCGTGATACTCAATATTCGGAAACGCTTCTAAAGAATGTTCAAAATTAGGTCCATATAAATGGGCTTTAATTGCGCCTAGCGAGCCTAATTGTGCAATATAAGCTGACTTTTTAATATCTAAATTACCAGCTACAGAAATAGCTCGTTCAAAGATCACACGTTTCTTATCTACAGATTTTTGCAAATAATCAAAAATGCCTAAACTGATTAATTTGTCTTCCGAATAACCTTTCTTGATAAAAAAAGACTTCATTTTATCATTATGAACAATGATCGAATCTGCCAGAGATAACATTGTTTCAAATTCATTCTTATAATAGTTGCTATATAAACTTTTTCTTAATTCTTCTACATCATGAACTAAAGAAATAAATTTAACCTTTTTTGTTCTCTTTAAGCGATTCAATACCCAATTTCTTATTAATTGCTTATGATGATATGGGTTCTGAATAAGTACAACAGAATTGGCTTCAATAGATAAATATACTTTTATCCAGTCAATAAGAAAGAGAATTTGACGCTGAATTTTTGCTATAAACGAATCAACAGTAGTAGCAGTCCTAATTATATTTTCTTCATAACCTAGTGATAATGCAATTTCATAAACATCTTGCACAGCTTTACTGCCGGCATGGTTATGTTCGGTACTTAACTCAACAATTTGGTATTTTTTCATTTTAAAATCCAGTTAATCAGCTTTTTAATTTTACAAATAAAATAGGAAATTTTGCTTTGACTAATTTAACGAGATTCGCAACAGTAACTAATAAAAATCCTATTCTATATTTAATTAAAAAATAAAAAAGTTTCTGTTTCTTATTTACTAAATCAGAAAGTAATAAATATTCATTATATTTTTCTTGATTAAAAATATTCTCTTTAATCCATTGATTTTGTTCTAAAAAAGACATCCCAGATTTTAGAGAACTATTACGTTCTATCGCAGATAAACAATAACGAACAAAGCGATTTACTAATAAACGGTTAACATTATTGTTTATTGAGCCTTTTTCTTTAACTAATTCCTTAAATGATTCGAGCGTTTGCATATGAATACAAAAATAATCCGGTACAAATTTAGAAGTTAAGCTACCGTTATTACGCTTCATATAAAAATAAAGCGGTTCATTTAGTAAATAGAAATTAGATACTTGCTTAAATACTTTGATATTAAACTCAAAATCTTCTTTTAAAGCCTGATGCTCATTCAAAATACGATACTTATGAATAATATTAGTTTTATAAAACTTATTATTTGTATAACCAAATAAGAATGATTCTTCTAAATCAACAAAGACATCAGTAAAATCACCTGTAATTAAACCATCATATTGGCTCATGATATCTTTTGTATAATCCGTTTTACCATTTATTTCATATCGCTCCTGCATTCCAATACTGATAGCATCAGGTCTATTTTGCTGAATAATGGAATTTACTTTAGTAAGTAGCGATTCATCAAATAAATCATCGGGATCAGGAAACCAAATATATTCTCCTGTTGCAATCTGAATACCTCGATTGCGCTTTCAGTCGCCCCTATATTTTTTTCATTACAAAGCAACTTCACTCTCGAGTCACTAAATGCCAGTAATTTTGCTTTAGTATCATCTGTTGAGCAATCCTCAACAAAGATAATTTCAATATTTTGATAAGGTTGAGTTACAAGTAATTTGAACAATTTATCCAAATATTGAGAAACGTTATAACAAGCAAAGATGAGACTAATTTTTGCGTGATTCATTATTTACTCTTTAATTTAATAAAATACTTTGGAGTTTCTGCGCAACTAACTTTATATCATATCCAGCATCCGCTAATACTGTTCTGTCACTCTTTCTTGGCTTATCTGTATTTAAGCAGTCCATAATTTTTGAAGCCCACAAATTAATATCTTTACTATCATCGATAGGTAAAAATTCCGTTGAAGATAAAATTTTAGCGTCTAAAGGAATTCTATTTGAGAGATATACAGGGAGACCTGCGGCCTGAGCTTCAATAGCTACAATACCAAGCCCCTCAAATAATGAAGGTAATATCAGACAATCTGATGCGATCATTAATTCGTTTACATCATGTCTAATCCCTAATAAATGAATATTATTGATGTTATTATCGTTGATATAGGCAATAATATCTTTTTTCATAGGTCCATCACCAACATAAGCAAAATGTACAGATGGATCTAATTGATTTATTTTCTTAATTACGTCTAGCGTAAAAAATGGATTTTTCTGATAGTCCATTCTTGCTACATATAAAATGGTCTTACTATTCCGCTTCCATCCTAACTTATCACGAGTTGAATTATATATATTTATGTCATATTGATATTTATTTAAATCAATGCCATTTTTTATCAATATATATTGCTTATCTTTACCAAACATAAACTTAGCAACTGTCATCTGTACAAGCTAGTTTCACGTGAGCTACATTATTCAATAACCATCTTAACTTATAGTGCAATCTTTTCTTATCTGTACCTGCATTATGGGAGTGCACAATAATTTTTTTTCCTAATAGAAAAGCAGGAAGCATATTAAGTACGTAACCGGCATTCATAATATTAAAATAAATAACATCATAGTTATTTTCTTTAATGACTTTCCACATAGCCCATAGGCTTTTAAATAAACTTTGGTTTTTAGGTGGAATAAAATGAATTTTACAGCCATGTTCAAGATAATAATCACTTAAGGTCATGTTTGGAAAATCACACACAAAATCAAACTGAATTTGAGTCCGATCTAGATGCTGATAAATATTGTGGATATAGGCTTCCATTCCTCCAAAATTATCTGTCATTCCATACACTAGTATACGCTTCATTATTATTTCCTATGACTTAAAAACTCTTCTCATATTTCTTACCGAAGAATTTAGCAACTAAGAATGCCATTCCTTTCTTCAACCAATTGATTTTCTCACCATAAACAAACGGAATTGCTTTTATTTTTAATGGCTTAGATTGAGCATATTGTTTTAACCAAACGTTAAATAATAGTTCACTTACACGCCCATAAAAACGGGCATGAAATGCTGAATATTGCTCTGCCGGAATACGTTTTTCTAATTCAAATAAAATTGGAAATAACCAACTACAATAATCATTTACAAGTTCTTTAGACATAATGAACATATTAAACATATATCCGCTACGTTGCTTCATTACCGCATCAAAACTCGCTAAATATTCACTGTACTTTTCAGCAATAATTTCACGAGTGACATCTAAATGCTCTGCATGTAACGTATTGGCATAATGGGAATAAAGCGTTTCAATATAATAATTACGCTTACTCGGTACAATTACGTCATATTGACTTAGTAATTGACTTGCTTCTTTATTCGTTAAATATAAGGTTTCTAGCGGGTTATTTTTACGTTCCGTACGGCTTTTCACACTAAAGAAACGGCGATAATGGATTAGACCTAAATAGTCATTCGGCAAATTTTTCCACGCCCAATATAGCCCCGTTAGCTCACAAAAATTAGGATTTTTTATTGAAATATTATCGCCGCTATCATCTCCTTGATAACCAAGATCCGCTTTACCTAATTTACCAACATGTAAAGGTAAATACATTTCATCTAATGGCATAAAGTGTTGTTTATGCGTCGCGATAATAATCTTTATATCTTTATTACTATTCATAATTATTTCTGACTTAAAATATGTTTACCTAAAACCCAAAGACTACTTAACACACTACCGATAACTGCACCAATTAACAATAAAATAAAACGTTTAGGCCAATCTCGTTTTACCGGTAATTCAGGGCTAGAAATATAACTATAAGCTTGCCCTACTACTTTCTCTACTTTGGGTAACAAAGTATTTAATTTTAAAAGTTGCTCCTGAATTTGGTAATATCTTGGCGAATATACAATTTCTTTAGTTTTCGCAATATCTAATTGTGCTTGTAAATTTTTCTCACCGAGCATAAACAAATAGGTTCCATCTGATAATTTAGAGTCAGATAATGGAATTTTTGTATCACTTACCGCTAGATTGGCTACAGAGCTATTTGATGATAATGCGGAACTATACTCTTTAATTCCTGCTTTTTTCGCCATATCAAGTGCAGTTTCTAAGTTTTGAATCTGAACTTTTCGTTGAATACTCTGGTCTTGCTCTATCACTTCTTTCTCGTAATTTAGGCTAGAGACGCTCTCTTTTACCCAATAAATAAATTCATTTTTACTGAAATTAAAAGAAGTATCACTAATATGACGAATGAAGTCATTCAATGTAGTTTGTGCAGATAATGCTGTATCAGACGAGATTGCTATCTTACTGCCTAGAGCATTAGGATCTTTCTTAGCATCCGGCTTTATCACTTTCAGTGATTCCGTTGCAAACTCAGAAATTGCTCTTTGTAAAGTCTCTTCACTTTCTGTTTCTGAAAGTTTTTTATAAGTATCTGTTGTTTTAAAAAAAGCAATTGCTTCATCGTAAGAAAGCACATAACGACCAAAAAGCTCACTGAGTTCATTACGAATCTCATTTTCTTTAAACTCTGAACCAATAATTAAATTATATTCTTTACGTAACGATAAATATTCAGATATATCCGTCACTCTAGGAGTAATAATCTCTGCTTGAGATGTCCATTTCTCTTTCGCCGTAAAAGCATAAATTGTCGCTAATGCAGTAAAAATAAAGGTAACAATAGCAATTAATAATTTTTTCTTCCAAAGCACGCGAACCAATTCAGCAAGATCGATTTCCTCGTTAGTTTGGTTTGATACTTGTTCATTTGATACTTGTTCAAGTGTTGCCATAAGGTTTTCTCAAAAATAAATAACAAAAATATATTGACTGTATATTATATTAGAAAGCCTATAGATAAGCAAAGAATGTTATTGATGCAGAGTTAATATTGGGAGATAATACCAAAGATTTTAGATTCAAACTGAGAATAAAAAATGAGCGATATTCAAATTCCTCTTATCTTTACTGATGCTTGCAGCAAAGAAAGTTAAGAGTTTAATTGAGGGCGAAGATAACCCGAATCTTCGTTTACGAGTATATATTACCGGGGGCGGTTGTAGTGGTTTCCAATATGGGTTTACCTTTGACGACCAAGTAAATGAAGGCGATTTAACCATTGAGAACCAAAACGTTGGTTTAGTGGTTGACCCGATGAGTTTACAATACTTAATCGGCGGCACTGTAGATTATACCGAGGGTTTGGACGGTTCCCGTTTCGTAGTACAAAATCCGAATGCAAGTTCAACTTGTGGCTGTGGTTCCTCTTTCAGTATTTGAAAGATTTTTGTAAGAAAAGACCGCTTGTTGGCGATGTTTCATCCAACAAGCGGTCTTTTTTTGTTTAGCATTTACCCTATCCTAAGAAAATCCCTAAACTGAATAATAAATTGGTAATCAGCGCCAATCCTGCCATTTGTCCTAAAATCGGACGTAGTTCAATCGGATCTTTGTGGCGATAGACAAATACGCCGTGTTTAGCAAGTAACGGGACGGCAAATAAAAATAAGTAGCTATACCAATGCTGAAATTCACTTATTGCAAAAATCAGATAAGAAACGACCGCGAGTACCAATAGCATCACGTGATAAATTCGTCCGTTTTGACTGCCGATACGTACAATTAAGGTATTTTTCCCAGCTTGTTTGTCTTGATTAATATCACGTAAATTATTGATATTTAAGACGGCAACCGATAATAAACCGCATCCAAAAGCAGGAATAAAAATCATCGCCGGGATACTATGGACTTGTAAGTAGAATGTACCGATTACCGCCACAAAACCAAAGAAAATCAGTACGAATAAATCGCCTAAACCTAAATAACCATAGGCTTTTTTGCCGACCGTATAAGTAATTGCCGCCACGATCGAAATAACACCTAAGCTAATAAACACAACCAGATCTTGAACAGATTGATAGGCATAAACCGTCAGTCCTACACCAGCAATAAACGATAAAATACTAAGTAAAATAACCGCATTTCTTAATTGGCTACCCGTGATTGCACCGTGTTGAATCGCACGCGCGGTCCAATTCGTTCTTTTGTATCGGAGCCTTTCACGTGATCGCCATAATCATTCGCAAAATTAGATAAAATTTGTAATAAAATGGTGGTAATAAAGGCAAGCACTGTGGTAATCAAATCAAAATGCTCAGCCCAGTATGCCAATGCCGAACCAACAATAATAGAAGCTAAAGCTAAAGGTAATGTTCTCGGTCGTGCAGTGATGAACCAAATCGAAAAAGCGGAATGTTTATCCATTAATTAATCTCTTCCTGTTTTAACTAAAAATTTAAATTTTTTACTATACCCAATACTCTTAGATAAAAGTGTGTATCATATAAATTTTACCACAATCCTTTGTTATTCTGCGTATGGAGAACCTAAGGATAAAATCTTAACCACCGTAAGTTTGATAAAAATTAAAAGGATTAAGCCTAACATCTAGAATTACGCTTAATCCTTATCCTATTAATTTAACTGGTCACTCTTCAAATCTTAGATCCCATCACCATAAGTCCCTTCAATATCCTCAAAATATTGATTCATATCGAAAGCGGGTTTTTGAGCCGAAGATTGTCCGATAATACGTGCAGGAACACCGGCCGCAGTTGCATGATCCGGTACCGGTTGTAACACAACCGAATTCGCCCCGATTTTCGAATAACGTCCAATCTCAATATTACCTAAGATTTTTGCACCGGCGCCAATCATCACCCCTTCACGGATTTTCGGGTGACGATCACCGTGTTCTTTACCCGTACCACCAAGCGTTACGCCTTGTAAAATCGAGACATCATTTTCAATCACTGCCGTTTCACCTACGACAATACCCGTTGCGTGGTCAAACATAATGCCACAACCTAATCTCGTCGCCGGATGAATATCAACATCAAATGCCACAGAGATTTCATTTTGTAGGTAAATTGCCAACGCCTTACGACCTTGTCGCCAAAGGTAATGTGTCACACGATAACTTTGAATCGCATGATAGCCTTTTAAATACAACAGTGGTGTTGTCCATTTATCTACTGCAGGATCTCGAGTGCGAACTGCATCAATATCACAGGCAAGACTGGCAATAATTTGAGGATTTGCCTGATAGGCTTCTTCAATAATTTCTTTTAACGCGATCGCCGGCATAATCGGGTTAGCTAATTTATTCGCTAAAATATAGCTCAATGAGCCACCTAAATTATTATGTTTTAAAATAGTGGCATGGAAAAAACTCGCTAACATCGGTTCATTTTCAACTAATTCCTGTGCCTCTTCTCGAATATTCTGCCAAATTTGATTAAGTTCGCTTTCGTTCATGTAAACCTCTTTATTCGCCTTTGCGTTCACGCCCTAATAAAGTTGCAACAACATCATGTGCATTTTTACCACAGAATAACATCTGGTAGATCTGTTCGACAATCGGCATTTCAACCCCTTGGGTTTGAGCCAATAAATAAGCCTCTTTCGTATTATAGAAGCCTTCAACCACTTGCCCAATTTCTGCCATAGCTTCTTCAGCAGATTTACCTTGCCCGAGCATTAAACCAAAACGTCGGTTGCGTGATTGATTATCGGTACAAGTTAACACTAAATCGCCTAGTCCCGCCATTCCCATAAAAGTATTGGCATTTGCACCCAATGATGTACCTAAACGGCTAATTTCAGCTACACCACGGGCGATAAGTGCCGTTCGTGCATTTGCACCAAAGCCCATCCCATCAGAAATACCAGCTCCAATGGCAATCACATTCTTAATTGCACCGCCTAATTGTACGCCAATCATATCGCTATTCAAATAAACACGGAAAGCCTTAGCACAATGGATACGCTCGCATTTCATCTGCAAATTGCTTGTCATTTGAAGCTAAAGCGATGGCAGTCGGTAAACCTTGTGCTAACTCTTTTGCAAAAGTGGGCCCGGAAAGCACCGCTAGCGGATACTGACTACCCAGAATTTCTTCGGCAACCGTTTGTAATAATCTTCCGGTATTACGTTCCAGCCCTTTCGTTGCCCACATAATACGATGATGGGCATTCAATAAGGGACGAATTTGCATTAATACATCAGCAAATACATGGCTTGGCACTACAATTAAGATATCCTGTGCTTTTGCTAGAGCCTCTGTCAAATCACTTTCAATGTCTAAGGATTCAGGAAATTCAATACCCGGTAAAAAGGCATTATTCATACGCTCAGTAGCTAAAACTGCCATTTTATCTGGATGATGTCCCCATAAATAGGTTTTATGACCATTACGGGCAAGTGCAATTGCAAGTGCCGTACCATAAGAACCTGCACCTAAAACCGTAACGGGTGCGGAATACATTTCACTCATTAATAGTATTATCCTTTAAGATGAAAGATTTTAAGATCGGTATTCAATCGGCTGATAAAAATAGAAAGGCTCAATATACCACTTGATATAAATCCGTCAATTGCGGTTCATTCAAGCTATGCAAATTTTAGTTTGAAAGGAAATAAAAAGAAAAGGTATGCAGATCAGATCTCGCATACCTTTAAAAAGATTAGTTTACTGTTGGTGCTTCTGCGTTTTGCTCTGCTTCTTGGCGTTGTAAGTAATCCATAAACAGTGCATCGAAGTTTACTGGTGATAAATTCAATGCTGGGAATGTACCACGGTTCACTAAGCTAGCGATTAACTCGCGAGCGTAGGGATAAAGCACATTAGGACATTGTGATGCTAAACAATGTGCTAATTGAATACCTTCTAAACCTTTGATAGTGAAGACACCCGCTTGTTTTACTTCGCAAATAAATGCGGTATCACCACTGTCTTCTAATGTGGTTGAAACATTAATATGTAAAACCACTTCATAAAGATCTTCATCTAATTGTTTAGTTTCAGTATCAAGCTCAAAGCCTAATTGCGGTTTCCACTCTTGATGAAAAATAGTTGGTAAATTCGGTGCTTCAAATGAAACGTCTTTGATATAAATACGTTGAATTTGAAGTTCGAATTGTGCTTGCTCTTCTTCTTGAACAATTGCTTGATTTTCTTCAGACATAATATTTCCTTAATTGACCCAATTATTTATGTTTTTTAACGGTTGGAAGATTTGCCGAACGCCAGCCTAAAATACCTTCTTTTAACACATATACTTTGCTAAAGCCTTGTTTTGCAAGTAAATCTGCACTTGATCCAGCCGAAAAACCATTGCTATCGACTAAAATTACCGGACGATCTTTATATTTATCGATAGTATGAATATTTTTAGCTTTAATTTCGCTAGGCAGAATATGGTGGCTATCTACGATATGACCCGCACGGAACTCATCTTCTGAACGTAAATCGAGGAATACCCCCTCTTCTTTGTTCACAAGTTGGGTCGCCTGTGCGTGTTCGATTGTTTTAAATTTACTGGTAGCGCCTTTATAGAGGCTAAATAATACTGCAACAAACACCGCAATCCATGCAAAAATCAGAATCGGGTGAGCGCTAACAAATTGTTGAAGTTGTTGAGTAAAGGTTAAATCCATAACTAAATTCTCTTTAAATTAAAATAAAAGCGGTTACTTTTAGAGAAATTTTTGCAAATTTTTTTCTAAAATCAACCGCTTATAAAATGCTAATTAAAAGCCCTCCAAAACGGAGAGCTTTGTATTTGAGAATTAGCCCTGAGCTTGTTGAGCCATTACTTCATCGAAAGAGGTTGCTTTTTCAGTTACTTTCGCTTTTGCAAGTACTGCTTCAACCGCTTGTTCTTCTAATACCACGTTACGGATATTTTCTGTTAATTGACGGTTTTTCGCGTAGTGAGCAACAACTTCTGCCGGTTGTTCGTAAGCTGAAGCGATTTCTGCAATCGTTTCTTCAACACGTTTTTCATCAACTTTTAATTCGTTAGTACCGATTACAGTTGAAAGTAATAAACCTACTTGAACACGACGTTTTGCATCCGCTTCGAATAATTCTGCCGGTAATTGTGCGACCATTTCCGGTTTACCACCGAAACGTTGAACCGCTTGACGACGTAATACATCAACTTCTTCCGCTACTGCTGCGACCGGTACTTCAATTTCGTTTTGTGCGATTAGACCGTTGATTACTTGGTTTTTAACACGTGCAGTTACTGCATTTTTAAGTTCACGTTGCATATTTTTCTTAATTTCTGCACGTAAATCTTCTACAGTTTTTGCTGAACCGAATTTTTTCACGAATTCTTCTGTTAATTCAGGTAATACGATGTTTTCTACTTTCTTAAGGGTGATTGCGAATTTCGCCGCTTTACCTTTTAAGTTTTCAGCGTGATATTCTTCAGGGAAAGTAACATCGATATCGAATTGTTCGCCAGCTTTGTGACCAACGATACCTTCTTCAAAACCAGGGATCATACGACCTTGACCCATTGCTAAAGTGAAGTCTGTCGCTTTACCGCCTTCAAACTCTTCACCGTCAACAGAACCAACGAAGTCGATTACAACACGGTCTTCCGCTTTTGCGACTTCTTGTGATTCAACCCAAGTCGCTTGTTGTTTACGTAAAACATCGATCATTTTGTCTAAATCAGCTTCTGTGATTTCTACAACCGGTTTTTCAACTTCGATGTTTTCTAAACCTTTTAATTCAACTTCCGGGAATACTTCAAACGTTGCTGTGAAGCTAAATTCTTGGCCTGGTTGGTAGTTGTTAGGAGTGAATGTAGGACGACCTGCAAGGTTGATTTTCTCAGCGATTACTGCATCAAAGAATGCACGTTGCATTTCATCAGATAATACATCTTGGCGAGCCGCTAAACCGAAACGTTGTTCGATAATTGCGTGTGGTACTTTACCTTTACGGAAGCCATCTACACGAGCGTTTTTCGCATAGCCTTTTAATTGTTCTTTATAAGTCGCTTCGATTTTATCTGCGGCTACAGTAATAGTTACGCGGCGTTGTAAGCCTTCTAAAGTTTCAATAGAAATTGACATTCTTAAACCTCAAGTTGGGGGTATATAAAAGATATAAAAATAGACTTCCATTGTAACGTTATGTCAATGGGCTGTCGAGGAATATTGAGCAGAACATCGCCAAATGACGGTACAGAAATGAAAAAATCAGTAAAATTTGCCGAACAAGCGGGGCAATTTTACTGATTTTTTATAATAACGAGCGTTACGCCTTCTTTCCTAAAAGATTATAAACCTTTAGGAATACGGATTTTTTGACCCGGGAAGATTTTGTTTTCGTCTTTGATCACTTCTTTATTTGCTTCAACGATCGCTTTATATTTTGCTCCGTTACCGTATGCTTTAGTTGCGATTTCCCATAACGTATCGCCTTTTTCGATCACATAAAATTCATCGTCACCGGCAATTTGTTCACCGTTAGCAATCTCAACTCCGTCGATTTTCACTTCTGAAATCCCTTCGATATTACCTGCCATTAATACCGCTTTTTCAACCGCTGCCGCTGTTGCCGCAATACCAGTTAAATTCGCCACACCGTTTTCAACGGTTACTTGTACATTTTCAACGCCCGGATTATCTTCGTTTAAATGTTCCGTTACCGCTTGTGATGCCTCTTCTTCTTTGTTAAAAAGTTTTTTGCCGATATTCGCCGCAAAATCAAATAAACCCATAGTAAAGTCCTCTAAAATTTAGGTTTGATAGAAGCTATATTTTACATCATTACTTGATGATTGAAATAGCCGAATCGTTGCGTTAGATATACATTGAAAAAATAAGTTCAATTCTCAGGAATGATAAAAATCAGTATTATTTTGAATGAAAGTGTGAAAAAACCAATAAAACTGACCGCTTACATTTCAAATTTTCTTCATTTTCAGATAAAATCTTACTCTTTTGTATTCTTCTCTCTTCAAGGCTGGTCAATGAAACAAGTTAAATTTTACCTATTGAGTCAGACAGGGCAGGAAACTCTTTCCGCTACTGAAGCAATGGCGTGCGATTTAGCCGCTAATGCGTGGCGTTTAGGAAAACGGGTACTTATTGCTTGTGAAACCGAACAGCAGGCCTTGAATATTGACGAAGCCTTATGGACAAGAGATCCGGACTCATTTGTGCCACATAATCTGTCCGGCGAAGTGACGCAATATGCCACGCCGATAGAAATTGCTTGGAAAGGAAAACGCAATGCACAACGACGAGATTTATTAATTTCCTTACAAACAAGCGTGCCGGATTTTATCAATAGTTTTAATCAGATTATTGATTTTGTACCATCAGATGAAGCAGAAAAAGCCCAAGCTCGAGAACGTTATAAGCAATATCGTCAACTAGGCTGGCAATTAACAACGGAACAGGCATAAATGTGGATTAATAAAACATTTACAGACTTATCAACGCTTGAATTATTTGAAATTTATAAACTGCGTACTGAAGTTTTTGTGGTAGAACAAAATTGTCCTTATCAAGAAGTGGATGATTTAGATCTGATCGCTACACATTTGTTTGCAAAAAATTGTGAAAATCTAACCGCTTATGCCCGTATTATTCCTAATCAAGATTATGTCAAAATCGGTCGAGTTTTGGTAGCAAAAGAATACCGTGGTTCAGGTTTAGCTCGTGAATTGATGTTACAAGCGGTCGAATTTGCTAGAGCTTATGCTAAACCAATCAAAATTCAGGCTCAGGCATATTTACAATCTTTTTATGAATCACTCGGTTTTATGGCTATCTCGGATATATACTTAGAAGACGGTATGCCACATTTAGATATGCAGTTGGTTTGTTGTTAAAATGGATATTTTTTACTTTCTTACCGTTATACTGCTATTAGTCGCTATAGTCTGTGTATATCGCTATACAGACAAAGAAAAAATGTATTTTCGTTTTGATGGCGAAGCTATTTTCGAGATTAATTATCACGATTATATTAATCACTACCAACTGTTTGAACAATTTAGCCAACAGCTGAGTGAATATTTAGCACAATATATACAAAAATGCCTAAACGAACAGCGAATTGTGTATAAAAACTTACAGTTGAGTGCAAAAGTTGAATGTGATGTCGTGGTGATTACTTGCTATATCAATGCTGACAAACGTAAATATCTCGATATACAACAAGAAATCTTACTCTCGGATAAACTGACCGAACAAATTCAAAGGTTCTATCAACAAACCGTAACAGAGCAAGAGGAATATAGTTCATTACTGCAATTAAAATAGCGAGCTAGATTTCGGGGTACAAGCGGTCAGATTTCCGCAAAAATCTACAAATTTTGGAGAAAGAAAATGACCAAAATGGAACAAATTAGAGAACAACAACGCCAACTGCAAATTCAATTTAAAGCGTGGATGGACGATAAGAAAAAGCGTGAGGTGCTAACCTTTAAACGTCCAAATGGTGATATCGTTGATCATTATCCAGACGGTACAGAAATAGTCATTGAATATGCAAAAGCAAAATAATCTAGCGATTTTTTATTGCGGTACAAATGGAGCTGGCAAAACAACCTTGCGTGGTTTTAACAAAGATACCGTGCAGATTGTGATCGATTCAGATCATATTGCAATGCAAATTAGCCCTGAAAATCCCCGTGCAGTGGATAGCCAAGCTGGTAGAAAAGCGATTGAATTATTTAAATTTGCAGTTAACCAACAAGTTTCGTTTTCTATGGAATCTACCCTATCAGGTAATTCCATTTTGCAACGAATCAAAACTGCGAAAGAAAACGGTTTTTTTGTGCGGTTAAATTATGTTGGTGTTGATGGTGTTTCTATTAACATCAAGCGAGTAAAAGCGAGAGTTGCAAGCGGCGGGCATTTTATTGATGAGGAAACTATTCGAAATCGATACGACATCAGTTTGCAAAATTTAATTAAAATCGTACCGCTTTGCGATGAAGTGTTTATCTATGATAATTCAGGCGAAGCCCCAAATTTAGTTTTTCATATCAGTGAAAATGAATTAACACAATGGCTTGATGAATTACCGAAGTGGTGTGAAGAAGTTAAAACAGCATTGGAAAGTCCTAGCACGGCAAAGCCGTACTAGGTTACACATAGTTCAGTCCCGCTAGGGCTGGAAATTTTAAGCAGTTTCGGCGATTTACTGGAAAAACAGCATACCGCATTGGAATATGGTGTTGGACAAATCTCCCCTACCTCCTCTTTGCTAAAGAGGGGACTGGTTTAGTGGAAGAATAACGTTCTCCACATTACTACAAAACAACTCCCCTCTTTAGCAAAGAGGGCAGGGGGAGATTTGAAAATTGGCATTGAGATATAAAAATGAATCAGAAACTTACCAAAATCGATGAATTAAAGCACCAACTTGCCCAACACCGCCCACTCTCTACGAGTGAAGTTGCACGTTTGCGTGAAGAATTTATTATTGGTAGCTCTTATAACTCTAATGCGATTGAGGGTAATAGCATTACTCTTCGAGAAACGGTGCTAATTTTAAAGAAAGGAATGACAATTGCTGAAAAGCCGCTTCGGGAGCATTTGGATATTATAGGCTTTAAAGATGCGTTTAACTATATTTATGAATTAGTAGCAAATAATGAACCATTAAGAGAGCGAATAATTAAAGATATTCATTCGCTTGTTTTAATGAATAACGCGGAAAGTCGAGGTGTTTATCGCAAAATTCCAGTGCGAATTTTAGGGGCAGAAAATGAACCGACAGCACCTTATTTAATTGCCGAAGAAATGCGTCGTTGATTGAAAAATATCAACAAAAACTGACCGCACTTCATCCTATAGAGGCAATCAGTTTGCTACATTTAGCCTTTGAAAATATTTACCCGTTTATTGACGGCAACGGACGAACTGGGCGATTACTGATTAACTTTGAATTATTAAAATACGGCTATTTACCTGTTGATATTAAATTTACTCATCGAGCAAACTATTACCAATGTTTTGATGATTTCCATAGAAATCAGCAAGATACAAGCAGTTTAGTTGAGTTGATTAGTCAATATGAATTAGCTGAGTTGGAAAGGTATTTGGCGATTTTGGCATAGAGATAGAGAGTATAAGCGATAAAGCTTATAGAAATTTTTCAAACCTTTAATTTAAAGGGGGGTGTAATGACAAAACCTGAAAATGCCGAATATATTAAAGAAATCATTGATAAAACAAATGGTCTTGGTTATTTAGATATTCAAGGTAATACGCTAAAAGAAAAGCAAGAAAGTTTTAAATCCTTAATTCAGAAAAAAGAGCCATAGTGTGGCTCAGCTATACCCCACACGGCTCGTGTGGGGTGACAAGCGGTTAGATTTAAGAAAAATTTTGTAAAAAACTTCTTAAAACAGGCCGCTTGTAAAATAGCAAACGATAGCACCCGTCTCTGACGGGTGCTTAAATAAATAGGCTCTCGTTAAAAACAGGCATCATCGGGGAAAATTTATAGGACAAATTATGTTTACACCGATACCAGAATCAGACCACCCTGAAAGGGTATATTTTTGTTATTCAAATGAAAATATAAAAAGTTTAATTGAAAAGAATTATAAACTAATAACCAACACAGAGGACTATTTTCTATCATCAGTATCTGAATTAGACAGATTACCAAAAGATAGCTTTAAAATTATTTTTACTGATGATTTAATGATAGTAAGTGAGTATATTTGTAGAATAGGTAACAGCTTCACGCTCTGGGAAAAATCGAATCACAATGGAATTTTTATAATCAACACTAATAGAAACTCAGAATTGTTACACTCATTTTTATATGACAATAGTAGATACAATATCATTAACCTAGATTATAAAGATATTCAATTTAAAGAATATATAAAATGGTTAATTTTACTATTTTCATCTTCTCATTCATTATGTACAAGAGCAGATTTTTACGATATTGCTGATTTTTTGATTTGTAGAGGAGTATCAACTCTACATATAAAAAGTAGTTTAGAAACATATAATATTGACAATGCTATAAATGCAGTCAAAGATAATCACTACAACCATTCTCATTGCTTATTCTTATTTGCCAATGAATCTGAGTCAGACGTATGGAGTAGAGCGAATACATTATATTTCGAAGATTTCGATATAAAGAGTGAGATACGATTATGGGGTTGTTTAGTTGAACCAAATTTTAATTTAGAGAATAAATTTATAGCAATTTCAATTATTCCTTATTCATATCAGAAAAGTTAAATTTTTAACAGAGAAAAACCAATGACCAAACAATTCACAATGGAAGACCGTTTTAACCCTTCCGCCGTAGAGCAAGCACTCTACCAACACTGGGAATCGCAAGGCTATTTTAAACCGAGCGAAGATATTAATGCACCAAGCTACTGTATCGCAATTCCACCGCCAAATGTAACCGGTTCATTGCATATGGGACACGCTTTCCAACAAACGTTAATGGATACATTAATCCGTTTCAACCGTATGGAAGGTAACAATACCCTTTGGCAAACCGGTACAGACCATGCGGGTATCGCAACCCAAATGGTGGTGGAGCGTAAAATCGCGACGGAAGAAGGCAAAACTCGTCACGATTATGGGCGTGAGGCTTTCATCAACAAAATCTGGGATTGGAAAGCTTATTCAGGCGGCACAATCAGCCAACAAATGCGTCGTTTAGGCAACTCAATCGACTGGGATCGTGAACGTTTCACCATGGATGAAGGCTTATCGAATGCGGTAAAAGAAGTGTTCGTTCGCTTACACGAAGAAGGCTTGATTTATCGTGGTAAACGCCTCGTAAACTGGGATCCAAAACTTCACACGGCTATTTCAGATTTAGAAGTGGAAAACAAAGAGAGTAAAGGCTCGCTTTGGCATTTCCGTTATCCGTTAGCAAATGGTGCGAAAACCGCAGACGGCAAAGATTACTTAGTGGTAGCGACTACTCGTCCTGAAACCGTATTAGGCGATACGGCAGTGGCAGTTCACCCAGAAGACGAGCGTTATCAATCATTAATCGGTAAAACGGTAGTATTACCGCTTGCAAACCGTGAAATCCCAATTGTGGCGGACGAATACGTTGATCGTGAGTTTGGTACTGGTGTAGTAAAAATTACCCCGGCACACGATTTCAACGACTACGAAGTAGGTAAACGCCACGGCTTGCCAATGGTAAACGTGATGACGATGAATGCGGATATCCGTGCGGAAGCGGAAATTATCGGTACAGACGGTAAACCACTAACGACTTATGAAGCGAAAATCCCTGCGGATTATCAAGGCTTAGAGCGTTTCGCGCGCGTAAAAAAGTGGTGGCGGATTTTGAAGCGTTAGGCTTATTAGACGACATCAAACCGCACGATTTGAAAGTACCTTACGGCGACCGTGGTGGCGTGCCAATTGAGCCAATGCTAACCGACCAATGGTATGTAAGCGTGAAACCACTTGCGGAAGTAGCAACTAAAGCGGTAGAAGACGGCGAAATCCAATTCGTACCGAAACAATACGAAAACCTTTACTTCTCTTGGATGCGTGATATTCAAGACTGGTGTATCTCTCGCCAATTATGGTGGGGACATCGCATCCCTGCGTGGTATGACGAAGCAGGTAATGTGTATGTAGCACGCAACGAAGAAGAAGTGCGTCAAAAACACAACTTACCGGCAGATCTTGCATTACGCCAAGATGAAGACGTGTTAGATACTTGGTTCTCATCAGGCTTGTGGACGTTCTCAACTTTAGGTTGGCCGGAGCAAACCAAAGAGCTAAAAATGTTCCACCCGACTGACGTGTTAATCACTGGTTTCGACATCATCTTCTTCTGGGTTGCACGTATGATTATGTTCACAATGCACTTTGTGAAAGATGAAAACGGCAAACCGCAAGTTCCGTTCAAAACCGTGTATGTAACCGGTTTGATTCGTGACGAGCAAGGTCAAAAAATGTCGAAATCGAAGGGGAACGTACTTGACCCAATCGATATGATTGATGGCATTTCCCTTGAAGATTTACTCGAAAAACGCACTGGTAATATGATGCAACCGCAACTGGCGGAAAAAATTGCTAAAGCGACTCGCAAAGAGTTTGAGAATGGTATTGCCGCACACGGTACGGACGCATTGCGTTTCACTTTAGCCGCATTAGCAAGTAACGGTCGTGATATCAACTGGGATATGAAACGTTTAGAGGGCTACCGCAACTTCTGTAATAAATTATGGAATGCGAGCCGCTATGTGCTAATGAATGTGACAAGTATGGAGCTTAGCGATAAAGATGGTTTTGAACTTTCTTTAGCTGATCGTTGGATTCAAGCAGAGTTTAATAATACAGTAAAAAGATTTAGAGATGCACTAGGACAATATCGCTTCGACTTAGCCGCAAATGAAGTGTATGATTTTACTTGGAATAAATTCTGTGATTGGTATTTAGAACTGACAAAACCTGTATTTGCAAATGGGTCTTGTACACAAAAAAATGGCGCAAGAGATACGTTAATTGATGTATTAGAGAAATTACTGCGTTTAGCTCATCCAATTATGCCGTTTATCACAGAAGAAATTTGGCAAAAAGTAGCACTTGTAGCGAATTTACCTGAAAATAGCTCAATTATGGTTCAGCCTTTCCCTAAATTTGATGAAAATTTAGTGGATGATGAGGCTATTGCGGAAATCAACTGGTTACGAGATGTTATTACTGCTGTGCGTAACATTCGCGCGGAAAGCAACATTGCCCCAAGTAAAGGCTTAGAATTCCTTGTTCGCAACGTATCTGACGAGCAACGCAAAATTCTTGCGGAAAACGACCGCTTGTTAAAAGCAATGGCGAAGTTAGATAGCGTACAAGTACTAAGTGCGGACGAAACTGCACCACTTTCAGTAGCGAAATTAGTGGGTAACGTGGAAGTGCTAATCCCAATGGCTGGCTTTATCAACAAAGAAGCAGAGTTAGCTCGATTAACCAAAGAGATCGAGAAAATGCGTGGTGAAATCACTCGCATTGAAAACAAACTCAGCAACGAAGCCTTTGTGGCAAAAGCACCGGAAGCGGTAATCGCAAAAGAACGAGAAAAAATGCAAGAGTACCAAAATGGTTTAGAGAAACTTCAAACGCAATACCAAGCGATTGAAAATCTTTAATCGAAGTAAATAGTAAAAAAGCGGTCAAATTCGACCGCTTTTTTATCGGATTACATCCATTACCTAAAAAGAAAGCCCGCAATTTGCGGGCTTTTTTGCTTTGGTTTGGAGATACCTTAGCAAGAATTATTTAGTTTCAACTGCTTGTTTTACTTCAGTTGCTTTTTCTTTTACAGCTTCGGTCGCTGATTCAACTTTAGTTGTTGTCGCATCTTTTATTTCTGTCGCCTTAGTTGTCTGCAAGCATCTTTTGCTTCAGTTGCTTTATCCGCTACTGCTTTCGCCGCATCTTGTGTTGCAGTTTTGGCTTCTTCAACTTTTGCTCGCCGCTGCATCTTTCATTTCTGTCGCTTTAGTTGCTACTGCATCTTTTGCTTCAGTTGCTTTGTCCGCTACTGCTTTCGGCGCATCTTGTGTTGCAGTTTTGGCTTCTTCAACTTTCGCTGCTGTCGCATCTTTCATTTCTGTCGCTTTAGTTGCTACTGCATCTTTTGCTTCAGTTGCTTTGTCCGCTACCGCTTTCGCGCATCTTGTGTTGCAGTTTTGGCTTCTTGAGCTTTAGCCGCTACTGCATCTTTTGCTTGGTTTGCTTGATCACAAGTCGCTAAAGTTAATGTTGCACCTAATACTAACGCTAATAGAGATTTTTTCATTTGTGTTTCCTTATGTAAAAAATAAATGATGTCCACTTTTAATTAAGCAAACATATACCCTTTAGAATATGCTTTATCAAATAAGTTTCCAAAAATATTTCTTTTTGATTAAAAAAAAGCCAATTGAAACATCAATTGGCTTTCGATTCAAAATATTACACGTTATTCATTATCTATGCTCGCAACACGTGGAGCTGAATGAACATGGCTCACGGCACTAGAATGTCCGCCAAACCCTTTTCCATAGAAATAATATTTGGATTGTGTCCATTCTGTTACCGTTGCCATTTCTAACACTCTATCCGGTGCAGAAGCGACCGTCATTGCTGACTTAGTATGTGCTACACGAGAAAATGTACCCAAATTACCATTAAAACTGTACTCACTTTGGTAATTTGATACCGGCACTTTAATTACTCCTACATTAAGACCTTCAACAGCAGGCGCTTGTGTTGCTTTAGCTTGGTATTTTTGTACTCGTTCATTCTTTTCTTTAACAAGATCACGATCAGAATGTTGTGACACAAAGCCACCTAGCGGAGCAACATGTTTTGCCATTGCTTTTTCAACTAATTGCTCATCCGCTTGTTCACTTTCTTCAGTGTGATGATGTAAACGCTCTTTATTTTCTTTCACTAAATCACGATCGGAAGATTGTTTAATAAAGCCGACAATCGGTGCAACAGAACTTGCATTATCCTCAATATTCATTTCGATAGCAGGTTCAGTTACCGCCTCGCTAGTTTGTTGTTCGAGCATTTCATCTACGGATAAGAAACGTGGTTTTTCTTCCGCTTTGCTATTCGGTTTGTTAGTTGATACCGGTTCGCTAAATTTTACCCAAATCTTACCGCTTGCCATTTCCGGAGAAGCAACTGTCGCCGCTAAAGGCATTGCCGCAACCGCGTTCTCTTTACGATTATTGTTTTCACGGCGACGTTGGTTACCAACACGAAGATGACGAGGAAGACGACGTTGACGCCCGTTTTCACGTACGTCTTGGCGATCTTCAGCCACTAACGGTTGTTCAGATTGTGTAATAAGCGGTTGAATTTGCTCTACAGTTTGCACTTTTTCTTCCACGACTTGAGCAGTAACAGCCGTATTTTCCACGTTATCCACACGCACTTTTTTACGTAAATCACGACGCTGTCGACGCTCCGTCACTGCGTTTTCTTTATTGTTTGAACGTGATTCCGTTTGAGCCTCTTGCCCACCAGCCACTTCTTCAACCACTTGGCGACGTGCTTTTTTCGCTTCCACACGTTCTTGATTACGTTCCTGACGTTGTGCTTTTTGCTCTTCCTGTTGCTTGCGTCTGTTTACGCTCTTGGCGTTCCGTACGATTTGGTCGTTCGCGACGATTACGGCGATCACGTTGGTTGCGAGATTTCGGCTTCGGTTTCTCTTCAACTTGTTCTTCCGCGGCAAAGAAACTTTTCACCTTAGCAATCAAACGGCTAAGTAATGACGGTTTAGCCGGCTCCACCGGCGTCGGAGCCGGTTGAAGATTTAGCTCACTACTTTGTAATACAGATTCGACCGTAATTACCGGTTCATTACGTGTCACTAATGCTTCTTCTGAAACCGTATGAATATTCATTTGAGCATCGTCTTCGTGAGTATGATAGTGCTTCGCTAAATCGTAGCTAAGTGTTGGTAACACTTCATTTTCACGTAAACGATATACACTGAAATGTGGTGTTTCCATACTCTCGGTCGGTACCACAATCACTTGTACATCGTGACGTTTTTCGATACTTGAAATTGCTTTACGTTTTTCATTGAGTAAGTAAGACGCAATTTGTACCGGCACGATAGTATGAACTTGTGCAGTATTTTCTTTAATTGCCTCTTCTTCTAATAAGCGTAAAATTGAAAGTGCAATCGATTCGTTATCACGCACTTTACCCGTACCTTGACAGCGAGGGCAAACGTGGCTTGATGCTTCGCTGAGTGATGGACTTAAACGCTGACGGCTCATTTCTAATAAACCGAAACGTGAAATACGACCGAACTGAATACGTGCACGGTCTTGGCGTGTCGCTTCACGGATACGGTTTTCCACTTCACGTTGGTGGCGCACCGGAGTCATATCGATAAAGTCGATGACAATCAAACCACCTAAGTCACGTAAACGTAATTGACGTGCAATTTCATCCGCCGCTTCTAAGTTGGTATTTAACGCAGTCTCTTCGATATCGCCACCACGGGTTGAGCGTGATGAGTTAATATCAATCGCCGTTAATGCTTCAGTTACGTCAATCACGATTGAACCGCCTGACGGTAAACGCACTTCACGTTGGAACGCCGATTCGATTTGTGATTCGATTTGATAATGACTGAATAACGGTACTTCACCTTCATATAAACGCACACGATTGATGAAATCTGGACGCACTAGACGAATATGGTTTTTCGCTTTTTCGAAGATTTTTTTGTTATCAATTAAGATTTCACCGATATCACGGCGGAGATAATCACGGATCGCACGAACAATCACATCACTTTCTTGATGGATAAGGAATGGAGCCGGACGAGATTCCGCCGCTTTTTTAATTGCTTCCCAATGGTGTAACAACACTTTTAAGTCCCATTGAAGCTCTTCTGGCGATTTGCCTACGCCAGCGGTACGCACGATTAAACCGACATCTTCTGGCACATCTAAGCAATCTAACGCTTCTTTTAACTCTAAACGCTCATCACCTTCGATACGGCGAGAGATCCCGCCGGCACGTGGATTATTCGGCATTAAAACTAAATAGCTACCGGCAAGCGAGATAAAAGTGGTCAACGCAAGCACCTTTATTACCACGTTCTTCTTTATTCACCTGTACGATAACTTCTTGCCCTTCTTTGATAATATCTTTGATATTCGGGCGACCGTTGAATACATAATCCGCTGGGAAGTATTCACGTGAGATTTCTTTTAAAGGAAGGAAACCGTGACGTTCTGCACCGTAATCAACGAAAGCGGCTTCAAGACTTGGCTCAACACGGGCGATTTTCCCCTTGTAGATATTCGATTTTTTTTGCTCGTGTCCTGGGCTTTCGATATCTAAATCGAACAAACGTTGCCCATCAACGAGTGCAACTCGCAACTCTTCTTTTTGAGTCGCATTGATTAACATTCTTTTCATTGTGTTTTCTCATTATTCATTTTTTACTTTTAAATTACCGCCCGATTCAATTTACTTTTGGGTGTAAATTACACGACTAAATGAAATCCTTTATATAAAACGGAATACCTTTGTATTCCTTAACGGATTAGGGGCAGTCTCCCGACTGTCTAAAGCAAATTAAAATCGGAGGGTGTAATAAGCGATATTTTTTGTCTTACGTTGCATCTTCTTGTCTCGAATTAACCGCAAAATCAATCACTTAGGCTTGCAATTTAGATTATCAACAAGCGGTACTTTTTTGCTTATTTGTTACAAATAAACTGGCAATTTTGCCAGACAAAAAAGCGTTTTATTATCGCATTTTCATACTGTTATAAGCAAGGCAAATATCATAACCTATGCAAGATAAAAAATCTGAAATGGATTGCAATTTATACTGATTTTGCTATTTTTAGCTATAATTTTCTCTCTCTTATCAAGGCACTTTTATGAATAAAACAGCACTTAGCCTATTAATTGCCGCAACATTAATGCTTACAGCTTGCGATGATAAAAACAACCAAGCATTAACCGAAAAATTGCAACAAGCGGAGCAAACAATTACGCAATTAAATCAGCAAATTACAGACTCTCAACAAAAATTGACCGCATTACAACAAACCGTAGTGGAAAAATCGAATATTCCTCAAACGATTCCAGCCCTAAATGCCGAAATTTATCCGTTTTTTGCCAAACAAGAACGCATCAAATTTAAGCCGCAAGCCGATCAAGAACAAGCAATTATGTCGGCAGAGCAATACTATTTTGTTAGCTTGGCAAAGACCGGTTTTGATTGGTTGGATAATTTATTGGCGAAACAAGTATTAATTACTTATCAACCGGTAACTGCCGATGCCAATAGTAAAATTGATCGCAATGCAATAAATGGTGATGAGTTAAGCCAATTAAAAACTGTATTGGAACAAGATTATCAGGAAAATTTGGCAACTTTAAAAGAAGGGGAAACCTTAGGTATTACCCAAACGGCGGAGACGATTTATTTAGGACAACGCCATAATATCGTAACCTTTTTCCAAAACTATGATGAATACAGCGGCGGCGCACATAATAACTACCACACCAAATATTTTAATATCGATGTAAATAAAAAACGTATTATTTTACTGGATGACCTACTCTCTCCAGCAAAACAAGTGGAACTCTCTGCGATTTTGTGGAGTCATTACGAACAGCGTAACGAACCGGATGCAAACGGCAAATACAGCACCTTTACCCCGAAACAAGACTTTTATGTTTCGGAAGATTTCTTATTTACCGATGATGGGGTGAAATTTATTTATCCGCCGTATGCATTAGGCCCATTCGCTGAAGGTGAAATCAGCCTGACCGTACCTTGGTACGAAATCAATCAGTTACTCAATACGGAATATCAACGTAAGTCTAAAGATGGCTATGATTTAGCACCAGATCATATCCAAGCTGAAAATGAGTAATTAAGCCATACGAGCAAGCGGTTAAATTTGCAGAAAATTTTGCAAATTTAACCGCTTGTCTTTACTCTTGTTACAATTAAAATATCGTTATTCAAACCTATGAGAATCCTGATATGACCAAAGATCCCTTCGCTGAATATATCCGCCATCTTGAACCTTCTAAACGAGAGAAAAGCTATGCTTGGCAAACCGCTATTGGTTTACAAGATGTCGACGGACTAAAGCCTTCAGCTTATTTACGAGAGACGGCAATTAAACATATTGAAGGCGAAATCTCGTTTGAAATGGCAGAACAGTGGATCGAAGGTTATTACCAAGCAAATCCGACAAAAGAAATTGAAAATCGTACTGAAGAAGCGGATAAAGTTTCGGTACGCATTGCCAAATTGCTCTCTGAGCCAGCTTTTTCATTTAATACGAATCAATATTTAGCCATTCACAAATATCTGTTTCAGGATATTTATCCACACGCCGGACAATTGCGAACTTATAACATCACGAAAAAAGAGTGGGTATTAGACGGCGCAACAGTAACTTACGGCATGGCTTCTGAATTGTTGACAACCTTAGAATACGATTTAGCTCAAGAACGTAAATTCAGCTATAAAGGGCTATCAATCGACCAAATTATCGAACATTTAGCACAATTTATCGCACAATTATGGCAAATTCACTGCTTTGAAGAAGGAAATACCAGAACTACCGCCGTATTCTTTATCAAATATCTTCACACTTTAGGCTTCAATGCAACCAATGATATTTTTGCCGAAAATGCGTGGTATTTCCGTAATGCCTTGGTACGAGCAAACTATAATAATCTTGCTAAAGGCATTTATGAAAACACGGAATTTCTCGTACGTTTTATCCGTAATTTATTACTTGAAGAAAAAAATGAACTGAGTAATCGATTATTACATATAGATAATAAAGCGTGATAAGAGAGGGGACATATCGTCCCCTTACTTATTTTACCTGCTCAAACAGCGGCTTCATCACTTTTTCTTCTTGATAAATGCGAATACCTAACACAACAAGGTAAATCGGGAATAAATACATCAGTGTGTTCCACGCATGACAAAGCAATACCACACCAATCAGTTCCGGAATGATATTTAGGAAATAGTTAGGGTGTTTAATCGTTCTGAATAAGGTTGAAGTGTTAATTTTATGGTTTGGCAAAATATAGAGTTTCACCGTCCAAATTTCTTTTAATTCATTGATCACCCAAAAGAGCGCAATATAGGCGAAAAATAAAGTAACTGTGCCGATCGTGCTGAGATAGTCCCAATGATGGGCAAAATAATTCGCTTCAAACAACGCAGAAAAATAGAACAGGACATGCACAATAGATAATAGTTTTGAATTTTTACTGCCGTGTTGCGTAGCACCTTTTTGGATAAGCGCTTTCTCATTTCTAATCGAAATGCTCAAACTATACAAACGGACAATAAAAAAGCTAACAAAGGTAAGATTTACCAGTAACATAAGTTCTCCTTTAATAAAAAGTAATAAAAAATAAAAATTGAATACGGCAAAAGTTGCTGAAATAAGCTGTTTTTATTCGGTAAATTTTTAAGGAAATTTAACCGCTTGCTCTTGTGATTTTCAGCGAACTTTTCACCGTATTGCTAAAGTTATAGCCCTAATTGCTCCCAAATTTCATCAACACGTTTAACCACATTCGGATCTTTTTTAATCGGTGTACCCCATTCACGGTTGGTTTCGCCCGGCCATTTATTGGTTGCATCAATCCCCATTTTTGAGCCTAAGCCCGCTATCGGTGAAGCGAAATCCAGGTAATCAATCGGTGTATGATCAATTAAGGTGGTATCTCGGCTTGGGTCACAACGTGTGGTAATCGCCCAAATTACGTCTTTCCAATCTCTTGCGTTTACATCGTCATCACAGACAATCACAAATTTGGTGTACATAAATTGACGGAGGAACGACCACACGCCCATCATCACTCGTTTTGCATGCCCGGCATATTGTTTTTTAATCGTCACCACTGCAAGGCGATAAGAACATCCTTCCGGCGGTAGATAGAAGTCCACGATTTCCGGAAATTGCTTTTGCAAAATCGGAATAAATACTTCGTTTAAAGCTTCACCAAGGACTGCCGGCTCATCCGGCGGACGACCGGTGTAAGTCGAATGATAAATCGCATCACGACGCATGGTGATATGCGTCACAGTAAATACCGGAAAATACTCTTGTTCATTGTAATAGCCGGTATGATCGCCGTACGGGCCTTCCAATGCCGTTTCATTCGGGTCAATATAACCCTCCAACACAATTTCTGCACTTGCCGGCACTTCTAAATCATTACTAATGGACTTAGTTACCTCGGTTTTCTGACCGCGTAATAAACCGGCGAACGCATATTCCGATAAGGTATCGGGAATCGGTGTGACCGTCGCTAAAATAGTTGCCGGATCGGCACCGATAGCCACCGAAACCGGAAACGGTTTATCCGGATTAGCTTCCTTCCATTCATGGAAATCCAACGCACCGCCACGATGCGATAACCAACGCATAATTAGCTTGTTCTTGCCGATCAGCTGTTGGCGATAAATCCCAAGATTTTGGCGTTTTTTATAAGGCCCTTGGGTAATGGTTAATCCCCAAGTAACGAGCGGTGCAACATCACCTTCGTGGCAATGCATAATCGGTAATTTATACAAATCAACCTCATCACCACTCAATACCACTTGTTGACAATCCGCTTTACCCAATACCTTACTTGGCATATTCAACACTTGTTTCCATTGCGGTAATTGTCCGATAAGCTCTTTAAAACCTTTCGGCGGCTCTGGCTCTTTAAGAAACGCTAATAATTTGCCGAGTTCTCGCAAAGCTTGCGTATCTTCTTGCCCCATACCTAACGCAACACGTTTCGGTGTGCCGAACAAATTACACAGTACCGGCATTTGGTAGCCTTTTGGGTTTTCAAATAAAATCGCCGGTCCGCCCTTGCGTAACGTGCGATCGGAAATTTCCGCCATTTCAAGATAAGGATCGATCTCTTGCTTAACTCGCACTAATTCACCTTGACTTTCCAATAGCGTTAAAAATTCACGTAAATCTTTATATTTCATATTGGTAAAAAATTAGAAAAATCTGACCGCTAGTATATAGAAAACAACAAATGAAAAATACCCATAAAAAAATTATGAAAACCTAAGGAAGTTTGATAGAATTTCCCAACTTTAATCTCAAAGGAGAATATTATGTTTAAGAAAACCGCTTTAGCATTAGCTATGCTAGGCACAACCGCAGTCGCAAATGCAGATGTACTGACTACCGTCAAACCATTAGGCTTTATCGCAAGTGCAATCACAGAAGGCGTGACAGAGAGCAAGGTATTATTGCCTGTGACCGCATCTCCGCACGATTACAGCTTAAAACCGTCTGATGTAGAACAGTTAAAATCTGCTCAACTTGTGGTGTGGGTCGGTGAAGATTTAGAAACGTTTTTAGAAAAAAGTATTGATAAATTACCGAAAGAGAAGGTGCTTAGTTTAGATGATGTACCGGCAATTAAAGCGATTGTGGATGCGACAGAAAAACATGATGATGATCATGATGACGATGAAAAACATGAACATGATCACGACCATAAGCATGAACACGGTCATAAACACGAACATCACGATCACAAACATGAGCATCATGAACACGCTCACGAAGGCCATGATCATCACCATGATCACGAAGGGCACAACCATGATAAAGACTGGCACATTTGGTTCTCGCCTGAAGCAAGCCTTGCTCGCAGACAGAACAGATCGCAGAACGCCTAAGCGTACAATTACCGGAGCAAAAAGCGAAGATTGCAGAAAATCTTGCAACATTTAAAGCAAATTTAACCGCTAAAAATGAACAAATCCGTAATCAATTGTCACAAGTAAAAGGTAAAGGTTATTATACTTTCCATGATGCTTACGGCTATTTTGAACGTGCTTACGGCTTAAATTCATTAGGTTCATTTACGATTAACCCAAGTGTAGCACCCGGTGCGAAAACATTAAGCGTGATTAAGAAAAATATCGCTGAACACAAAGCACAATGCTTATTTGCCGAACCTCAATTCACACCGAAAGTGATTGAAATCCTCAGCAAAGGTACGCAAGTTAAAGTGGGACAATTAGATCCATTAGGCGCGAAAATCGCATTAAGCCAGACCGCTTATCCGCAATTCTTACAAGCGATTGCCGATGAATTTAGTCAATGTTTGAAATAAGCGAAAGATAAAAAATAAGCGGTGGAATTTGCAAAATTTTCTGCAAATTCCACCGCTTTTCATTTGATATAAATATTATGAAATCACACGCGCTTTAATAGTCCCGTCAATTTGTTGCAAGCGTTCTAATGCTTCGCTCGCATCGTCCAATTCCACATCAATGACTACATAACCGATATTCGGATCCGTTTGTAGATACTGACCGGCGATATTCACGTTACCATCTACGAATACTTGGTTGATCTTATTCAAAATACCCGGGCGGTTTTCATGAATATGTAATAAGCGTTTCGCATTGCTATGCAGAATCGGTAATGATACTTCAGGGAAGTTAACCGCTGAAAGGGTTGAACCATTATCCGCATATTTCACGAATTTATTTGCCACTTCGGTCCCGATATTCGCTTGCGCTTCTGCAGTTGATCCACCGATATGCGGTGTCAAAATGACATTATCGAATTGGCATAGCGGTGATTCAAACGGATCATTAATTGAAGCAGGTTCTTCTGGGAATACGTCAATCGCCGCACCACGTAATGTACCTTGTGCTAAACGCTCGGCTAACGCATCAATATCCACTACCGTACCACGTGCTCGCATTAATTAATACTGAATCATATTTTAATTGTGCAATACGTGCTCGCATTCATTAAGTTTTTGGTTGACGCATTTTCCGGTACATGCAACGAAATCGCATCACAACTAGACAGTAGCTCATCTAGGCTAGCAATTTGCTGTGCGTTACCTAACGGCAGTTTATTTTCAATATCATAGAAATACACTTGCATACCGATAGATTCCGCCATTACGCTTAATTGCGAACCGATATGACCGTAACCCACAATCCCTAATTTTTTACCACGTACTTCATTTGAACCGGTCGCAGATTTATTCCATACGCCACGATGTACTTCGGCATTTGCTTTCGGCACTTGACGCATCAAAAGAATAATTTCCGCTAACACTAATTCCGCCACCGAACGGGTATTTGAGAACGGAGCATTAAACACCGGGATACCAAGACGTTTTGCTTCTTTTAAATCAACTTGGTTAGTCCCGATACAGAAACAGCCGATAGATACGAGGTTTTTAGCGTGAGATAAAACTTCTTTAGTCAGGTAAGTACGAGAACGTAATCCGACAAAATGCGCATCTTTGATCGCATTAATTAAGTCATCGCCGTCTAACGCTTTTTTATGATATTCAATATTAGTATAACCGGCGCGTGTAAAGTATCTAACGCATTTTGATGCACGCCTTCTAATAAGAGAAATTTGATTTGAGATTTATCAATAGGATTTGTCATTTTAGGTCCTTATGTGTTGTGTTTGCTTGTACTTTTATCACATCGCCTAACTAAACACACGGAATATTTTTTAATTTAACAGAACTTATTATTATAAGTTTTGTTATGCCATTCCGTGTGTTAAAGAATACGATTATTCAATAATTTTCGCACCTTCAGGTGTGCCGACAATGGCGACATTGGCATAACGTTGAGCAAAAATCCCATTTGTGACAACACCGGCGATATTATTAATGGTATGTTCCATTTTTAATGGCTCAAGAATTTGGAAATTGTGTACATCCAAAATAACATTACCATTATCAGTCACTACGCCTTCACGATATTCCGGTGAACCGCCTAACGCTACTAATTGGCGAGCAACGTAAGAACGAGCCATTGGAATCACTTCTACCGGTAATGGGAAGGTTGTGCCTAGTACATCCACTTGTTTTGAGCTATCCACGATACAAACAAATTTTTTCGCCAGCGAGCTAACGATTTTCTCACGGGTTAAAGCAAGCACCACCGCCTTTAATCATTGCACCTTGAGGGGTTATTTCATCAGCACCGTCAATATACACATCTAATTCAGTCACTTCATTTGCATTAAAGACTTCAATCCCAATCGCACGTAAACGTTCTTCCGAAGCCTTTGAAGTCGCTACTGCACCTTTAATATCATCTTTCATTGAAGCTAACGCATCAATAAAGCAGTTTACGGTCGAACCGCTACCAACACCTACGATAGTATCCGGTTTGACAAACTGAAGTGCGGCTTGAGCAACAATTTTTTTCATTTCTTGTTGGTTCATAGTGAATCCTTTTTATAAGTATTATATTCAGATAAGAGTAAGACGCTATACAGGCTTTCCCGGCAAGTAATACCACAGAAACCATTATAAGAAAAGCGGTCGAGTTTCC
The DNA here is from genome assembly GCF_029774155.1 of Actinobacillus arthritidis. Taxonomy (NCBI): domain Bacteria; kingdom Pseudomonadati; phylum Pseudomonadota; class Gammaproteobacteria; order Pasteurellales; family Pasteurellaceae; genus Actinobacillus; species Actinobacillus arthritidis. Next base: position 2,103,912 of record NZ_CP103833.1, on the reverse strand, counting down.
GCAAATTTTTGCAAAAATTCAACCGCTTGTCATTAGTTAGTTATTTTTAACCGCTTCAACGATTTCTTCCGCACAGCTTTGTGCCAATGCACCGTCTTCACATTCCACCATTACACGAATTAATGGCTCTGTACCAGATTTACGTAACAGAATACGTCCTTTGCCGGCTAAACGTTTTTCTACATCTGTCGCAACCGCTTTTACCGCATCACTCTCTAATGGATTTTTACCGCCTTCAAAACGTACATTAATGAGTACCTGCGGGAATAATGGCACAGCACGTGCTAAATCATTTAAACTCATTTTATGTGCTTCCATCGCCGCAAGCACTTCAAGTGAAGCGATAATACCGTCACCAGTCGTATTTTTATCTAACACGATAATATGACCTGAGTTTTCACCGCCTAATTTCCAGCCTTTTTCTTTTAATTGTTCAAGGACGTAACGGTCACCAACATTCGCACGAGTAAATGGAATCGCTAAGTGTTTTAATGCCACTTCTAAGCCCATATTACTCATTAACGTACCGACTACACCGCCGTGTAATTTGCCTGAACGTAATGCTTCACGTGCAATAATAAACAGAATTTGGTCGCCATCTACTTTATTCCCTAAATGATCCACCATCATAATACGGTCGCCATCACCGTCATAAGCAAGACCGACATCCGCACCTGATTCAACCACGACTTTTTGTAATGCTTTAATATCGGTTGCACCACATTTTTCATTGATATTTAAACCGTCCGGCTTCGTGCCGATTTCAATCACTTCAGCACCTAGTTCACGCATTACATTAGGTGCGATGTGATAAGTTGCACCGTTTGCACAATCCACTACGATTTTATAGCCTTTTAAACTCGCATTTGCTGGGAATGTGCCTTTACAGAATTCGATATAACGACCGGTCGCATCATTGATTCGAGTCGCTTTACCTAATTGTGCCGATTCAACGCAATCCATCGGTTGATCTAAAAGTGCTTCAATCGCTTCTTCAACTTCATCCGGTAATTTTTCCCCAACATTTGAGAAGAATTTAATACCATTATCGTAATATGGGTTATGTGATGCAGAAATCACAATACCTGCTTCAGCACGGAAAGTACGGGTAAGATAAGCAATTGCAGGCGTTGGCATTGGACCGACAAATGCAACTGACAAACCAGCCGCAAGACCGGCTTCTAATGCGGATTCCAACATATAACCGGAAATACGTGTATCTTTACCGATTAAAACTTGTTTAGTCCCCTGTGTTGCAAGAATTTTACCTGTCGCCCAACCTAATTTTAAGGCAAAATCAGGTGTGATAGGGAATTGACCGACTTTACCACGGACTCCATCCGTACCAAAATATTTACGCTCTGCCATTGTTTTATATCCTTTAAAAGAAAAATGAAAACTGCCAACGAAGCAGTCATTCTAATCAATAATTCTGACTACTATTTTAGAAAATATTGATATGCCGGGCTATCCGTTACATTTTGATAACGATATCCCAATTGATCCAAATGTTGATTAAGACGAGATACGTCATTTTCAGCTAGCGTGAATGCTGCAAGAATATCGCCATAATCGGCACCATGTGCACGATAATGGAATAAAGAAATATCCCAATCGGTTAATGTTTGTAAGAATTTTAATAATGCCCCTTTTTGTTCAGGGAACTCAAAACTATAAAGTTGCTCGTGGCTAACTGTTGATGGACGACCACCTACCATATAGCGAATATGTGTTTTTGCAATATCATCATCGGAAAGATCGGTGACATCATAACCATGCTCGCTGTAAATCTCGAATAATCTCTACCTTTTCCGCACTACCGCTAATACGCACGCCGACAAAAATACACGCTTTATGATCATCAGAATGACGATAATTAAATTCGGTTACTGCTCGATTACCTAAAATTTCACAGAATTTTAAGAAACTGCCCTTTTGCTCCGGAATGGTTACCGCTAATAAGGCTTCGTGTTTCTCACCGATTTCACAACGTTCCGAAACATAACGTAACGTATGGAAATTTAAATTCGCACCTGAAAGCACGCAAGCAAAGTTTTTACCTTCAATCTGATGCTCTTTGATATATTTCTTTAAGCCGGCTAATGAAGTCGCCCCAGAAGGCTCTGCTACTGCACGTACATTTTCAAAAATATCCTTCATTGCGGCACAAATTTGATCATTATCGACCAATACCACTTCATCAATATATTGCTGACATAAGAGGAAAGTTTCATCACCAATACGTCTGACCGCAATCCCGTCTGCAAATAAACCGACACGCTCCAAATTATCCGGTTTGCCCACTTTCAATGCGTGTTTTAAGCAAGCTGAATCCTTAGATTCAACACCAATCACTTTCACATTCGGTAAAACCTGTTTAATCAATACCGCAATACCAGCGCCTAAACCACCACCACCGACCGGCACAAACACATAATCCAAATCAGAACGTTGCTGTACTAATTCCATACCGATTGTGCCTTGACCAGCAATTACCATTGGGTGATCAAACGGTGGTACAAAAGTCATACCAAGTTCTTCGGCAAGTTCCAATGCTTTCGCTTTTGCTTCATCAAAATTAGCACCAAATAATAACGCCTCACCACCGAATCCTCTTACTGCATCCACTTTAATTGCCGGTGTATTTTGTGGCATTACGATCAAGGCACGAAGTCCTAAATGTTTTGCCGAAAGTGCAACACCTTGAGCGTGATTTCCTGCTGATGCGGTAATAACGCCTGCCGCTTTTTGACTGGCTGAAAGATTTGAGATCATCGCAAACGCACCACGTAATTTGAAACTGTGTACTGGTTGGCGATCTTCACGTTTGATAAAAATTTGATTACCTAGACGCTCAGAAAGTTTTTCCATTTTTTGGAGTGGTGTGACTTGTGCAAGATCATAGATATTTGAACTTAAGATAGCACGGAGATAATCTGTGCCGGATTGAATGGTTGGATTGCTCATAACACTGCTCTGTATTTTATTATATTTTGACTATCGGCGTATTGAGAGGTACGTCAGTTTGATTTGAAAAAAACTAAAAAGGCACAAGCGATAACCGCTTGCGCCAATAAGAAATTAATTAAATTAGTGGTGACCACCGCAACCGCGTACGCCGTGATCGTGATGATGGTGGTGATGTTCGTGATCATGATCGTGACCGCCACATCCGCAACCGCCTTCCTCACCGTGACCACCACAGCAACCGCCGTGTTCGTGACCTGAATGAATATGACCGTGTGCGATTTCTTCTAGTGTCGCTTCACGTGTTGCAACCACTTCAACAGAGAAAAGTAATTCTTGACCTGCTAACATATGGTTACCGTCTACCACAACTTCATCACCGTCAACTTCAGTAATAACTACCGGTAATGGACCTAAATCCGTATCAGCGATAAAACGCATACCGACTTCTAACTCATCAACGCCCATAAATACATCTTTTGGTACACGTTGAACCATATTTTCGTTGTATTCGCCGTAACCTTCTTCCGGTTTAACGCGAACTTCAAAAACATCACCAACTGCTTTGCCTTCAAGTGCTTTTTCTAAACCTTCAACAAGATTGTTATGACCATGTAAATATTCTAACGGCTGGTTTACCGGTGCTTCATCAACTAACACGCCATCTTGCGTACGAACTTGATAAGCAATGCTTGGAACAACATTTTTTGCGATTTTCATTAAAGATTCCTTTTTTATATATTTAGGTAAAAATACGATTTATTGTAGCGGTTTATCACAGAATTGCAAAGGTTTGCAAAAATATAGAAATAAAATGACCGCTTAGTTAGAACAAGCGGTCTGATTTCACACGAAATGTACAAAATTAATCGGTAATATCCGGTGTAACCGTATCAACTACATCAACAGCCGTCCCAACAACACCACTCACAACCGAAGTGACTAAACAGCCGCTTAATAGACCACAGCCTACAGTAAGCGCCAAAAGTTTAAGTAACGATTTCATATTTATCCTATATCTCTTATAAACAAAATGCGGCGCTACCGAAATAGCGCCGCATAATTATACGATACTAAAGCTTATTTTTCTTCAGCAATAAAACGATATACTAATGCACCGATAATCGCACCTAAAATTGGTGCAACCCAGAATAACCATAATTGTTCAATCGCCCAAGAACCTTGGAATAATGCAACACCGGTTGAACGAGCCGGATTTACCGAAGTATTAGTTACCGGAATTGAAATTAAGTGAATTAACGTTAAACCTAAACCAATCGCAATCGGTGCAAAACCTGCCGGTGCACGTTTGTCGGTTGCACCCATAATGATAATTAAGAAGAATGCGGTTAACACCACTTCAATCACAAGTGCCGCCACCATTGAATAACCGTGAGGTGAGTGTTCTGCAAAACCGTTACTTGCAAAACCAGCCGTAACATCAAAACCTCTTGCGCCCGAAGCAATCGTATATAACACTGTTGCTGCCGCAATCGCACCGACAACTTGTGCCACAATATAAGGCACTAAATCTTTTGCATTAAAACGACCACCTACTAATAAGCCAATCGAAACTGCTGGGTTAAAGTGACCACCTGAAATATGACCTACTGCATAAGCCATGGTTAATACGGTTAAACCAAATGCCAGTGATACGCCTGCATAACCAATACCTAACTCCGGAATACCTGTCGCTAAAACTGCACTACCGTGACCACCAAATACTAACCAAAATGTACCGAAAAACTCGGCGAAATATTTTTTCATTATTGTTGTTTCCTTAAAAATGAAATTAAATGACACAGATATGTCTGTGCTTTCCAATGCTATCAAATTAAATTCGATAGTCCTTCTAAAAAACGTCTAATGCAAATAACACTACACATTTTCTTAGAAAAAATAACGCTTACTCGAAGGTCACCGTACCGGATGCTCTTGCTGAAATCGTTTCACTGCCCGCTTCAAGTGGCAAACTGCTCTCCTGTGCGGCATAACTGCTTTTTGCCATCGCCATCATCGGGCGTTGATGCATACCTTCACCATTAGGCGTTTCTAATTGTACTTGGCTTAAGGTATAACGTTTCGCATTTAAGCCTTTCTGTACTACTTCCGCCTTATGCTGAAATTGTTTGATAATATCTAAGGTCATTTCATCTTCCAATGCCGCCATTTTTTCCGGCGAAACACTAAATGAAATATGACTAATCGCCACTTCATCGCCTAAATTATCCAGCACTTTCGCCATCGCAACAAAATCTTTGGTTTCAAACAGAATTCGGCCTTCTACCACCCAGCCATCTACTTTATTTTTTTGATTATAATTAGGGTAACTGCTCACACCTTCCGTCTGAATTTTAATGCCCATATAAGGTTTCGCATCCGCAATCACTTTGTTCAGATTTGTCGATACCGTTGATTTAAGTTCTGATAATGACTTGCCGACTTTCTGGCTATAAACCATTGCTCGCATTAAGTCTTTCTCTACTGTACGGCTCACTTCCGTAGAGAAGGAAAATTGAGTTGGCATATTGTTTGTTGTTGCTTTTTCTTCGGCATGACTTACCATGCTAGTGAAAGCAAGCGGTAAAATTGCAAGAATTTTTTGTAATTTCATCCTGTCTCCTCGATGATTATGAGTTCAACTCAAAGTGCTAGCTTAGAGGGGCTTTTTCCCATTAAGTTCATTTTCGATATTCAGAACGATAGCTTTATTGGCGTTTTGCATACAAATTTGCCAACGAATATTATAGCCGGCAAGGTTCATGCCATAAATCCGCCCAGTAATTTTACCTTGTTGATAAGCCGGACGAGGGTCTTGCTCAATCACATTACGAATAAAATCAAGTGGCTGTGTAATACCGAAATTTGCAAAATTTTGGCAAAATTTGACCGCTTGTAATACTTGTTCCGAGAACTCAACCGCCAGTTTGGCTTGCGGTTTATCTTGCGCAAAACCGGAACGCGCATCAGGTTCACTGTCGGCATACGCAATATAAGGTTTAATATCTAGAATTGGCGTACCATTAACTAAATCCACACTACCTAGTTTTAATAATACTTCTCCATTACTAATCTCAACACCTTCTAATGCTACTTTAGATAAGCCAATCGGATTTGGACGATGTGTCGCTCGACTAGCAAACACACCTATCCGTTCATTCCCACCTAAACGAGGCGGACGTACCGTTGCATGCCATTCTCGCTCGGGGATTTGATGAAATTGGAAAATTAGCCACAAATGGCTAAATTGCTCAATACCTCTCACCGCATCAGGCGAATTATAAGGCGGTAGTAGCTTTAATATACCTTTTCCTTCATTCACTAAATTTGGCTGACGCGGTATAGAAAATTTTTCATCATAAGGACTATAAACAATTCCGATCGGTTTAATGGAAAGTTGGGCAGAAATCATAAAATATACTTACTTGAGATAGATAATAGATGGGATGAGAAGAAAGCTAGGCAAGTTATCCTAAAAGTTCATACGATAAATTACGCTTACTTCAAACAAAAAGGCGTGTCTTTCGACACGCCTTCTCTAGCTTTTCGCTTGATTAAATATTAAGTCAAAACCTAATTATTTAACAATTTTCGCTACAACGCCCGCACCTACTGTACGGCCACCTTCACGAATCGCAAAACGTAAACCTTCGTCCATCGCGATTGGGTGAATTAAGCTTACTGTCATTTTGATGTTGTCGCCTGGCATTACCATCTCAACACCTTCCGGTAACTCGATTGTACCTGTTACGTCCGTTGTACGGAAGTAGAACTGTGGACGGTAACCTTTGAAGAATGGAGTATGACGACCACCTTCTTCTTTTGATAATACGTAAACTTCTGATTCGAAGTCTGTGTGTGGTGTGATTGTACCTGGTTTCGCTAATACTTGACCACGTTCGATTTCTTCACGTTTTGTACCACGTAATAATGCACCAACGTTTTCACCCGCACGACCTTCGTCTAATAATTTACGGAACATCTCAACACCAGTTACGGTTGTTTTCGTAGTTTCTTTGATACCTACGATTTCAACTTCTTCACCTGATTTGATGATACCACGTTCTACACGACCTGTTACTACTGTACCACGACCTGAGATTGAGAATACGTCTTCGATTGGTAATAAGAATGGTTTATCAATCGCACGCTCTGGCTCTGGAATGTATGTATCTAAGTGGTTCGCTAACTCAAGAATTTTTTCTTCCCACTCTGGCACGCCGTTTAACGCTTGTAACGCTGAACCACGTACGATTGGTGTATCATCACCTGGGAAATCGTATTGAGAAAGAAGTTCACGTACTTCCATTTCTACTAATTCTAATAACTCTTCGTCATCTACCATGTCGCATTTGTTTAAGAATACGATGATGTATGGTACACCTACTTGGCGACCTAATAAGATGTGCTCACGAGTTTGTGGCATTGGACCGTCTGTCGCGCTACTACTAAGATTGCACCATCCATTTGCGCCGCACCTGTGATCATGTTTTTAACATAGTCCGCGTGTCCCGGGCAGTCAACGTGTGCGTAGTGACGAGTTTCTGTATCGTACTCAACGTGTGAAGTGTTGATGGTGATACCACGCGCTTTTTCTTCTGGTGCGTTATCGATTTGGTCGAATGCACGTGCCGCACCACCGAAGTGTTTCGCTAATACAGTTGTGATCGCCGCTGTTAAAGTTGTTTTACCATGGTCAACGTGACCGATTGTACCCACGTTTACATGGGGTTTTGTACGTTCAAATTTTTCTTTAGACACTTTGATAGCTTCCTAGAAATAAGCCTCCGCCCTATTGCTGAGGCTTTAAGTTAAAAGATAAATTATTTAGCTTTACGAGCTTCAATAATTGCATTAGCAACACTTGTAGGTGCTTCTGCGTATTTTAATGGTTCCATTGAGTAAGATGCACGACCTTGAGTTTGTGAACGTAAGTCTGTTGCATAACCAAACATTTCTGATAATGGAACTTCTGCATTGATCTTAACAACGAACTCATTCGCTTCTTGACCGTTAACCATTGCACGACGACGGCTTAAGTCACCGATTACATCACCAACGTAGTCTGGTGGAGTTTCCACTTCAACTTTCATGATTGGCTCAAGTAATACTGGGTTAGCTTTTGCGAACGCCGCTTTAAACGCTAATGACGTCGCAAGTTTGAACGCTAACTCAGATGAGTCAACATCGTGGTATGAACCGAAGTGTAAACGTACACCGATGTCTTCTACTGGGTAACCCGCTAATGGACCAGATTTAAGTTGTTCTTGGATACCTTTATCAACTGCTGGGATAAATTCACCAGGAATCACACCACCTTTGATCTCGTTCACGAACTCGTAACCAGGACCTTCTGGGTCTAATGGGTATAAGTCGATTACAACGTGACCGTACTGACCGCGACCACCAGATTGTTTTGCGTGTTTACCTTCAACATCGTTAACACGTGTACGGATAGTTTCACGGTAAGATACTTGTGGTTTACCGATGTTCGCTTCAACTTTGAATTCACGACGCATACGGTCAACGATGATATCTAAGTGTAACTCACCCATACCTGAGATGATAGTTTCACCTGACTCTTCATCTGTGTGAACACGGAATGAAGGGTCTTCTTGTGCAAGACGACCTAATGCTAAGCCCATTTTCTCTTGGTCAGCTTTAGTTTTTGGTTCTACTGCTACAGAAATTACTGGCTCTGGGAATTCCATACGCTCAAGAATAATTGGTGCGTCTTGTGCACATAAGGTGTCACCTGTACCAACATCTTTTAAACCGATTGCCGCCGCGATATCGCCCGCACGAACTTCTTTGATTTCTTCACGTTTGTTAGCGTGCATCTGTACGATACGACCGAAACGTTCACGTTTTTGTTTTACTGAGTTGTAAACTGTATCACCAGAATTGATTACACCAGAGTAAACACGGAAGAATGTTAAGTTACCTACGAATGGGTCAGTTGCAATTTTGAATGCTAATGCCGCAAATGGCTCATCATCGCTTGCGTGACGCTCACCTTCAGTTTCATCTTCGTTGATACCTTTGATTGCTGGGATATCAGTCGGTGCCGGTAAATAATCGATTACTGCATCAAGCATTGCTTGAACACCTTTATTTTTGAATGCAGAGCCACAGCAAACAGGGATGATTTCGCCTGCTAATACACGTTGACGTAATGCTGTTTTGATTTCTTCTTCAGTTAGCTCTTCACCACTAAAGAATTTTTCCATTAACTCTTCTGATGCTTCAGTCGCTGCTTCAACTAACATCGCACGACGTTCTTCACATGCATCAAGCATATCCGCAGGGATATCTTCGTATGTAAAAGTCATACCTTGGTCAGCTTCATTCCAGTTAATTGCTTTCATTTTGATTAAGTCAACTACACCTTTGAAGCTATCTTCCGCACCGATAGGAAGTTGTAATGCAACAGAGTTACCACCTAAACGAGTTTTGATTTGCTCAACAACACGTAAGAAGTTTGCACCTGTACGGTCCATTTTATTTACGAACGCAATACGTGGAACTTGGTATTTATTTGCTTGACGCCATACAGTTTCAGATTGAGGCTGAACACCACCTACCGCACAGTAAACCATTACCGCACCGTCAAGAACACGCATTGAACGCTCTACTTCGATAGTAAAGTCTACGTGTCCTGGAGTATCGATAACGTTGATACGGTGCTGTTTGTATTGTTGTGACATACCAGACCAGAATGCTGTCGTTGCGACAGATGTGATCGTGATACCACGCTCTTGTTCTTGTTCCATCCAGTCCATTGTTGTCGCACCATCGTGAACTTCACCGATTTTGTGACTTACGCCTGTATAGAACAAAATACGCTCAGAGGTAGTTGTTTTACCTGCATCAATGTGAGCACTAATACCGATGTTACGATATTGCTCAATAGGAGTTATACGAGCCATTTTTTATTTATTACCTTGTTTGGGGATTTAAATTAAAATTCTTAATAAGGGTAAGGCTTCACCACATATTTGGATGAAGCCTTTAAGATGTAAAGCTAAGCGATTACCAACGGTAGTGAGCAAACGCTTTGTTTGCTTCAGCCATACGGTGAACGTCTTCACGTTTCTTAACAGCTGAGCCTTTGTTATCTCTTGCATCTGAAAGTTCGTTAGCTAAACGTAATGCCATTGATTTGTCACCACGTTTACGAGTCGCTTCAACGATCCAACGCATAGCTAATGCGTTACGACGAGCTGGACGAACTTCAACTGGTACTTGGTAAGTAGAACCACCAACACGACGAGATTTAACCTCTACTGTTGGACGTACGTTTTCTAACGCCGCTTCGAAAGCTTCTAAAGCTTCTTTACCAGTACGTTGTGCTAAAGTTTCTAAAGCACCGTAAATAATTGATTCTGCAGTAGATTTTTTACCATCTACCATTAAAACATTAATAAATTTTGCAAGTAATTCTGAACCGAACTTCGGATCTGGAAGAATTTTGCGAGGTTCAACACTACGACGACGTGGCATTGCAAATACTCCGTTTATATATTCAGGATAATCCAAAACTCATCTATTGTGTGTGATAGCACATCACGATTGACTGGAGTTTATGGTTTAAATTTTTTGATTAATTTAGACGTTTGGCCTTACTTAACGGAGATCCATTAAGCTTTAGGACGTTTAACGCCGTATTTAGAACGACCTTGTTTACGGTCTTTAACGCCTGCACAGTCAAGTGCACCACGTACAGTGTGATAACGCACACCCGGTAAGTCTTTAACACGACCACCACGGATTAATACAACACTGTGTTCTTGTAAGTTATGACCTTCACCACCGATGTATGAAGTTACTTCAAAGCCATTTGTTAAACGAATACGGCATACTTTACGTAATGCTGAGTTCGGTTTCTTAGGTGTAGTAGTGTATACACGAGTACACACGCCACGTTTCTGCGGGCAAGCCTCTAATGCAGGAACGTTGCTTTTTACAACCTTTTTCACACGCGGTTTGCGTACTAATTGGTTGATAGTTGCCATTTAAAAGCTCCAGTTAAAATTATTAAAAATAAAATTAAAAAAACATCCTTTCAAAGACGAAAGGACGGTAAATTCTAGTGTTATACGGACTAAAAGTCAAGTATTCACCACGGGATAAATTGATTATTCTGTGATCAGCGTTTCTAAGGTTTGCAAGACACGATAAGGTAAAATATTCGCCATACCGTTTCCGGTCAGATAATGCTGATTTTTGCCGTAAGCGCCGATTAATTTTGGGTCAGTTGCACCGTATAAAATCACGTTTTGTTTATCCAATGCCGCGACTAAATGGCTCAAACCGGTATCCACCGACAACACGACTTTCGCACCGGCAATTTGTTCCGCTAATTCAGTGAGAGACAATTTCGGTAATACCGTCACATTGGCACTCGCTTCCGCCAAACGCATCGCTCGTTCTTTTTCTTGTGCATTTCCCCACGGCAAACGAACTTCGATGCCTTGTACGCTTAATTCTTGAATTACTTCTCGCCAATAGTCTTCTTTCCAATGCTTATCCGCTCGAGTTGTCGCATGAATCGCAAGCAGATAAGCGGTTGAATTTTCAGATTTTTTTGCAAAATGCGAGGCAATACCATAATCACCTAATCCATCGGGAAGTGCATAATTCAGTGCGTTAGCAAATAACTTTCGAATCCGTTCTACGGCGTGTTGTTGGTAAGCGATATTAAAAGTTTGATCATAAAACAGGTCGCTTAACCCTTCTCGAGCAGAATGTTTGTCGTAGCCGTATTTTGTTCCCTTTGCCTGCTTGGTTACCAATACTGCACTTTTAATCAATCCTTGTGCATCAATCACCGCATCATATTCTTCCGAGCGAAGTTGCTTTAGGTAATGTTGCCATTCCAACCAAGTTTGCCGCTTATACAAGTTCTTACGCCAACGGCGAATCGCTAACGGGATAACCTTATCTACCGCCGAATGCCAATGCGGAATTTCACTAAAATTTTCTTCTACCACCCAATCGAATTGAATATTCGGCATTGCTTTTTGAGCATCTGTTAATGCAGGTAAAGTATGAATTACATCTCCCATAGAAGATGTTTTTACAACTAAAACTTTCATTTACTTATCTTTTATTATGAATACAAACAAGCGGTCGAAATCTGCAAAATTTTTGCAAAAAATGACCGCTTGCAATTAGCCTAATAGTGCCTCTAATTTCTCAATGACCATTTTCGGCTCAATATCAATCAGGCTCTGATGATAGCCTTCGGCGACTTCGCCTTTACGAACCTTAATCAAACTGCCTTCGATTAAACGAATAATCACTGCTTTATCGGAAAGTGGCGGTGTGTATTGCGGACTGGTTGGCCCGTAAAGCGCTACCAGCGGTTTACCAAGTGCGGCGACAATATGCATTAGTCCGGAATCATTACTGACTACCGCACAACAATCGGCAATTAAATCAACCGCTTGATTTAAATCGGTTTGTCCCGCTAAATTGACGCAATAGCGCTGTAAATTGTCCGCTAGACTTGCACGAATTTGTTCGCCAACTTCTTTATCTTTATTTGAGCCAAACAAATGTACTGAATAGCCTTTTTCAATCAACATTTCCGCCAATTTCGCATAATGATAATGCGGCCAACGTTTTGCCGGCCCGAATTCTGCTCCCGGACAAAAACCAATTGCCGGACGCTGTTCGGCATATTCAAACTGTTTAGCGAATTTCGCTTTGGTCGCAGTGATCTCATCCACTTGCGTTTGTAGATAAGGTACCGGTATCGGCAATGCTTTAGCATCCAGCACGGTATTTTTCTCAAAAGCCAATGCGACATAACGTTGTACCATCATCGGGTAATCTTGCTTGTTATTACGCAAATCATTTAAAAAGAAATAGCGACTTTCGCCTTTCCAGCCTCGGCGTACCGCAATTTTGGCAAAAAGTGGAATAAATGCTGATTTTAGCGAATTAGGTAAAACAATCGCCATATCATATTGATTTCTCAACGACTTTCCTAATTGATAACGCTCACACAAGCGGAACGAACCATGCCCAATCGGCATCGAAATCGCTTTCCTAACTTCCGGCATTCGAGCGAGCAACGGACGACACCAATCCGGCGCCATCACATCAATTTGGCAATTCGGATATTGAATTTTGAGTTGTTGATACAGTGCGTGCGACATCATCATATCGCCGACCCAAGACGGGCCAATAACTAAGATATTCATTGAGTCCTCTTCCTCAAAATAATAAGCGGTTATTTTTACCTAGAAACTTGTAAAAATCTAAGTAAATGTAACCACTTATTGTTATTTAGCTTTGCAGTCACTTGCTAATACGTTACCACTGTTATCGGAAAGAGAGGCTACGCCATCAAATCCTTCAAACCATATCCATCGAATATTACTATACTTATTACCGTTTTTCGTCACAACCGGTGAAAGTGTATGCTTGGTATTCCCGTAAGTGACCGAGATTGCCTGAGTACCGGATATCCTAGGCTTCGGATTGTCATTTTTTTTAGGTTGATAACGTTGTACTTTAATTGCAATATCGCCTTTACAAATAAACTCTATTGCCGTTTGGCTTTTTATGATACTTATTTTCTCGTTCGTATTTTCAGACGGTAATGCTTTCTGTACCTGTTCAATCGGTGCTTCCAGAGGCTTACAACCAGTAAGCATTAATAGACTTATCGGCAGAATCAGCTTGCTTTTTTTCGCTAAATCCATTTGAATCTCTCCCCTTTATTTCTCAACCTAATGAGAAAAAAAGAGCAACGACCACACGTTGCTCTACTGATATAACATTATTTAAAGCTATAACTACCATCGGCTTGACGAGTAAATTTCCCACCAGAACCGATACTCATTTCTACAACACGATTATTTTTATCTAAACGAACTGTAACACGCTCACCGACTTTTAAGTTACTCACGACATTATTTACTTTGCTCATTGCATTTACATCCGAAATATTTAATTGGTTATTACGGAATACTTGCATTAAAGACGTACTTTTCGGCACAGTTAAAGTTTTACTACCAACTACACCGCCGCTAGACACTGCAATTGCTGGTTTTACTGCCGGTTTTGCGACTACTTTTTCTGTAACAACAGGTTTACCCGTTTCTACATTTTTTACTAACTGATCAAGTTGCACATTTTTGGCTTTTTTCGCATTAAATTCATCAGCTGTGATTGCTTTTACTTTCTCTACTTTAGCTTCATCTTTCTTAACTTCAGCTTTTTTCGTTTCAGCTTGATGAATAACACTCCCCTGTGTTTTAGGTTTAGATACTTGAGGCTGAACAACCGGTTTATTAACAACAGGTTTATTCACAACTGGAGCAACAACCGTATTTGAAGATGGTTGCGTTGTAGGAATAGTAGACTCATTTTCTGCTGGCAATGTATTCTCGCTCGATGCTGTTGTTGGCGTACTCTGAGCCATATCTGTTGTCGCAGATGGTTCTGGTGTTACAGCTGTAGTCGCACCTTCACCATTTACCGATTGGGTTTGAGCCTGCTGTTGAGCTAATGCTTCTTGTTCGGCTTTAGCTTGTGCTTCAGCACGTTTCGCTTCTTCTTCATCGACTGGACGGAACTCAATCGGCAATGAACCACCTTGCTGAGTTTGTAATTCTTCTACAGTTTCCGGTGCATTTGGTTTTAACCAAAAGAAGATGCCCGCTAAGATAGCCGCCAATGCGACAACTAAACCTAAACGTTGATATTTAGAAGATGATTTTGCTTTTATCGCTACAGTTTCAGGCTTAGTTGCATTTAAGCTAGGCACTACGCGTTCTATCTCATTCGTATTCATTTTAGGTTTTTCCTCTGCTCCTGTTTTTTCTTCTTTTACCGATTCATTTTTTTCTAGATTTTCGGCTTCTGTAACCGGAGAGAACGCAAAACCAGCACTTTTAGCCGCTGATTTAATATGCTCAGGCTCTGTCGTCAACGTAGACTTTATAGACTCTGCTTCTATAGTGTTTTCAGGCACGACAGATGACTGCTTCACTGATTCTGTTGAATTGATTTCTGTTTTCACTTGTTGAGTTTCCTCGATTGATTTTAATGGGGTCGTTGCATCTACCGGGCGTTTCATCATTGGTGTAAAAGTATGACCGGGAGCTTTGTTTGAATGTAATGATACTGAAAGATTATTAATAATTTTTGTCGCTTCCGAATTGATTTTTTCCGCAACCTGTTTTGCAGATTGAGGAGCATTATTAGTTACTGACGGTTCACCAAATGTTGGCTCTTTACGAAAATTGTTGTGTGACATTTAAAGTATCCAAATAAAATTAGAATAAAAACAAAATGAAGAATTCATATTTTAAAGTATTTCTACTCGATCGGCACACGCTTTTTCGGAAAATTTCTGTCAGTAAGCGGTAATATTTACTAAATTTCTAGCAAATATCCCTATTCTTAATACAAAAGTTTTATTTGCTTACAGCATATCAGATACTTATGACAACAAATTTTATTTATTTCTCGATCAAGATCGCAAAAATATATTTGAGAAATTGAGCTATAAGCATTCACTCAGGTAAAGTAAAAAAATAACGACTAAACTTAAATAAAAGGAGACACTTACTATGAAAAAAGTAGCAAAAATGAGTTTTAGCCTCTTGCTAGGTTTATTTACTACGAATATGGTTATAGCTAGAGATAAAACCGATGCAGTGGTAATGGACCCCACACCTGTGATGCAAAATCTAACAACCGAACACGCAAATCCTTCCATAAATCAATATCAAGTTAATATCAATACTGCGAGTGCAAGCAGAAATTCAAGACAAGCTAATTGGTATTGGAGAGAAAAAAGCACTTGCTATTGTTGAATATCGAACGAAAAATGGTCCATTTGTAAATATAGAACAACTCACGGAAGTATCCGGTATCGGTAAAGCAACATTGGATAAAAATCGTGAACGTATCACATTAGAATAACATACTAAAATTTGCCGAACCGAATAACATACAACTAATTCCTCTATCATCTCCACGTATGTCGGTTCGGCATTCTTTATAACATTAGGCAATTCACTTTCCTTTCTGTTATACTTCGCCACTATTTATGCAATTGAACAAAAAGGATACAATTTAATGTCTTTAAAACCATACTCTATGCCTACCTATTGGCAACGTGTAAAAGTCGCATTTCAGTATATTTTCCCACAATTACCTGTCACGCAGTTAGCAGGTTGGCTGGCAGAACAAAAATGGGGTGCCGTGACCCACTTTATTATTCGTGCATTTGCTAAACAATATAATGTGAACCTATCGGAAGCACAAAAAAGCAATGCATCTGATTATGCAACCTTTAATGAATTCTTTATTCGTCCGTTAAAAGAAAATGCTCGTCCGATTAACCAAGACGCACAAGCACTTTGCTTACCGGCAGACGGTAAAGTCAGTGAATCAGGCAAAATTGAAGATGATCGTTTACTGCAAGCTAAAGGTCATTTTTTCACCCTTGAGACTTTATTAGCGAACGATCAAGAAATGGCGAATAAATTTAAAGACGGCCATTTTATTACCACTTATTTATCTCCGCGCGATTACCACCGTGTACATATGCCGTGTGATGCAACATTGCGTAAAATGATTTATGTGCCGGGCGAATTATTCTCGGTCAATCCGTTCTTAGCTGAGCATGTGCCAAATTTATTTGCGCGTAACGAACGTGTAATCTGTGAATTTGAAACTGAATTCGGACCGATGGTGCAAATTCTTGTCGGTGCAACAATTACGGCAAGTATGAGTACCGTTTGGGCTGGCGTGATTAATCCACCTCGTGCGAAAGATGTTGTGGTATATCACTATGAGACCACCGGCGAAACTGCCGTGCACCTGAAAAAAGGTCAGGAAATGGGTGCTTTCCGCTTAGGTTCAACCGTAATTAACCTCTTCCCGAAAGACAGAGTTGAATTCGAAGCACACCTACAAGCCGGCGTAGAAACTCGAATGGGTGAACGTTTGGCGAAAGTGATTAAATAACCTCCTTTTAATTGAGCACGATTATAACAATCGTGCTTTTTTATAACAAAATCATCTACTATCTTACCAATCAGCTATAAACCCAACCAAAAAAGTATGTTATTTTAGAAGCAAAACTTCGTCTAACGCATTTATCGCGAAAGGGAAAGCTATGAAATTACAACAACTAATTAAAACTCATCAACTTGGTTTACTGTTCCAACAAGGCAAATTTGGCATTGAGAAAGAAAGCCAACGCATTGATAATAAAGGGAATATTGTTACAACTGTTCATCCTAGCGTTTTTGGTAACCGCAGTTATCATCCATATATTCAAACCGATTTTGCAGAAAGCCAACTTGAGCTAATCACGCCGCCAAACGATAAATTGGAAGACACATATCGTTGGCTATCGGCTATTCACGAGGTAACGTTACGTTCATTACCTGATGATGAATATATTTTTCCATTCAGTATGCCTGCCGGTTTACCACCGGAATCCGAGATCAAAGAAGCACAATTAGATAACGAATGGGACGTGAAATATCGTGAACACCTTTCTGCCATTTATGGCAAATACAAGCAAATGGTGAGCGGTATCCACTACAATTTCCAAATTTCTGACGAGTTTGTCGAGAGCGCATTTGCATTACAAACGGGATACAGCGATAAAATTGCGTTCCGCAATGCGTTATATATGAAATTAGCCAATAACTTTTTACGTTATCAATGGATTCTGGTCTATTTGCTGGTCGCAACACCAACCGTAGAGGCGCAATATTTTGGCGAAAATCGACCGCTTGCAGAAGGACAATTAGTACGTAGTTTACGTTCTAGTCCATATGGCTATGTAAATGCGCCTCATGTAGTAATCAATCACGATAGCTTGCAAGAATATGTCGAATCGCTAGAACATTTTGTGGCAAGCGGTGATTTATTAGCGGAAAAAGAATTCTATTCAAACGTACGTTTGCGTGGCGCGAAAAAAGCACGCGAATTGCTTGAGGAAGGGGTTAAATATGCGGAATTCCGTTTATTTGATCTCAACCCGTTCTCGCCTTACGGTATCGAGCTCGCCGATGCCAAATTTATTCATCTGTTCTTACTTGCAATGTTATGGATGGATGAAACAAGCGGTCAAAAAGAAGTCGAACTTGGCAAACAAAAACTATACCAAGTTGCACTTGAAGATCCTCGTGCGCACACAGCGTTCCAAGCAGAGGGTGAAGCTATCCTTAACCTAATGCTGGCAATGTTAGAAGATCTTTCGGCACCACAAAGCGAGAAAGATTTATTACAACAAAAACTAGCTCAATTTGCTGATCCGAGCCAAACGGTAAACGGTCGTTTATTAGCCGCAATTGAACAAGCCGGCGACTATAAAGCACTCGGAGCAAAACTTGCTCAACAATATAAAGCGCAAGCGTTCGAGCGTTTTTATGCTATTTCCGCTTTCGATAATATGGAGCTTTCTACACAGGCTTTATTATTTGATGCGATCCAACAAGGCTTACAGATCGAATTGCTGGATGAAAACGATCAGTTCCTCGCACTTAAATTCGGTGATCATCTCGAATATGTGAAAAACGGCAATATGACCAGTCACGATCAGTACATTTCTCCATTAATTATGGAAAATAAAGTCGTGACCAAAAAAGTGTTAGCAAAAGCCGGTTTTAATGTGCCGAAAAGTGTTGAATTTACCTCTGTTGAACAAGCGGTGGCGCACTATCCGTTATTTGAAGGTAAAGCGGTGGTGATTAAGCCGAAATCAACTAATTACGGTCTAGGCATTACGATTTTCCAACAAGGCGTGACGGATAAAGCTGATTTTGCCAAAGCGATTGAAATTGCCTTCCGTGAAGATAAAGAAGTGATGGTGGAAGACTATTTAGTCGGTACCGAATATCGTTTCTTTGTGCTAGGCGATGAAACTCTAGCGGTATTGTTGCGTGTGCCGGCGAATGTAAAAGGTGATGGCATACATACGGTACGTGAATTGGTGGAAGCGAAAAACAGCGATCCGCTACGAGGTGATGGCTCTCGTTCACCATTGAAAAAAATCGCCCTCGGTGACATTGAATTGCTTCAGCTTAAAGAGCAAGGTTTAACACCTGATTCGATTCCGGCTGAAGGACAAATCGTACAATTACGTGCCAACTCGAATATCAGTACCGGTGGCGATTCAATTGATATGACTGAGCAAATGCACGACAGCTATAAACAATTAGCGGTCGGTATTGCCAAAGCGATGGGGGCAAAAGTCTGCGGCGTGGATTTAATCATTCCAGATTTAACTAAAGTCGCTGAACCGTCTCTGCGTTCATGGGGTGTGATTGAAGCAAACTTTAATCCGATGATGATGATGCATATTTTCCCTTACCAAGGAAAATCTCGCCGCTTAACCAAAGCCGTGTTAAAAATGCTGTTCTCTGAACTGCCTTAATAGCAATCAAGCGGTCAGATTTACAGAAAATTTTGCAAATTTGACCGCTTATAACATGGTAGATATCGCTAAATAGTGAAAAGTAAGAGTTAATACTTAACTAATTGTGAATTTAAGATATATGGCTTTAATAACAATAAAATATTGAAAAAGTGTTTCAAACGCTCTTCTTGCCCTTCTTCTTGCATCAGAATTTCTCCACCGATTGCCATTTCTTGACGCGCTAAATTTTTCGCCACTGCCGCATAGCTTTCTAATAATTGAAATTCCTGAGCATCACAATGGCTCAAAATCGCTAACATATCACGATCTCTCTCACTAAACTTTCCATTTGTTGGATTCATTAAGCCCATTTCCACAAACTCATCCAATTCAACTTCTGTAATACCAAACTCCGAACAAATCTCGCTTGCCAGTAAATGAGCATCATCCATACCATTTAAAATATCGAGTGATCCCATTAAACTTTTATAAGGATTATTCAGATCAAAATCCGGCTGGGCAAAAACCGTTTTAATCTGTGAAATAGTGGCATTAAAGTTTGCTTGAAGATATTTGATAAATTCAATTAATTGGATATTACTTTCATCATATAAGTGAAAGTTCGGTTTATCTTTCAAAGGTTCCAGTAACAATCCCTCTTT
The DNA here is from genome assembly GCF_029774155.1 of Actinobacillus arthritidis. Lineage (NCBI taxonomy): Bacteria > Pseudomonadati > Pseudomonadota > Gammaproteobacteria > Pasteurellales > Pasteurellaceae > Actinobacillus > Actinobacillus arthritidis. The sequence continues at coordinate 2,083,881 of NZ_CP103833.1, read as the reverse complement.
AATGTAATAAAGAATGGTTGATTTAGGCGTGTTAGTTAATTTGGAAAGATCGTTCATCTTCAACATAATAAGTTCCTTTGGATCCGATTTTGGATCTATTTTAGACAATCTATTCAAAAGCGTAAAGTTTTAGTATTCACTATTTAGCGAAAAATAGCGTTTTACCATGATAAAAATACACTTTTTCTGTATAAGACTATTTTTTAATAAGTTAGTTTATGGCAGAATACTATTACTTTAATGTACTACTTCAATAGGATATTTTATGAAAAAACAGCCAACACTTTTTGGTGGTGCTTGTATTATCGCAGGTGTATGTGTAGGAGCCGGTATGCTCGGGCTTCCAACTTCCGGTGCAGGAGCTTGGACAATGTGGTCTATTCTTACACTTGCTTTCACCATGATTGTGATGACATTTTCAGGCTGGTTACTCCTTGATGTTTATAAAGGCTATGACCTACGCGCGTCTTTCAATACCGTTACCAAAGACTTATTAGGTAATAAGATTAATGCATTAAATAACCTTGCGGTTTATTTTGTCGGCGGGATTTTACTTTATGCTTATACCACCGCTTCCGGTGGAATTTTAGAGAACCTAACCAAGTCAGCGATTGATTTCGGTGGATTCGGATCTCGTATCTGGTCTGTGCTATTCGTGCTGATTTTCTCGTTCTTTGTATGGCACTCTACTCGTTTAGTTGATCGTATTTCGGTGCTATTAATTATCTTTATGGCATTGTCGTTTACATTCAGTATCTCGGGCTTAGTCAGCAATATTGATAGCAATATCTTATTCGATCAGCAAAACGATAGCGGTGAATACGCCAAATATGCGTTAGCGATGTTACCGGTTGCATTAACCTCTTTCGGTTACCATCATTCTGTCTCTTCAATGCGTGCTTATTATGGTGAAGTGAAGAAAGCGAAATACGCAATTGCCGGCGGTACACTTATTGCTTTAGTGCTTTATTTACTTTGGGTAATCAGCATTTTCGGCAATTTACCACGCGCGCAATTTGCGCCGGTTATCGCAAGTAACGGTGATTTAGACGTATTATTAAATACGATTGGTGAAGTAGTGCAATCACCATATGTGAAACAAGCGATTAATGCATTTTCTATGGTCGCAATTCTGTCGTCTTTTATCGGAGTGGGGCTAGGTACATTCGACTTCTTGGCAGATTTCTTTAAGTTTGATGAGAGTAAATCAGGCAGAACAAAAGCATGGGCAGTAACCTTCTTACCTCCGCTTATCTTCTCGTTACTTTCTCCACTCGGTTTTTTAAAAGCAATTGGATATGCTGGTGCGGTAGCAACCCTTTGGACTTGTATGATTCCGGCGTTATTAGCTTATAAAGCGAAAAAAGGTAATCTCTTTATGATTGGACTGGTATTCTTATTCGGTGTATGTACTGCAGTGTTCCATTTCCTTTCAATGTATGAAATGTTACCAATGTTTAAAGGCTAAAGATTTTTAACCACGGAATATACTGATTATACAGAAACTTGCTATTACAGCTAAATATATTCGTACAGTCTGTGTTTTCTGTGGTTAAATCATAAACCAAAAAATAAGGGGCAACATTTGTTGCCCCTTTTACTATCTTAAACTTATCACTTATTTATGACGAGAATGTAAACCTTTCTTCTCAAGGTTACGATAGATTAACCATTGTTGAACGATCGTAATAATGTTTGAGGTTAACCAGTAAAGCACTAAGCCTGATGGGAACCATAAGAAGAATACGGTAAATATTACCGGCATAAACGTCATCACTTTTTGTTGTACAGGGTCAGTCACCGGACTTGGCGACATTTTCTGCGGCAAGAACATTGACGCACCCATTAAGAGTGGGAAAATGTAGTATGGGTCTTGTGCTGATAAGTCTTGAATCCAGCCGAAGAATGGTGCGTGACGTAATTCTACCGCTTCCATAAAGGTCCAATATAATGCGATAAAAATCGGCATTTGGATAAGAATCGGTAAACAACCACCCATTGGGTTTACTTTCTCTTCTTTATAAAGTTTCATCATCTCTTGGCTCATACGTTGGCGATCATCACCGAAACGCTCACGCATTTCCGTAATTTTCGGCTGTAACATACGCATTTTTGCCATTGAGGTGTATTGTGCTTTTGTTAATGGGTAAAGAATGGTTTTTACAACAATCGTTACACCAATAATTGCTAAGCCCCAGTTGCTCACAATGCTTTGAATGAAAGTGAGTAATGCAAATAACGGTTTCGCAATAAACCACGCCCAACCGTAATCTACGGTTAAATCAAGGTTTCTTGCGGTTGCTTCCATCTCTTTTTGATCTTTTGGACCAGTCCATAATTGGCTAGTAATTGTTGCTTCGCTATTCGGTGCAACATTTGTTACCGGACCACGATAACCGATGGTTGCGATACCATTATTAGTACGTGAATAAAGCGTATTCTCCGCATCTTGGTTAGGAACCCACGCAGAAACGAAGTAGTGTTGTAATAATGCAACCCAACCTGCTTTAGTGTTGATGTCTAAGTTCGCTTTTGCCATCTCATCAAAACTATATTTTTTATAGTTGGTTTCCGATGAAGAATACGCACCGCCGGTATAAGTCGGCATAGTTAAGTCGCCTGAGCTTTCAACTAAAGTATGTTTAATTTGACCATAAGGTTGAACTTCAACGGTCGCTGATGTTTGGTTTTTAACATTAAAGTTAACCGCCACATCATAGCTACCACGTTTTAATACGAATGTTTTCGTGTAAAGCACGCCGTCCTTTTCAAACGTCATCGGCACGCTGATTTCATTTTGACCGTCAGCTAATACGAATGAATCTTGTGCTACTTGATATTGAGGACGACCGGCATTGGTATCAATTCCGTTTTTACCAACTAAGCCACTTTGAGCGACATAAGTCGTACCATCCGTTTTTAATAATTTAAACGGTGTTGCTGAATTTAATTCTGCTTGATGAGCAAGTAAATCCGAAGCAATAACATCACCGCCTAAAGTGTCGATAGTTAAACGTAATACATCACTTTGAATGGTGATTGTTTTACCTTTTGTCGCACTATCTGCAATAGTCGTTGCTGAATTTGATCTTGCCGGAACATCTGATTGTTGTTGAGCCTGCTGTTGAGCCTGTTTTTGCGCCTGAATTTCAGGGTCAAAATCCTGTTTCCACTGAGTGAACACGAGGAAAGACACCAATAACAGCCCTAGTACCAATAAACTACGGTTTGAATTCATTTGAAAATTCTCTTGGTTAGGAATGAAATGGATAAAAAGAAAGGCATTTTATAATAGGTTGGCACTAGATCCAACCGCCTTTTGCGAATAGCGGTCGGATTTAGCAAGAATTTTGTAAAAAGTTGATCAAAGTCGACCGCTTATGACGAATGAGCAAACTGTTCCCATACCCAATCGCTAAATGCACGTAATCTTGCACTTTGTTTACGTTCGTGCGTCAATAAATAAGCCGGCAAACTCGGGCGTGGGTAATCGGTTAAAATTTCAACCAATTCACCGTTATCCAGCCAAGTTTGTACCAAAGCACGTAACGGTTGTCCGATACCCAAACCAGCTTTTAACATTGCGACAATCCCGTTCGCTCCATTTGCTGAATAGTGAAATTGATTTATTTCCATTTGCGGAAAACATAAAGGTCGCGTGCCGTTTATATCGGAAAAATACCCGATTAGGCGATGATCTTCCAATTCACTCGGTGTTTGCGGTACACCGTATTCGGCTAGATAGGCAGGTGAAGCACAGGTCACAAAGTCAAAATCGGCAAATTTTCGCCCAATTAACGTTTGATCATATACTTCGCCGATCCGAATCACACAATCCACCCCGTCTTGAGCAATATTCACCGCCCGATCGCTAATGCCTAATGTCAGTTTAATTTGCGGATAACGCTGATAAAAATCAGGTAATTTCGGAATAAAAAGTTGCTCGGCAAACAGCATCGGCATATCCACCCGTAAATGCCCGTGTACCAAACAATGTTTATCGTGCATCTCTTTGCTCTAACTCATCAAATTCCACTAATAATCGGACCGCTTGTAAATAATACGCTTGCCCCTCAGCATCGGATCACAACATCATAAGATCAATAAACACCGTTTAATTGCGCTCGGTTTTATCGTGTTGGCGTTGGGCTTTATTATTTGGGAAGAAATGTAATGATTTTCATCATGTTATGTTTAGCCTTACTGGGTGGAGTCGCATTAGCAATTCAGGCAAGTGTAAACGGCAAATTAGGTGCACAGGTAGGCGTATTTAAAAGTGCGTTTTTGACCTTCTCAGTCGGGGCATTAGTCACTGGTTTATTGGTGTTCTTCTTCGAGCCAAAGCATGAATTAACCTTATTTGACGTGCCAAAATGGCGTACTCATGGGCGCATTGCTTGGTGTACCTTATATCGTGATTATGGTACTTGCGGTGGGTAAAATCGGCACGGCTGTGGCAACCGTGGCGGTGATTTTCGGGCAATTAGCAATGAGCTTACTGATTGATACCTTCGGTTGGTTTCATAATGAAGCGATTGCCTTTTCAATCCCTCGCTTATTAGCGGTGATTTGTTTAGGTATTGCCCTCTATTTTATCTACCAAAGTAACCGACAAACGGCTGAATAAATGCCTAAATGAACAAGCGGTCAAATTCTCCGGATTTTTTGCAAAATTTTCGGAGAATTTGACCGCTTGTCGTTGATAAGAAACTAACGTTTATCTAAAGTTTTAGTCGAAAGACGAGCCACTGCACACAGATTGCCTTGTTCGTCTTTAATCTCGATATTCCACACCTGCACTTCACGTCCTAATTTAAGCGGATTGGCACGGGCAATTGCCTTTGTACCTGCTGGTACTGATTTTAAATGGCTGATATTCAGTTCCATTCCGACCGCAATTTGATGTGCTTCACACACCATTAACGCACCGGCATTGGCAGTAGTTTCCGCTAAAGCGACCGACACGCCGCCATGCAATACACCGAACGGTTGTTGAGTACGCTCATCCACCATAAGTCGCGCTTCAATCAAATCTTCACCGATTGCGGTAAATTCGATACCTAGGTGTGCTACCGCCGATTTTTGGCTTAATTCATTTAATTGTTCACAAGTTGCTGTTTGCTTCCAAATGGTCATTATGTTTCCTTTTGTTATAAATTCCTCTCAATCTTTCTTCGTAAAAGAATGAAAAGTCGTACTCTCTTTGCTCTTCAATATCGATCCCCCTCTTTAGTAAAGAGGGGTTAGGGAGATTTGTTTAAAATTTACTACACCACCTCAAGCAATGCCTGAATCGGGTGTTTAACCGAATAATGCTCAAAACGTTTTACTTGCGAACGGCAGGAATAGCCGGTCGCTAAGCAACGCTCAAGCGGTTTATTTTTCAATTTAATTTGCCACGATTGCTGATAAATCGCCGTCGACATTTCAAGGTGTTTGATTTCGTGTCCGAACGTGCCCGCCATACCGCAACAACCGACATTTTCATTTACCAACTGTTCACCGAAATGAGCAAAAATCGCTTGCCACTCTTTCGGTGCATTCGGCAATTCGGTCGCTTCGGCACAGTGTGCGAATAAATGCCAGTGCAAGCGGTCGGAATTTACTGATTTTTTGCAATGCTCCAGTTCACCGGCTTGAATCACATCTCGTAGCCATTCGTGAGCCAGTTGCACTTTAAAATCACCACGTCTCGCTTTTAAGATATCACGATATTCGTCACGGTAAACTAAGGTCAGAGCAGGATCTACCGCCACCATCGGTAAGCCGAGTTGAGCAACACGGTTGAGAAATTCCGCCTGATTGCGTGCAGTTTTAGCAAACTTGCTTAAAAAGCCTTTAATATGTTGTGCTTTACCGCTCGGTTTAAACGGCGACACCACTGGGCGAAAACCAAGTTTTTGCGGCAATCGAACAAAATCCGACACTACTTTCGCATCATAGAATGACGTGAACGGATCTTGCACTACCAACACGGTTTTGCAAAATTCCGCTGATTTTTGACCGCTTGCTTGTGATTCCAAAGCCTCTAAGGTCACGCCCTGATAGCCGATTTCTACCAACTGTTGTTGTAAATTCGGTACAGAAAGTGCCGGTAAATACGTCATTCCGATCGTTTTGTTTGCCACCGTTTCCGCTAATTTGGTGCGACTGAAAAAGTTAAAAAACTTCGGTGCTTTCGCCATCATCGGCGCAACAAATTCAAGATTGGAAACCAGATAATCTTTCGCTGGACGCAAATAACGGCTATGGTACAGCTCATTAAACTGCGATCTGAAAGTCGGCACATCAATTTTAATCGGGCATTGGCTGGCACAAGCTTTACATGCAAGGCAAGTATCCATTGCCGCTTTCACTTCGTGCGAAAAATCGTATTCTTTCTGTTTATTCAGCGTGTTGCGGATTTTTGCAACAAAATCGGTTAATTTGACCGCTTGTTTACGCGGTTTAAAGATCAAATCGTCCGGCGATACGTTTTGTTCGGCAAGTAATCTGAGCCATTCTCGAATCAAAGTCGCACGCCCTTTCGGTGAATAAAGGCGGTTACCCGATACTTTCATTGATGGACACATCGTACTATGTACATCAAAGTTAAAGCACAGCCCGTTACCGTTACAGTTCATCGCCCCTTTAAATTCTTCACGCACTTGAATTGGAATTTGGCGATCAAAATCGGCACGCATTGACGAGTCGATCGGGTAAAGTGCCGCATTGTTCTCCAACGGAGTACAGATTTTGCCCGGATTCAAGCGATTTTGCGGGTCAAACAGCTGTTTGATATAACGTAATTCTCGCCATAATGTTTCGCCAAAGAATTTCTCGCCATACACCGAACGCATACCTTTGCCGTGTTCACCCCAAATCAAACCGCCGTATTTTGCGGTAAGCTCAACCACTTGATCGGAAATCGCCTTAAATTTTTTTACTTGCGCGCGGTCGGTTAAATCTAATGCGGGGCGAACATGTAGCACACCGGCATCCACGTGACCGAACATACCGTATTGCAAACCGTGATCATCTAATAATTGGCGGAACTCGGCGATGTAATCGGCAAGATGCTCCGGCGGTACGCAAGTGTCTTCCACAAACGCAATCGGCTTCGCCCAGCCTTTAGCATTACCCAATAAACCGACTGCTTTTTTACGCATAGCATAAATTTTTTCGATGGAGGCAATATCGTTGCAAATTTGATAACCAATAATACCGCTAGTTGAATCCGCCAGTTTTTTATCTAACGCTTTAATGAGGTCTGCGACTTGTTGTTCTATTAGTGTCTGATCGCTACCGGCATATTCCACAATATTAATGCCGAGAATCGGGTTATTCGGTTCTTCGGTCAATAAATCGGATACCGAATGCCAAATAATGTCCTGTTTAGCCAAGTTCAGCACTTTAGAATCGACTGTTTCAACCGACAGTGCATTAGCTTGAAGCATAAACGGTGCAGAACGCAATGCCGCATCAAACGAATTATATTTAATGTTAATTAAAGTACGGAATTTCGGCGGCAGTAAATTAAGCTTCGCCTCACAAATAAAAGCAAGCGAGCCTTCTGAGCCGGTTAGAATACGGGTGAGGTTAAACTCACTTTCGTCTGCATTAAATACATTTTTTAAATCGTAGCCGGTTAAAAAGCGATTGAGTTGCGGCAACTCGGCAAGGACGGTCGGACGTAACTCACGACAACGGCTAAAAATTTCACGGTGGAGCTGTTTACCTGTAGCGGTTAGATTCAAACGGTCGATTTCTGCCAAAAAATCGCAAGATTTAACTGCTTGTGTTTCTAACACTTCGCCGTTCATCAATACCGATTTGATCGCTAAAACATGATCAGAGGTTTTGCCGTATTGGAGCGAGCCTTGCCCGGAAGCGTCCGTATTGATCATACCGCCTAAGGTCGCACGGTTGCTGGTGGACAGCTCCGGTGAGAAAAATAATCCGTGCGGTTTTAAGAATTGGTTAAGTTGATCTTTGACCACACCGGCTTGTACTCGCACCCAACGTTCTTCTACATTTAATTCGAGGATTTGATTCAGGTGGCGAGAGAGATCGACAATAATATTGTTATTCAGAGATTGCCCGTTCGTGCCAGTACCGCCACCACGAGGGGTAAAAGTCAGATGTTGAAAATGCGGACGTTGTGCCAATTTCGTTAAAATCACCACATCTGAAACCGATTTAGGAAATAAAATCGCCTGCGGTAACTGTTGGTAAACGCTATTATCAGTGGCTAAAGAAAGGCGATCTGCATAACTGGATGCGATATCGCCGTTAAAATGTTGTTGTTTGAGTTCCTCTAGAAAAAGAATAACCGTCGGATTCAAATCAGGAATTTTTGAGAGTTGTGGTAGCATATTTAATTGTTCTGTGAAGTAAGTAAATCAGTATTTCACGATATTAGCAATATTTATCCTGAGTTGAAAACAGAAGCTAAAAAACAACATTAAAGATTAAAATAATTACAGTTTTGATTAATAAATAAACTTTTCTATACACTTTCTTACACTTTTGTCTAAATATGGTTCTTGATTTTATAGATTCGAACTCGGATAATAAGCAACGTTCTTGCTCGTTTAAATTAGAGAACAAGAATATTGTATAAGAGGAAGATAATTTTTCTAAAATTGCGATATATTTATGTGTCGTATTTTTTTATTTTTCTTCTATAATCTACAAAATTAACTCTCTTTTATCTCTAATTGAGACGAGAGCAATAAGTTAAACTTTAGCGTTATCCGTTTTATATGGCACTAAAGTGATTTTATATTTTAATAGATGACAATTTAGAGGATCATCAAAATGAAAAAAACAGTAATTGCATTAGCAGTATCTGGCTTAGCATTAGCTTCAGTAGCTCAAGCGACTCCACAACAAAACACTTTCTACGCTGGTGCTAAAGCAGGTTGGGCAACACTTCACGAAGGTGTTCGTCAATTCAACCACAAATATGAAAATGATGCTCGTTACCAAAATGGTAAAAGAGATGCTGGTATCAACCGCAACTCTGTAACTTACGGTGTATTCGGTGGTTACCAAATCTTAAACCAAAACAACTTTGGTTTAGCGACTGAATTAGGTTACGATTTCTACGGTCGTGCTCGTGGTAACCAAGATGAAGGTAAACACACTACATACCGTCACTCTGCTCACGGTTTAAACTTAGCATTAAAACCAAGCTACGAAGTATTACCTAACTTAGACGTTTACGGTAAAGTTGGTGTTGCTGTTGTTCGTAACGACTACAAATTCTCAGAAGTAAATACAGGTAAAGACGAAGCTGAAAAATACCACAAATTAAAAGCATCTACAATTTTAGGTGCTGGTGTTGAATACGCAATTACTCCAGAATTAGCGGCTCGTGTTGAATATCAATACTTAAACAAAGCTGGTAACTTAAACAAAGCTATCGAGCGTACAGGTAACGGTGCAAAAAATCCAGTTGACCAATATGCTCCAGATATCCATTCTGTATCTGCAGGTTTAAGTTACCGTTTCGGTCAAGGTCTTGCTCCAGTTGAAGCGGCTCCAGAAGTTGTAACTAAAAACTTCGCATTCAGCTCTGATGTATTATTCGCATTCGGTAAATCAAACTTAAAACCAGCGGCAGCAGCAGCTTTAGATGCGACTAACACTGAAATCGCTAACTTAGGTTTAGCAACTCCAGCTATCCAAGTTAACGGTTACACAGACCGTATCGGTAAAGAAGCTTCAAACTTAAAACTTTCACAACGTCGTGCTGAAACAGTAGCTAACTACTTAGTTTCTAAAGGTCAAAACCCTGCAAACGTAACTGCAGTAGGTTACGGTGAAGCAAACCCTGTAACTGGTGCAACATGTGACGCAGTTAAAGGCCGTAAAGCGTTAATCGCTTGTTTAGCACCGGATCGTCGTGTTGAAGTTCAAGTACAAGGTGCTAAAAACGTAACTATGTAATATAGTGAGTTTTAGGAACTTATACCTATTATAAAGAAGCCGGATTCTATTTAAGTAGAATCCGGTTTTTTTATATCTTTTATATCATTCCCTTCATAAGAAGTAAAATTCCATAATTACTTTATGTCTTTTGATTTATTCACTTCATTTTTTCAGATTTGTGAAAACGATCACAGTATTTTATTCATAAATTTTGTATCCTTATTATGAAATCACTTATTTTAAGTGAATCTCTAATCATTTCGATAACGAGGGCAATTCTATGAAAAAAACCGTCTTAAGCACATTAGCATTAGCGATTGCGTTAGGTGCAGGTATCAGCACAGCACAAGCTGAAACACGTATCGGTGTAACTATCTATAAATATGACGATAACTTTATGGCGTTAATGCGTAAAGAAATTGATAAAGAAGCGAATCAATTAAAAGATGTGAAGTTATTAATGAATGACTCACAAAATACCCAATCTATTCAAAATGACCAAGTTGACGTATTACTCTCTAAAGGCGTAAAAGCATTAGCAATTAACTTAGTTGACCCTTCAGCATCAAAAACTATTATTGATAAAGCAAAAAGCGAAGATTTACCAATCGTATTCTTTAATAAAGACCCGGGTGCAAAAGCGATTGCAAGCTATGACAAGGCCTATTACGTAGGTACTGATCCGAAAGAATCCGGTTTAATCCAAGGCGACTTAATTGCAAAACAATGGAAAGCAAATCCGGCATTAGATTTAAATAAAGACGGTAAAGTACAATATGCGTTATTAAAAGGCGAACCGGGTCACCCTGATGCGGAAGCTCGTACTAAATACGTAGTAGAAGGTTTAGCGGCACAAGGTATCCAAAGCGAACAAATCTTTATGGATGCGGCATTGTGGGATGCAAGACAAGCAAAAGATAAAGTGGATGCTTGGTTATCAAGCGGTAAAGCTAAAGATATTGAAATGATTATCTCAAATAACGACGGTATGGCATTAGGTGCATTAGAAGCAACTAAAGCACATGGTCGTAAATTACCAATCTTTGGTGTGGACGCATTACCTGAAGCATTACAGTTAATTAAAAAAGGTGAATTAGCTGGTACGGTACTTAATGATCTTGCTGGTCAAGGTCAAGCTGTGGTGCAATTAGTCGCAAACCTTGCAGACGGTAAGGTCGCTAACGAAGGTACAAACTGGAAAATTGAGGAACGTGTCGTACGTATTCCTTATGTTGGCGTAGATAAAGATAATTTAGATAAATTCTTAAAATAAGTAACTCGATCAGGCACGAGCAGGCTACTCGTGCCTTTTTTATCGGTATTATGGAGTGAGATATGACAAGTGAAGTACTGCTCACAATGACAAATGTTAGTAAATCCTTTCCCGGCGTAAAAGCATTGGATAAAGCTAACTTAACCGTAAAATCCCATAGCGTACACGCCTTAATGGGCGAAAATGGTGCGGGTAAATCTACCTTGCTCAAATGTTTATTCGGGATTTATGCCAAGGATGAAGGCGAAATTTTATTTTTAGGCAAACCGGTTAACTTTAAAACCTCAAAAGAAGCACTTGAAAACGGGATTTCAATGGTTCACCAAGAGTTAAACCTCGTAAAACAAGTGAGTGTAATGGATAATCTTTGGCTTGGTCGTTATCCATTAAAAGGACCGTTTGTCGATCATGATAAAATGTATCGTGATACTAAAGCGATTTTTGATGAATTGGATATTGATGTTGATCCGCGTGATAAAGTGGCGAAATTATCCGTATCACAAATGCAGATGATTGAAATTGCTAAAGCCTTCTCGTACAACGCCAAAATTGTGATTATGGATGAACCAACTTCTTCGCTTTCTGAAAAAGAAGTTGAACATTTATTTAAAATCATCCAAAAATTAAAAGATCGTGGATGCGGTATTATTTATATTTCGCACAAAATGGACGAAATTTTCAAAATTTGTGACGAAATTACTATCTTGCGTGACGGTAAATGGGTAAACACCGTTGCAATTAAAGATACCTCAATGGAACAAATCGTTTCAATGATGGTAGGTCGTGAATTGACCCAACGTTTCCCGGAAAAAACTAATACACCGAAAGAAACCGTACTCGTGGTAGAACATTTAACCGCTAAAAATCAGCCGTCTATTCAAGATGTGAGTTTTGAACTACGGAAGGGTGAAGTGTTAGGGATTGCTGGATTAGTTGGTGCCAAACGTACCGATATTGTCGAAACCATTTTTGGCGTGCGTGAAAAATCCAGCGGCACTATTACCTTAAACGGTAAAGCGGTAAACAACCGTAATGCATTTGAAGCAATCAATAATGGTTTTGCATTAGTGACTGAAGAACGCCGCTCAACCGGTATCTATGCAAACTTAAGTATCGAATTTAACTCATTGATTTCAAATATGAAATCTTACTTAGGTAAATTTGGCTTACTCAGTAATAAAAAAATGAAAAGTGATACCCAATGGGTAATTGATGCGATGAATGTAAAAACGCCATCTCATCAAACCAGTATCGGCTCACTTTCCGGTGGTAACCAACAAAAAGTAATTATCGGCCGTTGGCTATTAACCCAGCCGGAAATCTTGATGTTGGACGAACCAACCCGAGGCATTGATATTGGTGCAAAATTTGAAATCTACCAATTAATTCTCGATTTAGCCAATAAAGATAAAGGCATCATAATGATTTCGTCAGAAATGCCGGAATTATTAGGGGTGACCGACCGAATTTTAGTGATGAGTAACGGGAAAGTGGCGGGCATTGTTGAAACCGCTGAAACTTCTCAAGAAGAAATCTTGCGACTCGGCGCAAAATATTTATAAAAGCAAGGAGTGATGTATGTCCGCTTTAAAACAAAATCGCACGATGGATTTTTTTAAGCAAAATGCGATTTACTTTGTATTATTAATTCTTTTAATTGTCATTATTGCACAAGATCCAAGTTTCTTAAGTTTACGTAACTTCAGTAATATTTTATCGCAATCTTCCGTGCGTTTAATTATCGCATTAGGGGTTGCTGGTTTAATTGTAACGCAAGGTACCGACTTATCTGCCGGTCGTCAGGTGGGCCTGGTCGCGGTGATTACCGCAACCTTAATGCAATCCATGGAAAATATGAACCGAGTATTCCCCGATTTAGCTGAAATTCCGATTCCTGTGGTGATTCTTGCCGTATGTGCTATCGGTGCGGTTATCGGCTTATTAAACGGTTTTGTCATTGCTTATTTAAACGTTACACCATTTATCGCCACCATGGGTACAATGATTATCGTCTATGGTATCAACTCACTCTATTATGATGCGGTAGGTGGTTCACCGATTGCCGGCTTTAGCGACAGCTTCTCTACTTTTGCTCAAGGCTTCTTCCGCTTCGGTGATTTTAAACTCTCTTATATTACAATTTATGCTGTAATCGCTACGTTAATTATGTGGACGCTTTGGAATAAAACCCGTTTCGGTAAAAACATTTTTGCAATCGGCGGTAATCCGGAAGCGGCTCGTGTTTCAGGGGTAAACGTACCGCTTAACTTAATGGGTATTTATATGTTATCCGGTGTATTCTATGCGTTTGGCGGTATGTTAGAAGCAGGTCGTATCGGTTCGGCAACCAATAACCTCGGCTTTATGTATGAAATGGATGCAATTGCGGCTTGCGTCGTGGGCGGCGTTTCATTTGCCGGTGGGGTTGGTACGATTATCGGTGTGGTGACGGGGGTAATTATCTTTACCGTTATCAACTATGGTTTAACCTATATCGGTGTAAACCCATACTGGCAATATATTATTAAAGGCGGCATTATCGTGCTTGCTGTTGCGATTGACTCACTCAAATACGCGAAGAAAAAATAAAGATTGTCCTTGTCCAAGCGGTACTTTTTGCAAGATTTTTTGCAAATCGTACCGCTTTTTTCTTACGGTTTAAATCGCTTTACGAGTGATTATCCAAGCCCGAATCCGATCATAAATCAAATTAAAGAAAAAAGTATAAACCACCACAAACAATGTCATACCAATATCCATCATAAACGCCGTCCACCAATCTATACTTAACATATATGCAACCAAAGGCACAGTAAAAATAAGCAATCCGCCCTCAAAAACTAAAGTATGAAAAATACGTAGTGGCACACTTCTCGTTTCTCTTGGTCCAGTAAAAAACCGATCAAAGATCGTGTTAAAAAGCATATTCCAAAACACTGCTACGACAGAAATTGAAACGATTGTACCAGTAAGCAACGCTGTTTGATGGTTCGTAAACAAGCTCATCCCGATCACAGTAAAAAGAATTGCAAAACTCTCAAATAATAATGCGTGGAAAATACGCTCTAAACGACTCATTGGCATAAGTGTTGTCCTACATTAATTAATACTCACTTAAGCATAAGTGTACAACTGTTTAATAAAAAATAGATTATACTGAATAAAATAAACTGTTTTATGGAGAAATTTTAATGTTAAACCAACGATCTGCGACACGAGGATTTATTTTAGCCGGTATATATAACCTAGTCGGTATTTTAGGCTTTACCCAATTTTTTACCAATCCAACGTTAATGGAAAATGACCCTGTCGTATTTTCGTGGTTAGGACAAATTGCCATTATTTTATGGGGACTTGCCTATTTATCTGTTTCCAGATCATTTTGGAAAGTGCCTTATTTAGTCATTGTCTTTTTTATCGAAAAAATGCTTTATGCCGCGCATGGCTCTATTGGCTTGCTACTACCCCAGAGAAATTAGATATTTTAGCCGGGCAATCCATGATTATGTTTAGTTTCTTCGCCAGCTACGGTTTCGGCGATTTCTTATTCGGCCTATTCTTCCTGATAGTTGCCATCAATGCTTTTAAAGGGCGTTACCAATAGGCTTAAATTTGCTTACTCATTACAGAAATGTGATCTAGTTCACATTACGATTACCTTATTCACGGTATAATTTCACAAAAAATTAACAAATCAATAAAAGGTAACGATATGCAAAAATCAGGCTCTGCTTTAGAAAGTTATTCAGATGTAACACTAATTGGTGCAGGGATTATGAGCGGCACTTTAGGGGCATTTTTAACCGAATTAGCCCCGCAAAAAAGTCTTACAATTTTTGAAAAACTCTCTGCAGTCGGCTTAGAAAGTTCAAATGAATGGAACAATGCCGGCACGGGTCATTCTGCATTATGTGAATTAAACTATACCGAACAAAAAGCCAACGGCGAAGTTTCGGTTGAGCGTGCGATTAAGATCTGTGAAGATTTTCAGCTTTCATTACAATTATGGAGCTATTTAGTCAATACGGGCAAAATCGAGAATCCGCAAGCATTTATTCATCGTATTCCGCATATCAGTTTTGTACAAGGTGAACAAAATATTTCGTTTTTACAAAAACGCTATCAAAACTTATCTCAAAATCATTTATTTGCCGATATGCAATTCAGTCAAGATCATCAGCAACTTGCACGCTGGATGCCATTGATGATGCAAAATCGCTCTGCCAATGAAAAATTGGCGGCAAGTTATATCCCATACGGTACGGATGTGAACTTTGGTGAACTTACGCGTAAATTATTTAATTATCTTGTTGATCATCAAGCAGAGCTAAACTTAAATCATACGGTTAAAAACATTCAGCGTTTGCATAACCATGAATGGCAATTAACCATCATTGATCCAAACGGTCAACAGCGTATTCATCGCAGTAAATTTATTTTTATCGGCTGTGGCGGTGGTGCTTTGCCTCTTTTACAAAAATCCGGTATTACCGACGGCAAAAATGTTGGCGGTTTTCCGGTCAGCGGTTTATTTATGGTCTGTAAGAATCCTGATGTGATAAACAAGCATAATGCGAAAGTTTATGGTAAAGCGAAATTAGGCGCACCGCCTATGTCTGTTCCCCATTTGGATACTCGTTTTATCGAGGGCAAAAAAACGCTGTTATTCGGACCTTTTGCCGGTTTTACATTAAAATTCCTCAAACAAGGCAGTATTTTAGATCTCCCGAGTTCGGTTAAACCGAGTAATTTTTATTCCGTGACAAAAGCCGGCATTAAAAACTTACCGCTTGCTCACTATCTAATGAAGCAAGCCATGCTGACCAAATCACAGCGTATGGCAGATTTGCGAGAATTTGTACCGAATGCAAAAGATGAAGATTGGGATTTATTAGTTGCAGGGCAACGGGTACAAGTGATTAAAGGCGGTGAAATGCGTTTCGGAACAGAAATTATTCGTGCGGAAGACGGTTCACTTGCCGCATTACTCGGTGCTTCTCCCGGTGCTTCAACTTCCGTAAAAGCAATGTTGGATGTCTTGCTATCTTGTTTTGCGGACGAGCTTCCTCAATGGCAAACAAAGCTCAGCCAAATGCTTCCGTCTTACGGAAAATCGTTACGTAACGAGCCGGAATTATATGCTGAGATAAAACAAACAGTAGATAACACATTGGCTCTCTCCTACTAATCAAATAGCGGTCAAAATAGTTGGAAAAATTGCAAATTTCCATTCAATTTTGACCGCTTTATTTTTGAGCAAACGCTCTATTTCAGCGTACAAGCGTACACAAATTACTGGCATTTTTAAGTATTCCATTTTATATTAGCGAACAGTTGTAAGCTGAAATAATAATGAATAACTTAATATGACTCATCAACCAAACTACCACCTTATTGACCAAGTACGCCAACGTGCTGAACAGTTAGCTCCTAATACCGCTTTACGTTATAAATCACAAAACATTTGGCAAGATATTTCATGGCAATCTTTTCAACAATCTGTCGATCAATTCTCATTGGCTTTATTAGCACACGGTATTGATGTACAACAAAAAATAGCCATTTTTGCACATAATATGCCGCAATGGACCATTGCCGATTTTGGTACATTGCAAATCCGAGCGGTAACCGTGCCGATTTATGCAACCAATACGGCTAAACAAGCGGAATTTATCCTTAATCATGCGGATATCCGTATTCTGTTTGTGGGGGATCACGAACAGCTGGAAGCGCGTTAGAAGTAGCGGATAACTGTCCATTGCTTGAAAAAATTGTCTGTATGAAATCGCAAGAAATGGATCAAATCAGACCGCTTGCACATACCAAAGTCGAAAACTGGCAGGATTTTCTTGCCTATGCTTCTCAAGATAAGCAAGCAAAGCATTAAACCAACGTCTTGCAGATAAAAATCTGTCAGATTTATTTACTCTCATTTATACATCCGGAACGACCGGCGAGCCTAAAGGGGTAATGTTGGATTATGCTAATATTGCACATCAGCTACACGCCCACGATTTAGCCTTGCCGAAAATTGATGAAAATGATGTATCGTTATCTTTCTTACCGTTTTCACATATTT
The DNA here is from genome assembly GCF_029774155.1 of Actinobacillus arthritidis. Lineage (NCBI taxonomy): Bacteria > Pseudomonadati > Pseudomonadota > Gammaproteobacteria > Pasteurellales > Pasteurellaceae > Actinobacillus > Actinobacillus arthritidis. The sequence goes on along the minus strand of NZ_CP103833.1, from coordinate 2,066,614 downwards.
TTGAACGAGCTTGGGTGGCTTATGTCCTTTATCGTGGTGCAACGGTGTGTTATTTGGAAGATACCAATGAAGTACGTAATGCGTTAAATGAAGTAAAACCAACTTTAATGTGTGCCGTGCCTCGTTTATATGAAAAAATGTATAGTGCGATTTGGGATAAAGTGAATAAAGCTCCGATTCATCGCAGAGCATTATTTAAATGGGCGATTTCCGTCGGCGAGAAAAAACAGAAAAATACGTTATCTTATAAATTAGCAGATAAATTGGTGTTAAATAAATTACGTGCCTTATTAGGCGGACGAATCCGTATGATGCCGTGTGGTGGTGCAAAATTAGAACCGACCATCGGTAAATTTTTCCAAGCTATCGGTGTGAATATTAAATTGGGTTATGGTATGACTGAGACGACCGCTACGGTTTCTTGTTGGGCGGACGACCAATTTGAACCCAATTCAATCGGGCGTTTAATGCCGAATGCGGAAGTAAAAATCGGTGAAAATAATGAGATCTTAGTGCGTGGCGGAATGGTGATGCGAGGCTACTACAAACGCCCAGAAGAAACTGCACTTGCCTTTACCGAAGATGGTTTCTTAAAAACCGGTGATGCCGGTGAATTTGATGCACAAGGTAATTTATATATTACCGACCGAATCAAAGAGCTAATGAAAACGTCAAACGGTAAATATATTGCGCCGCAATATATCGAAGGCAAAATCGGTAAAGATAAATTTATTGAGCAAATTGCGATTATTGCCGATGCGAAGAAATACGTGTCCGCTTTAATCGTACCGTGTTTTGAAAGCCTCGAAGAACACGCTAAACAGCTAAATATTAAATATCAAGACCGGATGGAATTGGTTAAACATTCGGAAATTGTGCAGTTATTTGAAAAGCGTATCAATGAATTACAAAAAGAGTTGGCACACTTTGAACAAATCAAGAAATTTACTCTATTGCCGCAAGCGTTCAGCATAAAAATGGAAGAGATTACACCGACGTTAAAATTACGCCGAAAAGTAATTTTAGAACGTTACCGTAAGCAAATTGAGTCAATGTATAAATAATTTCAAGCGGTCGGATTTTGTAAAAAATAACAAAATCCGACCGCTTGCTTCTCTACGGAATATCAAAGCCTTGGGCGGCAACATAAACTTTAATCCATTCTTCTTCGCTAAATGAAAGCTGTAACGCATCGCTTGCACTACGTACTCGCTCAATTTTACCCGAACCTAAAATCGGTATAATTTTCGCCGGATGTGCCAATAACCAAGCCAATGCCAATACTTCTAAACGGCTCTCGCCTTTTTGGTCGCCGATTTCCAGTAAGGCTTGCGACACTCTTACGCCTCTTTCGTCTAACGGATCAAACAAACGTCCACCGGCAAACGGTGACCATGCCATCGGTTTAATCCGTTTTTCCAGCAAGAAATCTAAACTGCCGTCATCAAATGGTTTTAAATGTAACGGCGAAATTTCGATTTGGTTGGTCACTAACGGTTGATTGACATAAGATTGCAACATTGAGAATTTAGCCGGTGTATAATTGGATACCCCGAAATTCTTCACTTTACCTTCCTGATAAAGTTGTTCAAACGCTTTCGCAATTTGCTCCGGATCAGCACAAGGCGACAGGCGGTGAATCAATAATAAATCAAGTTGTTCCGTATGTAATTTTTGCAGAGAACGTTCCGCCGACCAAATAATATGCCGATAGCTGTTATCATAATGATGGCTTTTCATTTCCGGTAAGACTTTATTAGGGTACAAAATACCGCATTTGGTCACTAAGGTCATTTTATCACGTAATGATTTGTTTAACGCTAAGGCTTTACCGAAAGACTCTTCGGTTGTAAAACCACCGTAACAAGCCGCATGATCAAAGGTATCAATACCAAGTTCCAATAATTGTTCAATAAAGGCTAAAGTTTGTTGTGGTGTCTCTTTGCCATTTATCCAAACGCCAAAATCCTTGGATAAGACGACTAAAGGTCAGTGTCGGACTGAGAGTAACGTGTTGCATATTCACTCCTTATGGGTAAGTTTCATTCGTTATTTGGATTTTACTCCTATTTGGACTATGATCTATTTTTTACACAAACTTTATTAATTCCGTTTTATTAACTAGAAGGAAAGCAAAATGAATCCTAAATTTTCCCCATTATTTGAAAGCTATCAATTAAATAACGGTGTTGAGATTAAAAACCGTTTAGTCGTTGCACCGATGACACACTTCGGTTCAAATCCAGACGGCACTTTAGGTCAAAATGAACAGAAATTTATCGAAAGCCGTGCCGGCGATATCGGGATGTTTATTTTAGCCGCTACCTTGGTACAAGATGGCGGTAAAGCGTTCCACGGTCAGCCGGAAGCAATTCATACCGCTCAATTACCAAGTTTGAAAAAAACAGCGGATCTGATTAAAGCACAAGGTGCGAAGGCAATTCTACAAATTCATCACGGCGGTAAATTGGCATTAACCGAGCTACTGAACGGTAAAGATAAAATCTCAGCAAGTACCGATGAAGAAACCGGTACACGTGCGGCAACCGTGGCTGAAATCGAATCATTAATTGCTGCGTTTGCCAATGCCACCGCATTAGCGATTGAAGCAGGTTTTGATGGAGTGGAAATCCACGGTGCGAATAACTATTTAATTCAGCAGTTCTATTCCGGTCACTCCAACCGTCGTGAAGATGAATGGGGTGGCTCACGTGAAAAACGTATGCGTTTCCCATTAGCGGTTGTTGATGCGGTGATTGCTGAAAAGCAAAAAGCGGCAAAATCGGATTTTATTATCGGTTATCGCTTCTCTCCAGAAGAACCGGAAGAGTTAGGCTTAACTATGCAAGACACTTTTGCATTAATTGATGCACTTACAACAAAACCGTTGCAATATTTACACATTTCTCTGCATGAATTTGATAAAAAAGTACGCCGTGGTGCAGATACAAGCATGACACGTATGCAATTAATTCACGAACGTATCGCCGGTAAATTACCACTTATCGGTGTCGGTAATTTATTCACTGCAGAACAAATTGCACAAGCGTTTAATACCGGTTGGGCGGAATTTATCGCATTAGGTAAAACCGTAATGATTAACCCGACGATTGCAACCTTAATCAAACAAGGACGTGAAACGGAAATCGTAACAGAATTAGATCCAAATAAAGCAGATCAATATGGTATCTTCGGGATTTTATGGGATTTATGTGTACAAGGTGGCGCTTGGTTACCGCCAATAAAAGGTCAAGATTGGCAACCGTTAGATAGATAACAATAGAGAGATATTTATGCACAAAACGATGCAACAAAAAGCGGCAGAAGCCCATAATATGTGTAAACTGAAAGGCGATTCAATGCTAGATAATAGCGATCGCCAAATTGCTTTTGAGGCAGTCTACGATAACGAAGATCAAGCACAACAAGCGGTCAAATTTTTCACAGAAAAAGCAAAATCAGTGGAAACTGAAGCCTGTACAATTCAGCACAGTATTAGCCCGATTGAAGACGGTTTTTTAATGCAAATGCAGATTGAATTTAGTTGTCAGGCGGAAGTGGCTTTATTCCAAATGGCTGTTAGGTAATTCGATCTTTAGATGAACAAAGAGCTGAAGTATTTACTTCAGCTCTTTGTTTTAGATTTATTTACCTTCGGTTTTTTGTTCTTTTTTCAACATATCTTCAGGAATAAAACTTTTTTGAACTTTTTCCATATGCGGAAGGTTGTGTGCAATACCTTTATGACAGTCGATACAGGTTTTGCCTTGCTCTTGTGCCATTGCGTGCATTTGTTGTGCCACGGTTTTCTGTTGAGTAAAGTCCATATCTTCAAAGTTATGACAGTTACGGCACTCTTGAGAATCGTTAGCTTTCATACGCGCCCATTCACGTTCCGCCATTTCTAAACGATGTGCTTCAAATTTTTCTTTAGTATCCACTTTACCGGTAAAGTGTGCATACACTTCTTTTGAAGCGATGATTTTACGTTTCCACTTATCAAGGAATTCGTGTGGTACGTGACAGTCTGAACAAATTGCTTTTACACCACTACGGTTTGAATAGTGAGCCGAAGCACGATATTCAGGCACAACGTCATTCATATGACAGTCTGAACAGAATTGTTCGGTATTGGTATGCTCTAAGCCTTGGTTAAAACCGCCCCACGCTAAAATACCGCCAATCGCAGAAATGATAATGAGTGTACCGGCGACCATTTTGCTCGGCGTACGGAACCAGTTCCAAAATTTCTTAATCATCACCTTTCTCCTTATTTAGCTTGTGTTTGACGAATCGTGTCAAATTTGTTTTGAATAATCGGATTTACGTCCGTTTGTTGTACGTGGCACTGTAGGCAGAAGTAACGACGTGGTGAAGTTCCTTCCGTCGGTTTACCGTCACGATCCATAAAGTGGCTTGCCGGCACACGTGTCGCACCGGTTGTCGGCGCAACTTCAGGGCTGTGACAACCTAAACATTGGTTGGTATTTTTCGTTACTTGTAAACCACGAATACTGTGCGGCACAAGCGGTGGTTGGTAAGGGAAAGTTACAGGAATGTTGCCTGCATCTTTCTGTGCATTGGTATAAGCAGGGGCAACACTTTCCACTGTGCTATCAATACTTTTTGCCACCTGCGTTTCCGCCACGGCAAAACCCGCCAAAGCGGTCAATAAGAGGGTGAGATATTTTCTCATGTTAAATCACTCCGTTTTAAAAATTAAAAAGGGTTATAAATCTCCCTCTTTAGTAAAGAGGGGTTAAGGGAGATTTTACAAGCGGTGGATATCCGCCAAATTTTTGTAAATTTGAGATTCTTAAATCTCCCCCTGCCCCTCTTTTTCAAAGAGGGGAGTTTTGTTAAACATTTTTCACTTCAATACTGCCTTGAAAGCGTGTACCGAATGCAAAGACTTTCTCTGCACACACATCGATACAACGTCCGCGACTAATACAGTCTTTCGATAGGACGACTGTGCTGTCTTCCGGTTTACCGTGTAATGGAACTCTTAATACTTGAGGTTCCGGACATACGTTGTAACAATCCATACAGCGGTCACAACGGTTACGATCTACGACATTTACTTTTACGACACTTTTCGCACCAATCAAGGCATAAGTTGCACCGATTGGGCATAAATGTCCGCACCAACCGTGTTCGACTACTAATAAGTCAAATAGGAAAATAACCGCGACTAACCATATTGTTGCACCTAAACCGTAAACAAATACTCGTCCTAATGCGACAACCGGGTTAATCCACTCCCACAATAACGTTCCCGAGATAGCACTGCCGACTAAAATCATCGCTAAAATCGCATAACGTAAATTACGCGAGATTTTCGCACTTTGGCGAATCCCTAATTTACGTCTTAACCATGCGGCAGTATCCGTCACAATATTCATTGGGCAAACCCAACTGCAAAAGGCTTTACTTGCCACAATCGCATAAAATGCCACGATAATCAGGGCGCCTAAAACCGTTGTCCATTCCGGTAGGTAACCGGTCGCTAGGCTTTCTGCCGTCATTAGCGGATCGCTCATTGGCACGCTATCAAACAGCATACTGCCGCTATAGTTACCTTTTAAGATCCAAACATTCCAAAGCGGTCCGCTTAAAAACATTAAGATAATGCTTAATTGGCTCAAACGACGCAGAATGAGAAAGCGATAAGCTCGCCACCAGCCTAATTTTTGTCGAGCCTCAAGCCCTGCATCCTTAGGTTTATTCGATACGTATTTCACTTCAGCCATTATTTCACCCCCTTAATGTTTAAATCTAAGTTAGGGAAATGCTCCGCTTCCGGCACCGTGGTTGATTTCGGTACGTAATCGTAAGTGGCACGATTTGGCGTTGCGACTTTCTGATTCGGCTGAACCTGCATAAATTGGTAAGTCGGTTCGCTCATTCCTTCCGGCATACGCGCATCTAACGCAGGACGTAAACCGTCCGGATGTTGATCTTCCAATAACGCCTTACCGGCATTTTGTTTTTCTTTCCAACCTAAGCGGTAATGTCTGCCTAGTAACCCTTTGGCGAGATCCATCGGTAACACTTTGATTGTCGCTTCTTCTAGTACACAAGCCTGTTCACACTTCCCACAACCGGTGCAAGCATCGGAATGGACTGTCGGAATTAATTTAGCGTGAATATTGGTTCTGTCGTTGTGGATACGCTCTAACGTAATCGCTTTATCGACTAATGGACAAACGCGATAACAAACATCACAGCGTAAACCTTGCCAGTTCAAGCAAGTTTCGTGGTCAAGCAATACGGCTAATCCCATGCGAGCATCATTGATATCGGTGAGTTCCTCACTCAATGCACCGCTTGGGCAAGCGTTCATACAAGGAATATCAACGCACATTTCACAAGGCTTATCACGTGCCACGAAATAAGGCGTACCGGCTTCCATTGGCGAAATTAGGCTAGCCAAATGCAACATATCGTACGGACAAGCCTGTACGCATTGTCCACAGCGGGTACAAGCCGCTAAAAAGTCTTTTTCAGGTAATGCACCCGGTGGACGAAGCGCTACACCTTCTTTTGCATTTGCTTGTTGTTGCTGTAATCCGAGAATCACACCAACACCGCAAATACCGGTCGCCGTTCTGGTCGCATTTTTCAAAAATTGACGGCGATTTGGGTCAAGTTTCATAGTAGTATCCTTTTTATAAGTGGTTGAAATTCAAACAACTTTCCACTTATCTTATCCCCCTCTTTAGTAAAGAGGGGTTAGGGGAGATTTGTACGATATTTAAATTCTTTAAAATCTCCCCCAGCCCCTCTTTTTCAAAGAGGGGGGCTATAATTACGCCTTAACCACTTTAACCGCACATTTCTTGAAGTCTGTCTCACCTGAAATCGGGTCTGTCGCATCTAACACTAATTTATTGGCCAACTGACCGGCATCGAAGAAGGTCGTGTAAATTAAGCCTTCCGGACACTTGTTACGACCACGTGTATCTAAGTGGGTAATCATCTCACCACGGCGGGTAATTAATTTCACTTTGTCACCGTGACGTAAACCACGTTTTTTCGCATCTGTCGGGTGCATCCAACATAAGTTGTTCGGGAACGAACGGTGTAATTCCGGCACACGACGTGTCATCGTACCGGTATGCCAATGTTCAAGTACACGACCGGTACATAGCCATAAATCGTATTCTTCATCCGGACTTTCTGCAGGTGCTTCGTAAGGTACGCCTAAGATGATCGCTTTCTTATCCGGATAACCGTAGAACGATACACCTTCGCCAGCTTTCACATACGGGTCAAAGCCTTCACGGTAACGCCATAAGGTTTCTTTACCGTCAACTACCGGCCAACGTAAACCACGTACTTGGTGGTAAGTATCGAAATCCGCTAAATCGTGACCGTGACCACGACCGAATTGTGCATACTCTTCAAATAAACCTTTTTGTAAGTAGAAACCGAAGTGCTCCGCTTCATCATTGATATAACCCGGCACGTTAGTCGGCACTTTATATTTGTTTACTTCACCGTTGAGGTAAAGCACTTCATAAAGAGTTTTACCACGGTATTCCGGCATTTGCGCTAACAGTTCTTCGCCCCATACTTCATCCGTTTTGAAGTATTTTGAGAACTCAACAATTTGCCATAAATCTGAACGAGATTCGCCCGGGCCTTTCACTTGCTGACGCCAGAATTGGGTACGGCGTTCCGCATTACCGTAAGCACCTTCTTTTTCTACCCACATACAAGTTGGAAGAATTAAGTCCGCCGCAACCGCACTTACAGATGGATACGGATCTGAAACCACGATAAAGTTTTCAGGGTTACGCCAACCCGGGAAAATTTCTTCATTAATATTCGGGCCACCTTGCATATTGTTGGTACAAAGTTGCCATAAGAAATTCAGTTTACCGTCTTTTAATGCACGGCTTTGCTGTACTGCCGGGAAGCCCGGTACAGTTGGAATTGTGCCTTTTGGCAATTTCCACGCTTTTTCTACGATCTCAACGTGTTTCGGGTTAGTTACCACCATATCTGCCGGTAAACGATGTACGAAAGTACCCACTTCACGTGCTGTACCACAAGCTGACGGCTGACCGGTTAATGAGAACGGACCACAACCCGGTGTTGAGATTTTACCCGTCAATAAATGTACGTTATAAATCATATGGTTAACCCACACACCACGTGTATGTTGGTTAAAGCCCATCGTCCAGTAAGAAACCAGTTTTTGTTCTGGATCCGCATACATTTTCGCTAAAGTTTCTAGCTGATCTTTCGGCACGCCTGAAATTTCGTGTGCTTTTTCTAATGTATAAGGTGCAACGATTTTCTTAAACTCTTCAAAATCGGAATCGTGCATTTTACCTGCGGTTTTTGCATTTTTAGCCGCTTGTTGGAGCGGATGTTCCGGACGTAAACCGTAACCGATGTCGGTTTCACCACGTTTGAACTTGGTGTGTTTATTCACGAAATCCCAGTTAACTTTATCGTTTTGGATAATATAGTTTGCAATATAGTTAAGAATCGCTAAATCCGAATGTGGTTTGAAGATAATCGGTGTATCCGCAAGTTCAAACGAACGATGTTCAAAAGTGGACATTACTACGACTTTTACTTTATCGTCAGATAAACGGCGATCAGAAATACGGCTCCATAAAATCGGGTGCATTTCCGCCATATTTGAACCCCAAAGCACGAATGCATCGGTTTTCTCAATGTCGTTATAACAACCCATCGGTTCATCCATACCAAAGGTACGCATAAACGCAACTGCCGCAGACGCCATACAGTGACGTGCATTCGGGTCGATTGTGTTAGAACGTAAGCCGGCTTTCCAAAGTTTTACTTTCGCGACACCTTCAAAAATGGTGGTTTGGCCTGATGAGAACATACCTACCGCATTACCGCCTTTCGCTTTTAAAGTCGCTTTAACTTTTTCCGCCATAATGCTGAAAGCTTGATCCCAAGAAACCGGTGTGAAATCACCTTCTTTATGGAATTTACCGTCTTTCATACGTAACAAAGGCGTTTGTACACGGTCTGCACCGTACATAATTTTGGATAAGAAGTAACCTTTGATACAGTTTAAACCACGGTTTACTTCTGCATCCGGGTCACCTTGCGTTGCAACAACACGACCGTCTTTAGTACCGACAAGTACACTACAACCCGTACCGCAGAAACGGCATGGCGCTTTGTCCCATTTAATACCGTCATCAGCGAGCATAAACATTTTTGACAGGAATTGTCATTCCTGCTGCGATGCATCGCGACGATTGCTGCGTTTGCTTTCATAAAATCTCTACGATTGAGTTCCATAATTTAATGTCCCACATTTATGATTAAATTAAAAAATCTATTCCCCTCTTTAGTAAAGAGGGGTTAGGGGGAGATTTGTAAAAAATCGGAGTAAAATTACCGCTTGTAACACCTCCCCCAGCCCCCTCTTTATCGAAGAGGGGGAGTCTATTTACTTTTCATCAAGGTAATTTGAAATCAGTGATACGACAATCACGCCACTAATGTCTTTTACCTGATCGATTAAATCGGCAAGTGCAAGCTGTCTGTCACTTTCTAGCGTGACCACTAATTTGCCTTCTTCAGCTTTTTCACCGTGAATTTCCGCATAAGGAATCGTTAAAATGTCCGCTTTCACTTGCTCTAGTTTCGCTGGTTTTGCTTGCACAACAAGGCTACAAACATACCAGTTTTTATCTAAATCAAAATTACTCATTATATTATCTCTACATTATTCCCCCATTTAGTAAAGAGGAGTTAGGGGAGATTTGTACGATATTGAAGATCCTTAAAATCTCCCCCAGCCCCTCTTTTTCAAAGAGGGGGGCTAAAAATTTTTATCGCTTTGGTTGGACAGACACTCAAGCAAGCACCACAACCGTTACAAACGGTCAAATCTAGCACTAAATTTGCAATTCCGCCCAATGCTGGACGAAAACGAATGGCTCGGCTTTCACAACTATCACCGCAAGAACGACACTCAACACGTTGTTTTAATAAACAACTGTCTTGCACTTCCACTTTATGCGTCCAAGGCTCTGCTGTGATCGGCAAAAATACATCTGCTTCACAGCTTTGCACACAGGCTTGGCAAAAGGTACATTCGCCGCGGCTGAAATCTATTTCCGGATAACCGCCGGCACCTTTGATGATAATTTGAGTTTCGCAAGCAGATATGCAGTTATTACAAGCGGTGCATTTTTGATAAAAATCTGCAAGATTTGTCCAAGGTGGGCGAATCGCATGATGTCCTTGTTGCTTTACCTGTTCCGTTTGTAACACATTTAAAAAATGACCACGTAAAAAACTGCGCCGAGGTAAAGATTGTTGGCTAAAATCGGACAAAACATCCCCACTACAAGTCTAATTAAATGGTCGGCATTATCCGATTTTTACTGGTCTGCTTTTATTACTCAAAGGAGGTATTTACAGAGGAACGGCAGGAAAAATTGATTATTATCAAAGAATAATTAAAGGAAGTTTTGTATGTAAAGCAAGATTTTAGCGATAATTAGGAACCGTTATTATTTAGCTGAGAAATAAGATGAACCATCTGATTATTTATGCACATCCAAATCCGCAAAGTTTTAACCATGCGATTCTTTCGCAAGTCGTTCAAGCAAGCCAAGATCATCAAGTTATCGTACGGGATTTATATCAACTAAAGTTTGATCCGAACTTAGCTTGGCAAGAATTTCAGTCCAGTCTCACCAGCCAGTACCCGACAGAAATCCAAATCGAACACCGATATTGGCAACAAGCCGATGTCATTACCTTGATTTACCCACTGTGGTGGATGGGCTTTCCGGCAATATTAAAAGGTTACTTAGACCGCGTGCTAAGTTATGGATTTGCTTATCAAAATGGTGAAATTGAAAGTATCGGCTTACTCAAAGGTAAAAAGATCCAGCAATTTGTGACGCTTGGTAATAGCAATGTAAAATATGCACATAAGGGCTTTTTAAAATCACTTGATGATACGTTAGGAAAAGGCATCTTTCAATTTTGCGGTATTGAAGACATCAGAATCCATTACTTTGGCGATATTGGACTAAAAAGCACAGATTATGCTGACATCTTACGGAAAGTTGAGCAAAATTGCAGAGAAATATTGGGATAAATAAAAGCGGTTGATTTTGATAGAAAATTTGTAAATTGTTTCTCAAAACCAACCGCTTTTTTATGCTTTATGCCAAGACTATTAATCACTAAATTTCTTTTTACTCAAATGTAATTAACCAGTCAGGATTCTCTGATTTTGTTCTGTCTATATCGATTGTTTTCCACTCTCTATCAGAGAATACAAATTCTGAGCCATTCTTTTTATATGTACATTTTATATACTTTGGATAATCACTCTCTTCGCTAACAACAAGAATAATTGCTCCTTTATCTTTAATCTCAGAAATTTCCTTAAAAGAAATACAATCATTCAGATCTGAAAGATACAATCTTGTAGCAAATAAACTTCGTGCGGACAATATATTTGTAGTAAATGTTGCTTCACCTAAAAATGCACTTTTTAGATTCACATTAGATAAATCTTTATTGAGTAAATAAACACCTCTTAAATTTGCTAACTCAAAGCTAGAATGATCGATTTTTGTAGAATCGTTAAATACTTGATTTTGCATATTAGCTGATTTGAAAGAACAATTCCCAAACTCAGTATTACCTATATGATTAGCTCCCCAAATATTTTCTGAGAAATCAGAATTAAATATGTAAGAATACTCAAATTGAGTATAATTAATAGTACTATTGTGGAAATCACAAGATAATATGTTTGATGAGATAAAATTACAATTTGATATTCGACTATTTATGAAACTTGTTTCACTTACATTAATAAAATTAAAATCACAATCGCTTAAATCAGAAGATAAGAATGTAGAATCTCTTAAGAAACAGCCACTAAAATTACATTGATATAATTTTGTAGAAGCAAAAGACATTTTTCTTAAATTTGCGCCAGTAAAATCATATGACTGGAGATATACTCTTTGAGAAAACATTTTAAATACATCACTATCTAAGCTTGGATCGCTAAAATCCATACCAGCTAAACAAATATTAGATAAGCCTTTTGTATTTTCTATAAAATATTTACCGCCAGAATCTAATAAGACGTGAGTTATAGCTTTAGCAAGTTCAGATTTTCCGTTCTCAGTAATTTTATCGATCAAAGAACGTGTCTGGTCAATATTGTGTAATATACCCACAGATTTCAATTTATTAAGTTCTTTATTATGTATCGCTTTCCAAGCAGATAATAATAAATTTAATGAAGGTTTCCTAAAACCTTCACCGTGTTCGCCACGAAAGAAAGGTAATAAGTTATATACCGCGCAATTTGCAATCCAACCGCACCATCTCGTTTACTATAAGTTTGTATGGATAAATCAGGTGAAGGAGAATGATATTCTCGTATTTCTTCTATTACTTTCTTCTCTTCACCATTTTCTTCTTTCCATTGGGTCTTCATAGTAACTTTATCTTCTACTAAATGCACTCCACTAACCCATTCGGCTAATTTCTGAAATTCTTTTAAGTTAGTATCTTTACGAGCATTTTCAATTTGCTGAGAGATATTTTGATCTCTAAAATGCCAAATAATAAAAGCAACTGGTGCAGAAGCAATTAAAGTAAATATTGTCCAAAAGCCATTAGTTTTTGTAATGTCCCCAAAATCTAGATCTAATAATTCTGCAATGAATTTTAGATTTAATAGAATTATGCCTGAGAACATTGCGACAAAAATAACCTTTAACCAGTTTGGCATCTTATTACAATGAAACTCACTATCTGAGATTAAATTTTTGAACCACTCTTTGATAGCATTTTTCTCTATATCTATTCTAGATAGTATAGGTTTTAACCAACTTTTCTTATTCATATTTTCTCCATAAAAAAGCGGTAAGTCTGAATTACAAAATTCATTCAGAAACTTACCGCTTGTTTAAGCTAAATAGATTAGTTACCTGTTAACAAATACTCACGTAATTTTGCGAAATCTGCCGGCATGGTGTCAGATAAAAGTTCCATTTTATTATGTTTATCCAATGCTTCCGGTAACGGTAATTCGATGTTAAGAATACGTTCTACCGATTCTTTGAATTTCGCTGGGTGAGCGGTGCAGAGGAAAATACCGGTTTCGCCCGCTTGAAGCTGATCTTTTAACACTTGGTAAGCAATTGCACCGTGCGGTTCGCATAAGTAGCCTTCCGCATATTGTGCTTTTAATGCCGCTTCGGTTTCCGCATCATTTAAGGTCGCTGAACCTAAATCGGTTAACGCCCAACCGTTGCGTTTAAATAATTCTTCCACACGTGGCCAGTTGTTCGGACGGCTTACATCCATTGCGTTTGAAAGCGTTGCAACCGTTGCATTTGGCTCCCATTTACCTGATTTTAAATAACGTGGCACGGTGTCATTCGCATTGGTTGAAGCGATAAAACGTTTGATTGGTAAACCTAGCGTTTTTGCGATTAAACCTGCGGTTAAGTTACCAAAGTTACCACTTGGTACTGAAACCACGACGTCAGAACGTTTTGCTTTTGGTAATTGTGCTACTGCTTCAAAGTAATAACAAACTTGTGCTAATAAACGGCTGATATTGATTGAGTTTGCTGAATTTAAGCCGATCGCTTGGCGTAATTCTGCATCGTCAAACGCTTGTTTTACTAATGCTTGGCAAGCGTCAAAGTCCGATTCGATCGCAACGGTACGAATGTTGCCACCTAAGGTACAGAATAATTTTTCTTGTAACGGGCTGATTTTGCCTTTCGGATAAAGAATTACTACATTGATATTTTCTAAACCATAGAATGCGTGAGCAACCGCCGCACCTGTATCGCCTGAGGTTGCGGTTAAAATGGTGATTTTGCCGTCACCACGCACGCTTGCCAGTGCTTGTGCCATAAAACGACCACCAAAGTCTTTAAACGCTAATGTTGGTCCGTGGAACAGTTCAAGTGCGTAAATATCGTCATTCACTTTTGCTAATGGAGCTGGGAAAGTAAACGCATTTTTTACCATCGCATTTACCGTTTCTTGCGGAAGTTCGTCACCAATTAGTCTTTGCAAGAATTTTTTGGCTACGCTCAACTAAAGGTAGATCCAGTAAAGCATCAATATCGTCAAATTTTGGTAACACTTCAGGGAAAAATAACCCTTGATCTTTACCTAAACCTTGGCGAACGCCTTGTGCAAAATTAACTTGTTCTTCGGGGTATTTGATGTTGTATAAATTCATTAGGAAAAGTCCTTTATTGTTGAGAGTGATTTTTCTGATTCTAGCTATTATCGTTCGTTAGTCAATGCAAAAGGCGTAAATAAGCGGTATTATTTGCACAAATTCTTACAAGAAGGAACTCGCTATGAAAACCAAAATTCGAAAAATCTCGGCACAAAAGCATATCGCTTTAGTTGCTCATGACAGTTGTAAACAAAGCCTGATTCAATGGACGTTACAACATAAAACGGTTTTAGCTCCGCATACGCTATATGCTACCGGCACAACCGGACATTTATTAGCACGTGAAAGCGGTTTAAATATACACGCATTATTAAGCGGACCGATGGGCGGTGATCAGCAATTAGGCGGATTAATCGCAGAGAAAAAAATTGATATGCTGATTTTCTTTTGGGATCCGATGAACGCCGCACCGCACGATCCGGATGTCAAAGCATTAATGCGTATTGCCACGGTTTGGAATATTCCGGTTGCCATTAATGAAACCAGTGCTAATTTCTTACTTAACGCATCATTATTCCATCAAGACATCGAAATTAACGTACCGGATTATGACGGCTATCTTGCCGAACGTTTAGGCTAGTTTCTCGCTTTTCGCTTGTTCAAGCGGTCCGATTTGCTTTAAAATTTGCAAAATTTATCCCAAATTCGACCGCTTCTTATCATGAAAAACTTCCTCAAAAAACTTCGATTCGATTGGTTATCAGAAAATATAATTAAAACACTACCAATCTTTATTTCGATTAATCTTGTTTCGATTGTCGTATGGCAGTTACAAATGTCACATTTGGCAATGTCGCTAATATTAGGGGTCATTGCCGGTGGTTTGGTCGATTTGGATAATAGCCCGTCAGGTAGAATTAAAAATCTGATCTTAAGTCTTATCGCCTTTGCCATTTCATCATTAGGTGCTCAATTTTCATTGAGTTTTGGCTGGCTGTTTTTACCGGTCGCGATGTTAAGTACCTTTATTTTAGTGATGCTCGGTGCGATTGGGCAACGTTACAGTACCATTGCATTCGGTTCATTAGTGGTAGCGGTTTATACCAGTTTAGTCTATACCCCGGAACATATTTGGTACGGCAATATGTTAATGATTTTATCCGGTGCATTACTTTACGGTGTCGTCGCATTGATTGTCCACTTATGTTTCCCAAACCGTATCGTACAGGAAAATTTGGCGAAAGCTTATGATGCGTTGGGTGCTTATCTACAAGCAAAATCGGAATATTTCGATCCTGATGATGATGATCTTGCCGCCAAACAACTCGCCTTAGCAAAAGCCAATCAACACATTATCCAAACTTTCGACCAAACTCGTGTTTCTCTGTTCTACCGTTTACAAGGACATAATCGCCACACACGTACGCACCGTTTGTTACGTTACTATTTTACCGCTCAAGATATTTGGGAACGGGCAAGTTCAAGTCATTACCAATATCACGAATTATTCCAACAATTAAAAAATAGTGATCTGATGTTTCGTTTCCAACGTGTAATGGAATTACAGGCGATTACCTGTCAGCGTGTTGCTTCCGCCTTACGTCATGGCGAAAGCTATCAGCATAGTATAAGAGGCGAGAAAGCATTACAGGGATTACTCAATTCGCTTAATTTTCATTGTGAAAGAGGGCTAAAATCTGCACATCGTTGGCAATCTATTGCAGAAAATTTACGGAATATTGAAGGACAATTAACTCAAATCGAACAACAAAACAGCGTAGATAATCTACGTAAAGAGGTCATCAAATCGACTCGCTTAATTGCCGAAAATGTGTCCGGCATACGCAATATGTTTAAAGCGATTCGTAGCCAATGTACCTTATCTTCGCAGTTATTTCGCCACGCAATCCGCTTATCCGTCGTGGTCTTTGCTTGCAGTTTAGTCGTACAATTATTAAATCTAGACGGTAAAGGTTACTGGATTTTACTGACCGCGGTATTTGTCTGCCAACCGAATTATTCCGCCACCAAAAAACGTTTAATTCAACGGATTATCGGTACAGTATTAGGTGTATTTATCGGCTTCCTATTCCAATATTTCTCGCCAAGCCTAGAAGCACAACTCGGATTAATCAGCATTACCGGTAGCTTATATTACTTCTTCCGAGTCAGTAATTACGGTTTTTCGACCTTTTTTATCACATTATTAGTATTCGTGAGTTTAGATGTATCAGGATTAGGAGCTGAAAATGCACTGTTGCCTCGCTTATTTGATACGCTCATTGGTACAGCATTGGCATGGTTTGCAGTTTCATTTATTTATCCGGACTGGAAATATTTTAATCTCCATCGTAATTTACAAAATACACTTGTCGCCAGCGGACAATATTTACGGCATATTTTGGCACAATTACAATTCGGTTATAACGACCAATTAGCCTACCGTGTTGCTCGCCGTGACGTGCATAACCATATTTCTGCACTTAGTGCGGTCATTGCAAATATGCACAGTGAGCCCAAAAAATATCAGGAAGCCTTGGCATTCGCCCCTAAATTATTAGGAATCACTTATACTTTACTCGGTTATATTTCTGCATTGGGTGCTTATCGGGTGGAAAGTTCGGAATTGAGCCATAATATTGATTTTTCAGCGGTATTCTTCAGTAAAGGAAAACAGGTTGTTGATATTTTAGAAGCAATCGCGGGGCTAAAAAATAGAGAATTACCTTTACAACTAACCGAAATTGATACCACACTAAGTCAGTTTGAGCAGACTTATCAAGACAGTAATGATAAACGTGCGCTTGTTTTAGTTCAGCAACTACGAATGATTATCCAGTTATTACCACAACTACAAGAATTAGTCGGTAAAGAACGACGCTATACAGAAAGAGGTTAACGATTTACCGATAAAAAAGAAGCGAACTATGCTAAACAATAGATCGCTTCTTTTATATTTAGAGCTGATAAATAACCGATTTCCCAGAAGGTAATGCAACCGAAATTTGTAATTTACCGCCAATCGCATCAATATAGCGTTGTATGGAAGATAGTTTTATATCCGTACCACGTTTTTCCAACGCAACGACTGATGGCTGACTAATTTGTAACTTGCTCGCAATTTCTTGCTGGGTAATTCGAAGCTCTTCACGTAAATGACTTAACTTCAAATCTAAGCACATCGTTGTTTCATCCGCAAAGGATTGAAGGTGGTGAAGTTTATTTTGTTTGAGGATGTCTCCTAGCTTTTTTTCTTTCATTATTTTGACCTCATATGAACACTGCAACATAAATTGCAATCAATTAAAAATCGGTTGCCAACCATATCGGATAATAATGTCTAATGCACGCCAAAATCACTATTTTTGCGATCTAGATCGCAAAAATGAGAAAAAGAACTTGTTTTTTGCCAAAATTTAAGCGGTCAATTCACTTGCAAAAGTTACAAGAAAATCGACCGCTTATTAAGTATTATGCACTCTGCTTATTAAATATTACCACAACCATTATCTAAATGAGCACGGATAAACCATTGTAATTTTTCTAATGCACGAGTTTGAGCCACTAATAAATCTTCACTAATCGGATCTAAATGACCATTATGCTCAAGTACCACACGGTGTGCTTCAATATTGTGTGAATAATATGAATCAATCACTTTTAAGTGATCTTGTACTGTTGCACGACCTAACGGATACTCTGGTGTTTGACGTGTTGCCACTAAATTACCTGATAAACCATTCGGTGCAACACCTAGTGTTGCCATACGCTCTGCGATTTCATCCACAAAATCACGGACTTCATCAACTTGGCTATCTAACATTTCGTGTACCGCAACGAAGTTAGGACCTACAACATTCCAGTGTGCGTGTTTTAAGATCATCGATAATTCATTTAAACCTTGTAAACGTGTTTGTAACGCATCCGCAATTAAATGACCAGTAGAAACCGTTAAACCGGGAACGGTATGTGTTGCGTTTTTATGGATATCGGCACTTAATTCTTTTGTTTCGGTATCAAGTTTTAATACAGGAAATGTGATTGTTTTAGTTGTCATAACATATACTCCTATTGTTTTATTTTTCATCATTTAACTGGGCAAATTATGAGTAAAAATGATTAATTTGTCTAATTGTTATCGCAGATAAGTGCGATTGGTTTTAATAGTTAAAACTAATCAAGATTAGTTATATGATAGCTATTTTCTATTAATGATTCTGAAATTCATTTGCAACAAGATTATTATTTACTCATAGTAAATAGTTATTCAATAAATTATCTATTTATCTACCAATAGAGCCTGCTTAAAATACTCACCATCAACAAGCGGTCCAATTTCCGCAAAAACCAGCAACATATAAGGAATTTAAAATGTTACAAGTTAGAAAAGCAAGTGAACGAGGCGACGGCTCATTCGATTGGTTAGAAAGTTATCACACATTCTCTTTTGCGAATTATTATGATCCAAAGCATATCCATTTTTCACATTTACGTGTGATTAACGAAGATTTTATCGCACCGGCTCGCGGTTTCGGTATGCACCCACACGATAATATGGAAATCCTCACTTATGTACTTAACGGACGTGTCGCACACAAAGATAGTATGGGAAATCAAACCGAGGTTAAAGCGGGCGAGTTTCAAATTATGTCGGCAGGGACAGGTATCTTCCATTCGGAAATGAACCCGGATTTAGAGGAAACTTTACATCTTTATCAAATTTGGATTATGCCGAATCAAAAAGACGTAACACCTCGTTATAGCCAAGATAAATTTGCCGATCGTGAAGGTGGTACACTCATTTTATCGCCGACAGCCGAACAAGGTTCATTTAAAATTTATCAAGATATGAAATTATGGCGTTATCAATATACTGCAAATAAAAATGCACAAATTGAATTGGATAGTAACCGTTCATATTGGTCGCAAGTGGTAAAAGGTCAATTAAGTGTAAACGGTACAAAGGTTGAAACGAGTGATGCGTTAGGCATTCGTGCTGAGCAATTACTTACGATTCAAACCGATAGCGATGTTGAGTTTTTATTATTTGATTTAGTCTAAAAGAGAGCCACGGATTTATTCCGTGGTTTTTTTGTATAAATACGCAAACGTTTGCGTAGCTCGGCTAGTCAAATAAGCAAAACAACGCTATACTCTTTGTTCCCATTTAATAATATGCAAACTCGAGGAAGCAACAATGAGCAATTCAGTAATTACCGTAATCGGTAAAGATCGTGTCGGCATCGTGTACGATGTATCAAAAATCTTAGCGGAAAATCAAATTAATATCGTAAATATTAGCCAACAATTAATGGACGATTTTTTCACGATGGTAATTTTAGTAGATACCAGCAAATGTGCTAAATCATTCCCACAATTAGCCGAGTTTTTCACGCAAGAAAGCAAAAAATTGGCGTTAGATATTCGTATCCAAAACGAAGAAATTTTCAAAGCGATGCACCGTATTTAAGGGAGTGGCGAAATGAGTATTCAATCCAGCGAAATTATTGAAACGATAAAAATGGTCGCCGATCAAAATTTTGACGTGCGAACCATTACCATCGGTATCGATTTACACGATTGTATCAGTGCTGATATCGACCAATTAAACCAAAATATTTATCAAAAAATTACTACCATCGGCAAAGACTTAGTCGAAACTGCCAAAATCCTTTCCGCCAAATACGGCGTACCTATCGTTAACCAACGTATTTCCGTCACGCCTATCGCACAAATTGCGGCGGCAACCAAAGCGGATTCTTATGTTTCTATCGCACAGACTCTCGACCGTGCGGCAAAAGCAATCGGCGTATCTTTTATCGGCGGTTTTTCTGCATTAGTACAAAAAGGCATGTCGCCTTCCGATGAAGTTTTAATTCGCTCAATTCCGGAAGCAATGAAAACCACCGATATCGTATGTAGCTCTATCAATATCGGTTCAACCCGTGCCGGAATTAATATGGATGCGGTAAAACTTGCCGGCGAAACGATTAAACGTACTGCCGAGATTACCCCGGAAGGTTTCGGTTGTGCCAAAATTGTGGTGTTCTGTAATGCGGTGGAAGATAATCCGTTTATGGCGGGTGCATTCCATGGTTCGGGCGAAGCGGATGCGATTATTAACGTGGGCGTTTCCGGCCCGGGTGTGGTGAAAGAAGCGTTAGAAAATTCAAATGCGACAACACTGACCGAAGTGGCGGAAGTAGTGAAGAAAACCGCATTTAAAATCACCCGTGTTGGCGAATTAATCGGTCAAGAAGCGTCAAAGATGCTGAATATTCCGTTTGGTATTTTAGACTTATCACTAGCACCGACACCGGCAATCGGTGATTCCGTTGCTCGTATTTTAGAAGCGATGGGTTTAAGCGTGTGTGGCACACACGGCACGACAGCCGCGTTAGCATTATTAAATGATGCGGTGAAAAAAGGCGGTATGATGGCATCAAGCTCAGTAGGCGGTTTAAGCGGTGCATTTATTCCGGTTTCGGAGGACGAAGGGATGATCGCGTACGCAGAGAGCGGAATCTTAACTTTAGATAAACTAGAAGCGATGACGGCAGTTTGTTCGGTTGGTTTAGATATGATCGCCGTACCGGGTAAAACACCGGCACACACCATTTCCGGTATTATTGCCGATGAAGCGGCAATTGGTATGATCAACAGCAAAACTACAGCAGTTCGTATTATTCCGGTAACCGGTAAAGATGTCGGCGAAAGCGTAGAATTTGGTGGCCTACTCGGCTATGCACCGATTATGCCGGTCAAAGAAGGTTCATGCGAAGTATTCGTGAATCGTGGTGGACGTATTCCGGCACCGGTTCAATCAATGAAAAACTAATGGCTATTTAGCCTTAGCACTTATAACCAAGCGGTCAATTTCAGTAGGAATTTTGCAAAAACTCCTGAGAAATTGGACCGCTTGTTTATCTATGCCTTTACTTTCTATCTGGCTATCTTAGGTTATTTACCGATACAGAATGAGCTGAAAATATTACCTAACAGATCATCTGAGGTAAATTGACCAGTAATTTCGCTTAACGCATTTTGTACCATACGCAATTCTTCTGCGAGTAATTCACCAGCGAAGAATTGGGTTAATTGGATATGACCACGTTCTAAATGCTCTGCGGCAGTTTCCAATGCTTGTAAGTGGCGACGGCGAGCTAAAAAGCCACCTTCGGTCGAGCTTTGATAACCCATTGATTTTTTAAGATGTTCACGCAGTAAATCCACTCCCACTTTGGTTTGTGCCGATAAACGAATCAAAGTAAAGCCGTCCAACTCTTGTAAGCCTTCAGCCTCGCCGGATAAATCCACTTTGTTACGAATCACGGTGACCGGAATGTTTTGCGGTAATTTAGCTAAAAAGTCCGCCCATTCGGTCTTAAATGCTTCGGCTGTTTGTTCGGTGCTGTCGATCATCAATAAAACGTGATCCGCCTGCTCGATCTCATCCCACGCACGTTGGATCCCAATACGTTCCACTTCATCGCTCGCTTCACGCAAACCGGCAGTATCAATAATATGCAACGGCATCCCGTCAATATGAATATGCTCACGCAATACGTCACGGGTAGTGCCGGCGATATTGGTTACAATCGCCGCCTCTCTGCCCGCTAACGCGTTTAACAGGCTCGATTTACCGGCATTCGGACGACCGGCAATCACCACTTTCATCCCTTCACGTAAAATCGCACCTTGTTTCGCTTCTTTGCGTACGCCGTTAAGTTGGCGAATAATATCGTTTAAATGCCCTTCGATTTTACCGTCCGCTAAAAAGTCGATTTCTTCATCGGGGAAATCAATCGCCGCTTCCACATAGGTACGCAGATAAATGACCGAATCAACTAACTGATTAATTTTATTGGAAAATTCACCTTGTAGTGATTTTAACGCCGAACGTCTCGCCTGTTCGCTGGTCGCATCAATTAAATCGGCGATCGCTTCCGCTTGGGCAAGGTCGAGTTTATCGTTTAAAAACGCTTGCTCGGAAAACTCACCGGCACGGGCAATGCGTATCCCTTTAATCTCTAAAATACGTTTCAGTAAAATATCTAAGATAACTTGACCGCCATGCCCTTGTAGCTCTAACACGTCTTCGCCGGTAAACGAATTTGGTGCTTTAAAGAACAATGCAATACCTTGGTCTAACACCGTGCCGTCTTGATCTTTAAACGGCAAATAATTAGCTAGACGAGGTTTTAGCTCTTTACCTAATACTTCTTTTGCGACAGTCTGAGCTAATGGTCCTGAAATGCGTAAAATGCCCACGCCCCCACGACCAATCGGGGTGGCTTGAGCAACAATCGTATCTTTCATTGGGTATCCCTTCTTATTAAAGAAGCGGTCTTTTTTGCAAAAAAATTTGCAAATCAGACCGCTTGTCATTGTCTTATCATACCATAAAATGAGAGGGACTCCATTTTATGATTGAGCAGTGATTAAGCTAAAACTGCCAATGCCGCTTCGTAATTCGGTTCTTGTTTGATTTCAGAAACCAATTCGCTGTGTAACACACGATTGTTTTCATCTAATACAATAACAGAACGTGACGTTAAACCGGCAAGCGGACCGCTTTGAATATCTACACCTAATGCACTATGTACATCTTTGTTACGGAATGTTGAAAGAGTTTGAACATTTTCAATACCTTCCGCACCGCAGAAACGAGCTTGTGCAAAAGGTAAATCCGCAGAAATACAAAGTACCACAGTATTCGCTAAGTCAGCCGCTTTCTGGTTAAACACACGTACTGAAGTCGCACATACACCGGTATCAATACTTGGGAAAATATTTAATACTTTACGTTGACCGGCAAAACTCGCTAAGGCAACATTTTCTAAGCCGCTATTAACTAAGCTGAAATCAGCGACTGTATCACCGACTTGGGGAAAATTACCGGCAACCGTGATCGGATTACCCATTAAAGTTACATTACTCATCTTAAACATCCTCTTGTTGGAACTTTGATTAATATAACGACTTTTATTCCTCGTTTAAACCTTTTAATAAAATAAGTAAAATTTGCTATACTTCAGTAAATTTTTAAGAAGTACAATCTTTATTCACAGTCAAGGTTACCTATGTTAAAACTCCTTCGTATTATTCTGATCGCAACACTGGCGATTCTTATTTCCCTCTTTGGGACTCTTTATGCTTTCGTGCGTTTACGTCATCCAAGTTCTGTGAGTATCGTCGCTAAAATGTACTCAATGATGCACCACTTAGTCGGACTAAAAGTCATTTATCGTCCTCGCCCGGAATTTAACCAATCTGCAATTTATATCGCTAACCACCAAAATAATTACGATATGCTGACTATTGCCGGTATGGTTCCGCCTCGCACGGTGACTATCGGCAAAAAAAGCCTGATTTGGATTCCGTTTTTTGGGTTAGTCTACTGGGCGACCGGTAATATTTTTATTAACCGTGAAAAACGCAGTAGTGCAATCAGCACGATGAATAAAGTTGGCGAAATTATTCGTGAACGCCACATTTCAATTTGGATGTTCCCGGAAGGTACACGTAGCCGTGGCAGAGGTTTATTACCATTTAAAACCGGTGCTTTCCATACTGCAATTGTTGCCGGTGTACCGATTGTGCCGATTGTTTGTTCTTCACTACATAACAAAGTTGATCTAAACCGCTGGAACAACGGTGTTGTTATTTGTGAAACTTTAGAACCGATTGATACTAGTGGTTATAACCGTGACAATATTAAAGAATTAATCGAAAAAAGTTATGCAATTATGGCGGCAAAAATCGAAGCGTTAGATGCTGAGGTTGCTACATTAGAAGCAAATACGAAAACAAACTAATTAAAGATGATGAATCTGACTAGAAGACAATTACTTTCTCGCTCGGCGATTACGGCGGCAATGCTTTCTGTGCCTAAAACCGTATGGTCTATGGAGCGTCAACCATTAAAAATCCCACCGATTATTGATGTCGGTCGAGGTCGTCCCGTGCGTTTGGATTTACGTCCGGCACAAACACAATTTGAGAAAGGTAAATTGGTGGATGTATGGGGGGTAAACGGTCAATACCTCGCCCCAACCGTGCGAGTGAAATCCGATGACTTTGTTAAATTGACCTATGTGAATAATCTACCACAAGCCGTTTCAATAAATATCCAAGGTTTATTAGCACCGACCGAAATGATTGGCTCCGTTCATCGAAAATTAGAAGCCAAAAGCAGTTGGTCACCGATTATTTCCATCCATCAACCGGCATGCACCTGTTGGTATCACGCCGACACAATGCTTAATTCAGCATACCAACTTTATCGTGGTCTGGCAGGACTTTGGATTATTGAAGATAATCAAAGCAAACAAGCGGATTTACCGAATAAATACGGCGTAAATGACATTCCACTTATTTTACAAGACCAACAACTCAACAAACAGGGCGTGCAGGTTTTGGATACCAACCAAAAGCAGTTCTTTGGAAAACGCCTGTTCGTTAATGGACAAGAATCGGCTTATCATCAAGTAGCCCGCGGTTGGGTTCGTTTACGCATCGTCAATGCATCGCTCTCTCGCTCTTACCAATTGCGTTTAGACAACGATCAGCCATTACATCTGATTGCTACCGGTATCGGAATGTTAGCCGAACCCGTACCGTTAGAAAGTATAAATTTAGCCCCTTCTGAACGTGTGGAAGTCTTAGTTGATCTCAATGAGGGCAAAACCGTTTCGCTAATAAGCGGTCAAAAACGAGATATTTTTTACCAAGCGAAAAGTCTATTTAGTGATGATAATGAGTTAACTGATAATGTTATTTTAGAACTTCGTCCGGAAGGCATGGCGACAGTATTCACGAACAAACCGAGTTTACCGCCATTTAATACGGAAGACTTTCAATTAAAAATTGCACAAGAACGCCGTCTTCTTATTCGTCCGCTCGATCGTTTAGTCAATCAACAACGTTTTGATCCTAAACGTATTGATTTTAATATAAAACAAGGCGACGTTGAGCGTTGGTATATTACTAGTGATGAAGCGGTCGGATTTACCCTACAAGGTGCAAAATTCCTGATTGAAACTCGTAATCGTCAACGCCTTCCGCATAAACAGCTTGCATGGCACGATACGGTTTGGTTGGAAAAAAACCAAGAAGTGACTCTTTTAGTACGCTTTGAACACTTATCAAGCCCACAATTACCTTTTACCTTCGGCGTATCTGATTTTATGTTACGTGACCGTGGTGCAATGGGACAATTTATTGTTAGCGAATAAGCGGTCCGATCTGTCGCAAAATTTGCAAAAAATTGAAAAAAATAACCGCTTAAACACCTATTTAGCGGTTATCACTGGTAGAATAGATAGAATTTTCTGAAAATAGGACTTAGACAATGAGCCAAGAATATTTAGATTTTGAATTACCGATTGCCGAATTAGAAGCGAAAATCGAATCGCTACGAGCTGTAAGTGCGCAAGACGGTAAAATCGACCTTGATGACGAAATCAAACGCTTACAGAAAAAAAGCGAAGAACTCACTAAAAAAACTTTTGCTAACTTAGATGCGTGGCAAGTTTCTCGTATGGCACGCCACCCGAATCGTCCATACACTTTAGATTATATCGAACATATTTTCACCGAGTTTGACGAACTTGCCGGTGATCGTGCATTTGCAGATGATAAAGCCATTGTAGGCGGCATTGCACGCCTTGATGGTCGTCCGGTGATGGTCATCGGTCACCAAAAGGGTCGCACTACTAAAGAAAAAGTTAAACGTAACTTCGGCATGCCGGCACCGGAAGGTTATCGTAAAGCATTACGCTTAATGGAAATGGCTGATCGCTTTAATATGCCGATTATTACCTTTATCGACACACCGGGAGCTTATCCGGGAATTGGGGCGGAAGAACGTGGTCAGGCAGAAGCAATTGCACGTAACTTGCGTGAAATGGCACAATTAAAAGTGCCGGTTATCTGTACCGTGATTGGTGAAGGCGGTTCCGGTGGTGCTTTAGCTATCGGCGTAGGCGATAAAGTGAATATGCTCCAATACTCAACTTATTCAGTTATTTCTCCAGAAGGTTGTGCTTCAATTCTGTGGAAAAGTGCTGAAAAAGCCTCAACTGCGGCAGAAGTTATGGGCTTAACCGCACAGCGTTTAAAAGAGTTAAATTTAATTGATGGTATTGTGGCTGAACCATTAGGTGGCGCACATCGTGATGTTGCACAAATGGCAGAAAATCTTAAGCAACAAATTCTTGCTGATTTACAAGATTTAGCACCATTAAGCACAGAAGCGTTATTAGATCGCCGTTATCAACGTTTAATGAGCTACGGCTACGTTTAGTAAATAACAAAAAACAAGCGGTCAAATTTTTGCAAGTTTTTGCGAATATTTGATCGCTTTTTTATACACAAAAATCTGAAATTGACTATTTTAGGAAATATTCGGAAGTAAAGAAGAATGGTGCCGACTACCGGAATCGAACTGGTGACCTACTGATTACAAGTCAGTTGCTCTACCTACTGAGCTAAGTCGGCATATCTTGAAAAGAGGCGTCATTATAGTTTTTTTAACTAAAGTTACAAGCCCATTCTGTTAAATTTTTAGACATTCAAAATAGAAAAGGAGTTAATTGAATGAAAAACATTCTATCTATTCAATCTCACGTGGTTTATGGTTATGCAGGCAATAAATCCGCCACCTTTCCAATGCAACTGTTAGGTGTCGATGTGTGGGCATTGAATACGGTCCAATTTTCAAATCATACCCAATACGGCAAATGGAAAGGTCTGATTATGCCAAAAGAGCAAATCGGTGAAATTGTTCAAGGGATTGATGAGATTGGCGAATTAGCAAAATGTGATGCGGTCCTTTCTGGTTATATCGGCTCTGCTGAACAAGTAACAGAAATTGTTAATGCTTTTCATACGGTAAAAAGTCGTAATCCAAATGCAATTTATTTATGCGATCCAGTAATGGGACATCCGGATAAAGGCTGTATTGTGGCTGACGGTGTAAAGGAAGGCTTAATCAAACAAGCTATGGCTCATGCCGATATTATTACCCCAAATTTAGTTGAATTACGCGAATTAACCGGTTTAACCGTAGAAAATTTTGAGCAGGCGATTGAAGCCGTCAAAGCTATTCTGACCAAAGGTCCTAAAAAAGTGCTAGTTAAACACCTTAGTAAAGTCGGGAAACAAGCGGATAAATTTGAGATGCTTTTTGCAAGTAGTGAAGGGATGTGGCACATCAGTCGACCACTATATCCATTTGCTAAAGAACCGGTAGGTGTAGGTGATTTAACTGCCGGCTTATTCTTAGCGAATTTACTGAATGGTAAGTCGGATATCGAAGCCTTTGAACATACTGCAAATGCAGTCAATGATGTAATGGAAATTACTGCAAATTCAGGTGTTTATGAACTACAAATTATCGCCGCAAGAGAGCTTATTCTGACACCTCGTAGTCAATATAAAGCGGTAAAAATCGCCTAATCCAAATCACCTAAAACAAGATCGCTTACTTAAAAATAAGCAGTCTTTTTATTTCTTTTTCTTCCAGAAAAGCGAGATTTTATTTGTCGTATCTTATGGAAAAGAACTCATACTTCCTAAAATAACAAAAACAAAAAGGCGTGTCTTCCGACACGCCTTCTCTAGCTTTTCGCTTGATTAAATATTAAGTCAAAACCTAATTATTTAACAATTTTCGCTACAACGCCCGCACCTACTGTACGGCCACCTTCACGAATCGCAAAACGTAAACCTTCGTCCATCGCGATTGGGTGAATTAAGCTTACTGTCATTTTGATGTTGTCGCCTGGCATTACCATCTCAACACCTTCCGGTAACTCGATTGTACCTGTTACGTCCGTTGTACGGAAGTAGAACTGTGGACGGTAACCTTTGAAGAATGGAGTATGACGACCACCTTCTTCTTTTGATAATACGTAAACTTCTGATTCGAAGTCTGTGTGTGGTGTGATTGTACCTGGTTTCGCTAATACTTGACCACGTTCGATTTCTTCACGTTTTGTACCACGTAATAATGCACCAACGTTTTCACCCGCACGACCTTCGTCTAATAATTTACGGAACATCTCAACACCAGTTACGGTTGTTTTCGTAGTTTCTTTGATACCTACGATTTCAACTTCTTCACCTGATTTGATGATACCACGTTCTACACGACCTGTTACTACTGTACCACGACCTGAGATTGAGAATACGTCTTCGATTGGTAATAAGAATGGTTTATCAATCGCACGCTCTGGCTCTGGAATGTATGTATCTAAGTGGTTCGCTAACTCAAGAATTTTTTCTTCCCACTCTGGCACGCCGTTTAACGCTTGTAACGCTGAACCACGTACGATTGGTGTATCATCACCTGGGAAATCGTATTGAGAAAGAAGTTCACGTACTTCCATTTCTACTAATTCTAATAACTCTTCGTCATCTACCATGTCGCATTTATTTAAGAATACGATGATGTATGGTACACCTACTTGGCGACCTAATAAGATGTGCTCACGAGTTTGTGGCATTGGACCGTCTGTCGCGCTACTACTAAGATTGCACCGTCCATTTGCGCCGCACCTGTGATCATGTTTTTAACATAGTCCGCGTGTCCCGGGCAGTCAACGTGTGCGTAGTGACGAGTTTCTGTATCGTACTCAACGTGTGAAGTGTTGATGGTGATACCACGCGCTTTTTCTTCTGGCGCGTTATCGATTTGGTCGAATGCACGTGCCGCACCACCGAAGTGTTTCGCTAATACAGTTGTGATCGCCGCTGTTAAAGTTGTTTTACCATGGTCAACGTGGCCGATTGTACCCACGTTAACGTGCGGTTTTGTACGTTCAAATTTTTCTTTAGACATTTTAAAAGCCTCTTAAACAAACACGGTTACAAATGGTACATAACCACATTAACCAAATGTAGAAATTGTTAATAAATTTAAAACATTGAAAAGATGAAATTTAGAAAAGTAAGTGGTGCTGATAGGCGGATTTGAACCGCCGACCTCACCCTTACCAAGGGTGCGCTCTACCAACTGAGCTATATCAGCGCTTGGAGCGGGCGGCGGGAATCGAACCCGCATCATTAGCTTGGAAGGCTAAGGTAATAGCCATTATACGATGCCCGCTGTTCTAAATTCGTCTGTCCGATGTGCGATTCAATTAAGAGAAATGGTGGAGGGAGAAGGATTCGAACCTTCGAAGGCTGAGCCAACAGATTTACAGTCTGCCCCCTTTGGTAGCTCGGGAATCCCTCCACGATAATTGAATACTTAATCACGATTTGCAGTTATGGTGCCGACTACCGGAATCGAACTGGTGACCTACTGATTACAAGTCAGTTGCTCTACCTACTGAGCTAAGTCGGCGTTGCGTTGTCGTAAGCAAGTGAGGTGCATTATAGGGAAATTTTAAAAGCGTGCAAGTGTTTTTTTTCAAAAAAATTAAAAAATCCGTTTTTTCGCTTGCTTAATAAACAAAACGATTGTTTTTTATATGTTTTTACCGGTTTTAAGCAGATAAAACGCCCTATTTTTAGATTTCTATTGTATATTTACATATACGCTTTCCCTAGGAAAAGCATACTATTGCATCGGAAAATTAGAGAATTTGGCAATGAGCCTCACAAAATCAAATAAAATCACACCTTTTTTAACTTTTGATCGTCAAAAATGGGCTGAATTACGCAAATCAGTGCCGTTAAAATTAACCGAACAAGATTTAAAACCGCTTCTCGGTTTTAATGAAGATCTTTCTTTAGATGAAGTCAGCACCATTTATTTACCACTCGCACGTTTAATCAACTACTATATTGAAGAAAATCTTAAACGTCAGGCGGTGTTACATCGTTTCCTTGGCGTAGAATCGCCCAAAGTCCCTTATATTATCAGCATTGCCGGTAGTGTTTCAGTCGGCAAAAGTACGTCTGCACGTATTTTGCAAGCTCTACTTTCACAATGGCCAAATGAACGTAAAGTCGATTTAATCACAACAGACGGTTTCTTGTATCCTCTAGCGAAATTACAAGAGAAAGATTTGCTTAAGCGTAAAGGTTTTCCAGAATCTTATGACATTCATCGGTTAATTCAATTCGTATCTGATATTAAATCAGGCAAACGTCATATTAAATCACCTATTTATTCACATTTAACCTATGACATTATTCCCGATCAATATAATGTAGTTGATCAACCAGATATTGTTATTTTAGAAGGCTTAAATGTTTTACAAAGTGGGATGAATTATCCATCCAGTCCACATAATGTCTTTGTATCAGATTTTGTCGATTTTTCTATTTATGTTGATGCAGATGAAGATTTGCTTAAACAATGGTATATCCACCGTTTTCTAAAGTTCCGCCGTAGTGCGTTTTCTGATCCGGATTCTTATTTCCATCATTATTCCAAACTATCGGAACAAGAGGCGATCCAAACCGCTTCAACCATTTGGGATGAAATTAATGGCTTAAATTTGAAGAAAAATATTCTGCCTAGTCGTGACCGTGCGAATTTAATTTTGGTTAAGGGCGAAGACCACGCAATCCAGACGGTTAAACTACGGAAATAGCTAACCACAAGTAGTAATATTTAATAAAAACCCACTAAATTAGAGCGATTAATCTGCAATTTTTTGTTAAGCTAATCGCCTATTTTTGCAAATTTTTAAACAAAAAAGACCGCTTATGAATAAAAAACTTTTGCTTCCTTTCATCATTTTTTTAGCGTTAACTGTAACATTTATGGTGCAACTTTCTCGTAATGCTCAAGGTGATGACCCGAAAAAATTAGAATCTGCATTAGTCGGTAAAACGATTCCTGATTTCCGTTTAGAATCTTTACTTGATGAAAAACAAATGCTTGATCAAAATGTATTAAAAACAGGTAAACCGCGTTTGTTAACTGTTTGGGCAACTTGGTGTCCAACTTGCTATGCCGAACATGAATATCTTACATTACTCGCTAAACAAGGCGTAGAAATTGTCGGCGTGGACTATAAAGATGAGCGTTCTAAAGCAATGAAATTCCTTGCCAGTTACGGTAATCCTTACAAATCGAATATTTATGATCCGAAAGGCTCTTTAGGTTTAGATCTCGGTGTTTACGGTGCGCCTGAAACTTTTATTATTGACGGTAAGGGTGTTATTCACTACCGCCATGCAGGCGATGTAAATGATCAAGTATGGAACCAAGTATTAAAACCGATTTATGAAAAACTTAAGCAACAATAATAATATGAAAAAATTATTTTCGATTTTCTTAATGGCAAGTGCGGTTGTTACTGCCGCTCCGGTTGAATTTAACCAATTTGATTCGGAGCAACAAGAAGCTGATTATCACAGCCTCATTCAAGAATTACGTTGTCCACAATGTCAGAACAATAATATTGCTGATTCTAACGCAACTATCGCAACCGATATGCGTGTAAAAACCTTAGAGTTACTCAAACAAGGTAAAAGCAAAGATGAAGTGGTCAATTATATGATTGAACGATACGGTAATTTTGTTACCTATGATCCACCGTTAACACCTGCAACAGTATTACTTTGGGCATTACCGGTCGCATTATTACTACTTGGCTTCGGTTTAATTTTTGGACGTAAATCTAAAGTGAAACAAGCGGTTAAATCTGAGCAAAATTCTGCATCAACCATTGATCAGGCCCGTTTAAACCAAATTTTAAACCATAAGGATGACTAATGAATTTTTGGATTATTATTACGCTCGTAACGCTTGTTACCTGTTTTATTGCGTTCTATCCACTCTTAAAAAAAGCGGTAAAAAGCGATTCAACTAAACGTGATAGCCTAAATAAAGCATTTTATTTAGATCGTTTAAAAGAAGTAGAACGTGAAGCAAATGAAGGGGTAATTGATGACCCCGAAAAAACCAAATTAGAACTTCAACAAAGTTTATTGGACGATATTCCTGAACAAAAAGAGGTAATTCCGACAAAACCAAGCCATATCGGTAAAATTTGGTTTGTTGTATTACTGTTAGCCGTTGGTATTATCGGCACGACAGCTTATGTCAGCGTGGGGGCATGGCAAGCCGGTACGATGATTGATATGACCCATAAAAAATTAGAATATTTTTATGAACGTATCAAAGATGAAGACACCAATCCATTGTCTGAACAAGAGTTAAATCAATTTGCGATGGCATTACGTGTGGAATTACAGGATAAACCGAATGATGCTAAAGGTTGGTTTATGTTAGGTCAAATCGGGATGGCGAAAGATGACGGTCAATTAGCTTTAGAAAGCTATGAAAAGGCAAGCAAATTAGACCCGAAAAATCTGCAATATAAAGGCAGTTATGCACAGATACTGATGTTCTCGCAAGATCAGGCGGATAAAGCCAAAGGTAAAGAGGTGTTAAAAGAAATTTTACGCCAAGACCACACCAATTTAGATGCACTGAGCCTACTCGCTTTCAGCTCTTTTGAAGAACAAGACTACAAAATGGCGGCAATGACTTGGGGTATGATGTTAAAGCTGATTCCTGAAGGTGAGCCACGCCGTGCGACGGTTGAAAAAAGTATCAATATGGCAATGTCTATGCTAAAAGAGCAAGAAAGTAAACAACCGGTAAAAACGGAAGAGAAAAAATAATCACGTTTTAGTGAACTTATAACTGATTCGGGCGGGTTTATACCCGCCCTAAAATTGCAAAAGGACAAATCATGTTAAGTAAAGAAACATTAAAAATCGGTTTAGTTTCTGTTTCAGACCGAGCTTCTAGCGGTGTTTATCAAGATCAAGGTATTCCTGAATTACAAGCGTGGTTGGAATCCGCACTAACTGTACCATTTGAAGTTGAAACACGTTTAATTCCGGATGAGCAAGCTGTTATTGAGCAAACTCTAATTGAATTAGTGGACAGACACTGCCGCCATTTAGTCTTAACCACCGGCGGTACTGGGCCGGCAAAACGAGACGTCACACCGGATGCAACGCTTGCAGTAGCACACCGTGAAATGCCGGGCTTTGGCGAACAAATGCGTCAGGTCAGTCTACATTTTGTCCCGACTGCCATTCTTTCTCGCCAAGTCGGGGTTATTCGTCACGACTCACTCATTTTAAATTTACCGGGACAACCAAAAGCGATTAAAGAAACTTTGGAAGGGGTCAAAGATGCACAAGGCAACACGCTGGTACGAGGCATTTTTAGTGCCGTGCCGTATTGCTTACAATTATTGAGTGAAATTTATATCGACACTCGCCCTGAAATCTGCGAAAGTTTCCGCCCGAAATCAGCGAGAAGATAATCTTTAAAACCACAGAACACACTGATAACTCGGAGAACTAAACAAGCGGTTAAATTTACTGAGAATTTTACATTCCGAGTAATCTATGTTTTCCGTGGTGATTTAAAATAGGAATTTCTTATGAAAAAAATTGAAGCAATTATTAAACCATTCAAACTGGATGATGTACGAGAAGCATTAACCGATGCGGGTATTACCGGTATGACTGTTACCGAAGCGAAAGGCTTTGGTCGTCAAAAAGGTCACACCGAACTTTATCGTGGTGCGGAATATGCGATTGATTTTCTACCAAAAATTAAACTGGAAATCGTAGTAGCAGATGATCAAGTGGATGCTTGTATCGAAGCGATTATCGATACCGCACAGACAGGTAAGATCGGCGATGGCAAAATCTTTATCTATGATGTAGAGCGAGTGATTCGTATCCGTACCGGAGAAGAAAACGAAGACGCTATTTAACCATTTGTATTGATGTTATCAGATAATGAGAAGGATAACATTCAAACCAAATACGAGTAACATTCAAATAGGAACACTATGAAACAAACCGGCATCAAATGGTTGTGGCTCAGTTTAGCGACAATTATTATTGATTTATGGACCAAATACATTGTGGTACAACGCTTTGAGCTATATGAAAGCGTAAACGTACTACCGATTTTCAATTTAACCTACGTACGCAACTACGGTGCGGCATTCAGCTTTTTGGCTGATCACAGCGGTTGGCAGAAATATTTCTTCTTAGGCTTAGCCATTGTTATTTCACTCGGTTTAATCGTGATGTTATGGCGTAATCAAGCGGTCAAAAAATTGGAAAATTCTGCGTATGCCCTGATTATCGGCGGCGCAATCGGTAATGCAATTGACCGTGCTTATAATGGTTATGTGGTTGATTTCTTTGATTTTTATTGGGATATCTATCATTATCCCGTGTTTAATGTGGCGGACATTGCCATTGTAGTGGGTGCGGGATTGCTCATCTTGGAAGCATTCCTCGACAAAAAGAAAAAGAGTAATTAAATGAATATTTTATTAGCAAACCCAAGAGGTTTCTGTGCCGGTGTAGATCGAGCAATTTCTATTGTAGAACTCGCTCTCGAAATTCACGGCGCACCGATTTATGTACGTCACGAAGTAGTACATAACCGTTTTGTGGTGGACGGCTTAAAAGCCAAAGGTGCGGTGTTTGTCGAAGAGTTGGACGAAGTGCCGGACGATACGATTGTGATTTTCTCGGCACACGGCGTATCGCAAGCGGTTCGCCAAGAAGCAAAGCAACGCGGTTTAAAAGTATTTGATGCCACTTGCCCATTAGTCACCAAAGTACATATGCAAGTGGCACGTGCTAGCAAAAAAGGCACTAAAGCGATTTTAATCGGACATGAAGGTCATCCGGAAGTGATCGGCACAATGGGACAATATGACAACCAAGACGCCGGTATTTTCTTAGTGGAATCGGTCGAAGATATTGCTAGACTGCCGGTTAGCAACCAAGACGATTTGACTTTTATGACGCAAACCACGCTTTCGATTGACGATACCAGCGATGTGATTGAAGCGTTAAAAGCGAAATACCCGGCAATTCAAGGTCCGCGTAAAAACGATATTTGTTATGCAACCACCAATCGCCAACAAGCAGTTAGAGAGTTGGCAAAACAATCACAACTGGTATTAGTGGTCGGCTCTAAAAATTCTTCAAACTCAAATCGTTTAGCCGAACTGGCTTCACGTATGGGTGTGCCATCTAAATTGATTGACGGTCCACAAGATATTGATCCAAGCTGGTTAAATGGTGTGGAAACCATCGGTATTACCGCCGGTGCATCAGCACCGGAAGTTTTAGTACAATCGGTAGTGGAACACTTAAAAACCTTAGGTGTAACCGGTGTGAGCAACTTAGAAGGTTGTGAAGAAAATATGGTGTTTGAAGTACCGAAAGAACTACGTATTCATGAGGTGAAATAATGGCTGAATTAAATCGTTTTAGAATTGAGTGGGAATGTCGCCGTGGAATGCGAGAGCTAGACAAAATGATTATGCCTTTTTATAAGGAATATTTTGATGAGTTAAGCGAAGCGCAAGAAGACAAACTTTTGTAGCAATGCTCAAATATACCGATCCGGAATTATTCCGTTGGTTTATGCACCAAGCCCCTGCCCCAACGCAAGAAATGACCGATTTAATCGAATTAATCCGTTCTAAAATCGAGCGTTAATCCCTACTGCAAGCGGTCATTTTTGGTAAAAATTTGCTAAAAACGACCGCTTGTTACGTTGTTCTTACTGGCAAACAGATAAGAGTTTGTGATTTAAGTTTTGCTGTTCAAGTACAAATAAAACCGCTTTTGCCAACGCTTTACGACTCATATAACTGCCGGGCATTGCCGTTGCATTTTCAATCAACCGGAAGGTTTCGTCTTCGTCAAGATTCAATCCACACGGACGTAAAATTATCCAATTTAGCGAGCTTTCACGCAGTAAGTTTTCCGCCTGTGTTTTTTCTTGTAGCGCTTCACCCAGCACTTGTTTTACCGGCTCAGGCAAGAATAACCACTGTTCACCGCAACCCATACTGGTAATAAAAATAAAACGAGCGGCAGGTGCATATTTCAGCATGGCACGAATAATATTGATATTGCCGACAGCATCGCTACGCACACCGTCTTTTTTGCCACCGATATAGCTAATCACCACTTTTGGCGAATATTGTCGCATCACCGCTTCACAGGCTTCTGGTGACATTACATCGGCAACCGCTGTTTGGCGATCCGCAAAAAACGGATCTGCCGAAGGTTGGCGCAAACACCGAGACGATTGGCTGATCAGCCGCCGTCAGTAATGCGCGTCCGGCTAAGCCGTTGGCTCCAAATAATAAAATCATTATTCACCCTTGATTAATTGACGCATAAAGTCGATTTGGTTTTGACGTAAATTGCGAGCTTCATCACGTCCGACAAAGATTTTAAACATTGCACCGCCTTGATGGTTAATAAAGTTAAGCGATACGGTATGTTTGCCCATAAACGGACGTTCAAGTAAATAAATCAGCCGCACAGTTTTCATAACGTAAGTGACCGTGTACGCCACCTTCCTGAGCGTGATCAAAATTGTAAAATCCTCTGCCGATTTGACCGCTTGGTAGCTTGCCGGTGACTTCAACGACCGTATCCGGCGTGTGTGCAATAAAGGTCACTGCCTCTTCTAGCGTTGCTAGCGCTTGCATGATTTCCACAAAACGTGCGCCGTCCGTTTTGGTGACCATTTCCGCCGGTAAGCGACTAATCACTTCTTCTAAGTCGCATTGTTTCATACCGGCAACCATTTCTAAAATTTGCCCCGGGTTTTCAGCAAGTGATTGACGTAATTCACCTAATTGTTGTTCACTTAATTTAACCATGCTGTTCTCCTTTTTATCTTCTGTGGGTAGCGTGAGCATTAATTTGCGGATCAAGGTAGGTGACCAGTATCGGCCGCTAATATTCAAGCGAGCGATGCCTTCTTGATCAATGTTTAATAAAGATAATTGTCGCCATTGCATCAGCAATTTCATTGCTTTCGGATTATGTTTAAATAACTTAATATCCAGATAACCCAGTTCTAAATCGTGTTGCACGACACCAAGTAACGGCTTATTTGCACCGTGTTTACTTAAAAACGACAGCGCTTTTTTATCTGCCGGTGTGTCTAAATAAGTTTGTAATGTGGAATGCACTTGGAAGCTATAACCGCCGAAATTACCGCCTGCACCGGAGCCGAAAGCCAGACACGGCATATTGGATTTAACTAACGTGTTATAACGGTTTCGTTCCCCTCGATTCGGGAAAGCAAAGTGGTTATTACTTACTTGTTGCCAACCGGCTTTTTGTAAATTCTCTACCGCATAGGCGTAATGTTGCGCTTGTACCTCAAAACTTGCGGCAGGCAGAGAACCGTGTTCAATCATTTTATTAATCGGTAAAAACGGATAATTATTAAACGCATAAATATCCAAACCCGATAACGGTAGGCTACTTGCCACTTGAATATCATTTGCCCAAACTTCGTCCGTTTGATTTGGTAAACCAAAAATCAAATCAGCAACAACAACCGCATCCAATTCACACAAGGCTTTGAGGTATTCGTAAGCTTCCTCGCCGCTATGTTTACGTCCTAAACGTTTACGAATTTTTGAGTTAAAGGTTTGAATACCGATTGAAATACGATTCACGCCGGCGGCTACGCAAGCACGAGCCTTTTCAATATCAAAATGACTCATACGGCCTTCAATCGTAAATTCGCAATCTTCCGCCAGCGGCAAATATTGGTAACAGGCTTTGATTAAACGCACTAGATCTTCGGTATCCAGTGCAGTTGGCGTTCCGCCACCGAAATAAACCGCTTTGATTTTACCGTTCCCTTGGCGGATACCGGCTTCATACGCCAATTCTTCAATCAGTTTATCAGTATAGATTTTGCTATAGTCTTGTTTCCACGCATTGCGATAAAAACCACAGAAAATACAATGACCGGCACAAAAAGGAATATGGAAATACGCCAAACCGTCTTGTTTGAGGGCGTGAATAGCGACTTGCCTCCATAAATTCTGCCATTCTTGTTGTGGCACAGCCTCACCACCCCAGATCGGCATTAACGCTTGGCGTTCAGGAAATGCTTGTGGAACGGCTAGGGTTGCTTGCCAATTTTTTGTTGTAATCATAATCGCTTCCTCCGTCTGTAAAACGAGAAAGGAGTTATACAGAATCTAATTGTAAATGATATTGATTTTTATCAAGATCTGTCAAGTTAATTATAACACTTACAAAAAAAGCAGAGCTTTCGCTCTGCCTTTTCACTTAATGCCTTAAAATAACGATATTACGTAGCAGTTGCTACATTGTTGAAACGGATTAACCTTTTAGACCTTCAGCAATACGTACCGCATCTACGCCAGCATTTGCTTCTACACGTTGCATAAACGGAGAGAGTCGCTCAAGGTGTGAAAAATCTAAGCCTAGTAGACGACACCAATTTAACATAATGTAAAGATACACATCTGCGACTGAGATATTTTCGCCAAAGAAAATATGGCTTTCTAAATGTTCATTGGCAGTCGCTAACTGATTTAAAATCTGTTCTGTTGCTTGCTGACGAATAATGCGAGTTAATTCTTCATTACCCTCCGCATAGCTCGGTAAACGGAATAACGGCACAAATGATTTATGTACATCACTATTAAAAAAGGCTAACCAACGTCTTGCTTTCGCTTTATCACGTAAGGTTTTGCTACCGAATAATTTTGCTTCCGGATATTTCTCATCTAAATAGTGCAAAATCGCTTGGTTTTGTGAAAGGGCTAAATCGCCGTCCACTAATAACGGTACTGCGCCACGTGGATTCAAGGCTAAAAATTCCGCTGATTTAATAAAATCACGGCTCACTAGTTCCGCTTGATATTCCGCACCTGTCCATTCTAACGCAACGTGTGGCACAAATGAGCAAGCACCTTTTAAACAATAAAGTTTCATATCTTTCTCCAAATCAAATATCCTCGGCCATTACTCGCCGAGGAAGTAGAACTCTTATGGTAATAATTTCTCTAAACGCCATAAATCCGCAAAACTTGCACGAGCTTTAATTAAGTGTGCTTGGTCACCGTCAACCATAATTTCGACCGCTTGCGGACGTGAATTGTAGGTTGAAGACATCGTCGCTCCGTAAGCACCTGCCGAACGCATTGCAATCAGATCACCTTGTTCAATCGCCAATTCTCTACCTTTACCTAAAAAGTCTGAGGTTTCACAAATCGGGCCGACCACATCATAGACCGCTTTTTCACGCACAAGTGATTGATCTACCTCGGTAATCTGCATATAAGCTTCATAAAGCGCTGGGCGAATCATATCGTTCATACCGGTATCGACAATCGCAAAATTACGATCTTCATTCGCTTTAAGGTATTCTACTTTAGTGACTAAAATCCCCGCATTGGCTGTAATCGCACGACCCGGCTCTAAGATGATCTCAAGATCTGCATAACCTTTTAATTTTTCGAGTAATGCTTTGGCATATTCGGTCGGATGCGCGGCTCTTCACCGTTATACGGCACACCTAAACCACCGCCTAAATCTAAGTGATGTAACTCAATACCGTCTTCTTTTAATTGTTCCATTAACACAATCAGGCGATCAGTGGCATCTAAAAACGGTTGTAATTCGGTTAATTGTGACCCGATATGGCAATCCATACCGGTAATTTTCACGTTTGGTAAACTTTTCGCTAAACGGTACACCTCACGTGCTTGCGTCACGCTTACCCCAAATTTATTTTCTTTTAAACCGGTGGAAATATAAGGGTGAGTGTGCGCATCCACATCCGGATTTACACGCAATGAAATCGGTGCGATTTTACCTAATTGACCGGCAACTTCATTAATGCGGTGTAGCTCGGCGATTGATTCGATATTAAAGCAACGAATACCGACTTCTAACGCACGCTGAATTTCACTATGCGATTTCGCCACACCGGAAAATACCACCTTACTCGGTTCCCCACCTGCGGCAAGTACACGTTCAAGTTCTCCTTGCGATACTATGTCAAAACCCGAACCAAGGCGTGCCATCACATTTAATAAAGCGATATTGGAATTGGATTTCACTGCAAAACAAACTAAATGCGGATGCGTACCGAATGCTTTATCAAATGCATGCCAATGACGCTCAAGCGTAGCACGAGAATAGATATACGCAGGTGTACCATATTGCTTAATGATGTCGGAAACAGAAACCTCTTCCGCAAAAAGTTGTTGGTTTTTATATTCAAAATGATTCATTGATTTGTCCGTTGTGTTTGAAAAATAAAACCACGGCAAAATCCTATACTCGTAGTTACAAACAATCGAATAAATTTGACCGCTTGTTATACCGAGCTTTTGTATTGCCGTGGTAAAAGGTTATTTTGTTTGTTGTTGAGCCGGTTGTTGCTCAGGAAAATAAAGTGGGCCTTTTACACCGCAAGCAACCATCCCAAATGAGGCAACCAAAGCCACTAAAAGTAATTTTTTCATCGTAAATCCTTGAGAGTGAATTGTTTGTTGATTCTAAAACAAATTGCAGTAATGAAAAAGTAAAAAAGCCGTTTCTCAAATTTTTAGAGAAATAGCTTTTGTAAAATTTTCCACAAATTCGACCGCTTATAGTATAAAAAAGCCACCCTTGCGGATGGCTTGATTCACGTTATATTGATTACAGTGCGATTACTGCAAAGAACACAATCACTGAGTAGAGGGCAGATAATCCGTAGAATACCCAACCGCCTGCAGGAAAGTGAATTTTGAGGTCGTGTAAACCATGGTGTACACGGTGCATACCAGCCCACATAGGGAAAATTGTCACCGCTAAAATCACTAATTTACCTAACCAAGTGTGTGCAAATGCCACGATATTATCCACCGGTACTAAACCGAGCGGTAATAACACACCTAAAATAAGAAGTAATACCGGGAAACAAATTGCACTGATTGTACCGCCCGCACTAAACATTAACCATACAGGTGGTTCATTAGAACGTTTTGGATCTTGTTTATTCATTGCTATTCTCCCCTACATATAAGTACATACTAATGCAACTAGGCTCACTAAACCTGTTACTGCCCAAAGTGCATTTTTTAAAATGTTTGGATTTACACGCTCATTTTTAACGATAAAAGTTAAAACTTGCGGAGTCATCACATACAATGTTGCGGCATGGTATAACAATGCGGCAATACTGATAACGTTTAAAATAAATACAATAGGGTTTTGTAAGAAACTGATAAAGCCGTCTAAACTTTCTCCGCTTAAACTAATGACCCCATGCAGTAATACTAAGCAAAACCATACGATAGCAAGACAAGTTGCTTCACGTACCATGTACATTTTATAGAAGCTGGATTTTGTCCACCAATTTGCGTTCATTTCGCGTACATACGCTTTACGTTTAGTTGTCATATTGCCCCCTAGCCTTTTGGTTTAAGCATTGAAATTACGTAATCTTTCGCACTTTCCAATTTACCTTGGTTAATCGCAGAAGCTGGGCCGACATGTTTCGGACATACTTCTGAACAATAACCGACGAAAGTACAACTCCACACCCCGTTTTTAGAGCTTAAGAGTTTCATACGTTGTTCACGACCGTTATCACGGTTATCCAAGTTATAACGGTGAGCAAGGGTAATCGTCGCCGGACCGATAAACTCAGGGTTTAAACCAAATTGCGGACAAGTCGCATAGCATAGACCACAGTTAATACACATTGAGAATTGACGATATTTCTCTAATTGTGCCGGGGTTTGTTTAGTACGTTGACCTTCCGGAGCTTTATTATCGATAACATAAGGTTTGATTGCTTCGATGCTGTCGATAAAGTGGCTTAAATCCACTACTAAGTCACGCTCAATCGGGAAGTTTGCAAGCGGTTCAATTCGCATAAAGCCGCTGTAATCACGTAAGAATGTTTTACATGCTAATTTCGGTTTACCGTTTACCATCATACCGCACGAGCCGCAGATTGCCATACGGCAAGACCAACGATAAGAAAGCTCAGGCTCAAGTTCGTCTTTAATATAACCGAGTGCATCTAATAATGAAGTTTGGCTATCGAACGGCACTTCATATTTGTCTAAATGTGGTTCGCTATCTGTTTCCGGATTGTAGCGAAGCACTTCGATGGTCATTTTGTTTAAATTTGCCATATTATCGCTCTCCTATTTTTGTGCCTGTTCTGTCGCTTTTTTCGCTTTTTCTTGCGCTTCTGCTTCCGCACCATATACACGTTTTGCAGGTTGTGATTTAGTAATTTTCACATCTGAATATTTAATGGTCGGTGTGCCGTCTGCGTTATAGAATGCTTGGGTGTGTTTTAAGTAATTCACATCGTCACGTTCGGTATAGTCTAAACGTTGGTGTGCACCACGAGATTCTTTACGTTCAACAGCCGA
Source organism: Actinobacillus arthritidis (assembly GCF_029774155.1). Lineage (NCBI taxonomy): Bacteria > Pseudomonadati > Pseudomonadota > Gammaproteobacteria > Pasteurellales > Pasteurellaceae > Actinobacillus > Actinobacillus arthritidis. Next base: position 2,024,218 of record NZ_CP103833.1, on the reverse strand, counting down.
GCAAGCGATTGATTGCGCTACATCTAAAATGAAGCCTAATTCGATTTTGTAGAGTAAATCGGTGTTAAACACGCTTGATTTATCTTTTACGCTGATATTTTTGTAACGCTCTCTTAACTCATGGATTTTGTTTACCGCACCTTCCATACTTTCTTGTGTACGGTAGATACCACAACCTTCTTCCATTGCGTCACCCATTTGGTTACGAATATCAGACCAAGATTCATTACCTTCTTGACGAGCTAAAGCGTGTAAACGTGCAACTACATCTTGTGCTTGTGCATCAATTTGTGCTTGGTTGCGAGGACCGGCTTCTTGTGCGCTTGACGGCGACATTTTCACCAGCCACTTTACCGAATACCACTAACTCTGCTAATGAGTTAGAACCTAAACGGTTTGCACCGTGTAAGCCTGAAGACGCACATTCACCCACTGCAAATAAGCCTTTAATTGAAGTTTCTGCGTGCATATCCACTTCAATACCACCCATTGTATAGTGTACAACCGGACGAACTGGGATAGGCGAAGTAACTGGATCTACACCTTCATAAGCACGCGCTAATTCACAGATAAACGGTAAACGTTCGGTTAAGTGTTTTTCACCTAAATGACGTAAGTCTAGATGTACTACATCCACACCTTTTGCCGTTTTTAAGGTGTTACCTTTTTTCCATTCTTGCCAGAATGCTTGTGAAACTTTGTCACGCGGACCTAATTCCATATATTTATTTTCAGGTTTACCGATTGGTGTTTCTGGTCCTAGACCATAATCTTGTAAGTAACGGTAACCATCTTTATTGACTAAGATACCGCCTTCACCACGACAACCTTCAGTCATTAAGATACCGGTATTCGGTAAACCGGTCGGGTGATACTGAACAAATTCCATATCACGTAATGCCACACCGTGACGATATGCCATTGATAAACCGTCACCCGTTACGATACCACCGTTAGTATTGAAACGATAAGTACGGCAACCACCACCTGTTGCGATAACTACCGCATTTGCGTTGATTTGAACGAGAGTGCCTTCCATCATATTCATCGCTACACAACCGCGAGCTTCACCGTTGTCGGTCAGAATATCTAAGACGAAATGTTCGTCAAAACGGACAATGTTAGGATATTTGATTGAAGTTTGGAAAAGGGTGTGTAATAAGTGGAAACCGGTTTTGTCCGCCGCAAACCAAGTACGTTCGATTTTCATACCACCGAAACGACGTACGTTCACTTCACCATCTTCACGACGTGACCAAGGACAACCCCAGCGTTCTAATTGCGTCATTTCAATCGGTGAATGTTCAACAAAATATTCTACGATATCTTGTTCGCATAACCAGTCACCACCGCCCACTGTATCATTAAAGTGGTTATCGAAAGAGTCTGTATCTTTGATTACTGCCGCTGAACCGCCTTCTCTTGCCACCGTATGGCTACGCATTGGGTAAACTTTTGAAATTAAAGCAATTTTAAGATTTGGATTTGCCTCCGCTAGCGCGATCGCCGCACGTAAACCGCCACCGCCAGCACCGATAATTGCGACATCAAAATTAACACTTTGCATAATGCACTCCAAAATAATAGATTAATTAATCAATATAACTCGTTTTTATTGTGCCACTATTTTTTGTGCAAGATAAGCGTATTTTACTTTTTTAGTCAGATAAAAATCTGTTTTGTGATCTACCTCAAAAAAGGTAAATCAACTCAAAAGTGTATTGATAATTACTCGTAATTATAGATAGGAATATATCTCATTTAGCGGTTAATTTTGCTGAAAATTTTACAAACTATGTAACAAGAAATTTAAGGGAATAATGACAAAATACAAATACTTTTAAAATTAGCTTTCGCAAAATAAAGCAAATCTCGCTAAAATCTGCTTTTTATATCTTCAAATACTTTTTATGAGTGAATTAAATTTAGAAAAAATTGAATGGAAACCGACCGCTTCTATTCCAAATCTGATTAAACGTAACAAAATTATGGCGGAAATTCGCCAGTTTTTTAAAGATCGTGGTGTATTAGAAGTGGAAACACCCGCGCTAAGTGAGTTTTCCGTTACCGATGTGCATCTTTCTACGTTCCATACACAATTCCTTTCGCCTTTTTCTAGTGAAGCAAAAACGTTACATCTGATGACAAGTCCTGAATACCATATGAAACGGTTGTTGGCGACAGGTAGTGGTTCAATTTTCCAATTGTGTCGCGTGTTTCGTAACGAAGAAGCGGGTAAACGTCATAATCCGGAATTTACCATGTTGGAATGGTATCGTCCGCATTTTGATATGTATCGTTTAATCAATGAAGTGGACGATTTACTCCAGCAAATTTTAGATTGTGAACCGGCGGAATCTTATAGCTATCAGTTCGTATTCCAAACCTACGTCGGTTTAGATCCGCTGTCGGCAACTCGCGCGCAATTAGTGGAAAAAGCCCGTAAACACGGCTTCCCTTGTGAAGATGACGAAAATCGAGATACTTTGCCGCAATTCCTATTCAGTGAAATTGTGGAAGCGAATATCGGTAAAGAGCGCCCGACTGCGGTCTATCATTTCCCATCATCACAAGCGGCATTGGCTCAAATCAGTTCGGAAGATCACCGTGTTGCAGAACGCTTTGAGGTTTATTACAAAGGCTTAGAATTGGCAAACGGCTTCCATGAGCTAAGTGATGCGAAAGAACAAATGCGCCGCTTCGAACAAGATAACGTACAACGTGCACAAATGGGCTTACCGGCTCAGCAGTTAGACACTCGTTTTCTTGCCGCATTAAAAGCAGGGATTCCAAATTGTTCCGGTGTCGCGTTAGGCGTGGATCGTTTGATGATGATTGCGATGAATGCCGAAAAAATTGATGAAGTGATGGCATTTGGTGTGGAAAGTGCTTAGATAATTAAAAACCACGGAATTCACAGATTACATAGAATAACATTTCCGAGTAATCCGTGAATTCCGTGGTTAAGTTTTTTTAAAGTTTAATAAAACCGTCATAAATATGGGTTGCGTCACCGGTCATATATAACGGATGTCCAACACCTTCCCACTCGATTTGGAGTGAGCCACCGGGTAAGTCGACTTGTACATTACTATCCAACAAGCCCTGCATAATCCCTACTGCAACCGCACCGCAAGCACCGCTACCGCAAGCCTGCGTTTCGCCGGCACCACGTTCAAATACTCGTAATTTAATATGATTACGATTCACTACTTGCATAAAGCCGATATTCGCGCGTTCAGGAAAGCGTTCATGATTCTCCAACAAAGGTCCTAATTCATTTACCGGTGCTGTCTTAATATCTTCAACTTGTAACACACAATGCGGATTGCCCATTGAAACCACACCGCATAACACCGTTTGCAAATCCGTTCTTAGAATATAATTTTTTTCAAATTTATTTGCCGTAAACGGAACCTGTGCCGGTTCCCAAATCGGTTCACCCATATTCACACGAACTTTTTCTTCACCTTTTAAAGTTAATACCATTTTGCCTTTGGCAGTACTCACGTGAATATCTTGTTTATTGGTTAAACCTTTGAGCGTGACAAAACGGGCAAAGCGGCGTGCACCATTACCGCATTGTGCCACTTCACTACCGTCCGCATTAAAAATACGGTAATGGAAATCTAAATCCGGGTCGTATGGCGGCTCTACAAGCAATAATTGGTCGAAGCCAACGCCAGTATGACGATCAGCTAATTTTCGGATCACATCCTCGGTAAGATAGACATTTTGCGTTACACCATCAATCACCATAAAGTCATTGCCAAGCCCGTGCATTTTTGAAAATTGCATATTATTTCCTATCATAAAAAAATTTAATTAGTAAATCTTATAGAGATTAGTTTTATTTATTGCTATATTACATACCCTTTTCAGGGGAGTTCACTTCATTTGAAAAGATTTTGATCTCTAAGCATTATTGCCCAAGTATGAGGGCTTTTTTACTGAATTACAATGGAGTAATTAAATTATGTCCGCAATGTTCTTTTTGCAGTTTGCCATAGTTCTACTATGTATTTTAATTGGTGCCCGTGTGGGTGGTATCGGTTTAGGTGTCTTTGGCGGTTTAGGTCTAGCAATTCTTTCTTTTGGCTTCGGTTTAAAACCGGCAGGTTTACCGATTGACGTTATGTTTATGATCATGGCGGTTGTTTCGGCGGCAGCAGCAATGCAAGCGACTGGCGGTTTAGATTATATGATTAAAATCGCAACGAACATCTTACGTCGTAACCCTAAATATATTACATTTATCGCTCCGCTTGTTACTTGGACATTCACCGTGTTAGCAGGTACAGGTCACGTAGCTTATTCTGTATTACCGGTTATCGCTGAAGTAAGTCGCCATAACGGTATCCGCCCTGAACGTCCGCTTTCAATGGCAGTAATCGCATCTCAATTTGCAATTGTCGCAAGCCCGATCGCGCAGCAGTAGTTGCAGTTGTTGCATTCTTAGAGCCTCAAGGTATCACATTAGGTAACGTACTTTCTGTAACTATTCCGGCTACACTTTTCGGTTTAATGCTTGCTTGTGTATTCGTGAATAAAATGGGTAAAGAACTAAAAGATGACCCACATTACCAAAAACTATTACAAGATCCTGAGTATGTAAAAGCAAATAATGCTAATACTAATCCTGCGGATGTTGCAATCAAACCGACAGCAAAACTTTCAGTAAGCCTCTTCTTATTTGGTGCATTATTAGTGGTATTAATGGGTGCAGTACCAGCATTACGTCCGGTATTTGACGGCAAACCAATGGGTATGGCACATACAATTGAAATCGTTATGTTGACTATCGGTGCATTAATCATTTTCTTCTGCAAACCGGATGGCAATGAAATTACTAAAGGTTCTGTATTCCATGCTGGTATGCGTGCAGTAATCGCTATCTTTGGTATCGCATGGTTAGGTGACACCTTAATGCAAGGTCACATGACTGAAGTAAAAAGTATGGTTTCAGGCTTAGTAGAAACCGCTCCATGGGCTTTTGCATTCGCATTATTCGTATTATCTGTGCTAGTAAATAGCCAAGGTGCTACCGTAGCAACACTTTTCCCATTAGCGGTTGCATTACAAATTGATCCTGCGGTACTTATTGCGGTATTCGTTGCAGTAAACGGTTACTTCTTTATTCCAAACTATGGTCCAATTATTGCTTCTATTGACTTCGATACGACAGGTACAACAAGAATTGGTAAATACATTTTTAACCATAGCTTTATGTTACCGGGTTTATTAAGTATGGCATTTAGTATTGCATTCGGTTTACTATTTGCAAATATCTTACTTTAATTAGCTAACGAAAATGCCCTCCAACTTTAAGTCGTGAGGGCATTTTTTTGCAAAAAATTTAGTAAATTTGATCGCTTGTAAAAAGGCGTACCAGCAAGATTCCTATTACTGTACACAAAATTCCCCCGACTAAATGCAAACCAACAATACAGAAGGCTTGATAATATTTCTCCGCCAGTAGCTTTTCACTCACTTCTAATGAAAAACTTGAAAAGGTGGTAAAACTACCTAGAAAACCGGTGATAAACAACAGCTTCTGCCCGTCATTCAAATGTAATCCGATAGCAATTCCAATTAAGAAGCAACCAAGCAAATTGGCTAACAATGTACCAAAAGCGAATTGACTTAAAAAACTGTTAAACCATACGCCTAATTGCCAGCGAGAAATAGCGCCTAACACTGCACCGAGAGAAATCCAAAGAATAGTCATAACTACACCAAAAACAAATGAGGAATTAAATTCATTACCACTACCGTCGCAATCGAAAGTAACAGACGTGATGCACCGAAAATGAAGCCTCGATTGGTACCGTTATCAAATTTCACTAACAAATTCGCCATTGCTGTCAGCGCATACACCTCAATCACGGTAAAAATAACCAAATAGACATAAGCACTACACAGCGAAATGTAATGCAAGGTAATAAACCACGGCACAATAATACCCATCGCTAACAGCGGTGCGACCCAAACGGTTTGCTTCGCAGTAAGATTAATTTTACGCGAGAAATAGCTTTGTAACGATACTGTCATTAAACCATTCACAAACAATGCTATTGGGCTATGTTCCGGTGCAGATAATTTGTTATCAAATAAAAACGGGAAAATCACAAAAAACGAAGTGGCAATCGATAGCGGAATAAACAGCATCAAATGCACAAATAAAAACTCTTTAGTAATAATTTCTCGAATCTGTTCGAAGCGGAATTTGACCAAAGTTTGTAAGGTTTGAATCTGATAAAACGGCTTAATCATCAACGCAAATAGCATCGCTTCCATCGCAAAACAAACCCAAATTAATAACTCGATTTGTTCAAGTTTAATAAATGGAATCACTAATAACGGTGCAAACATTGAAGACATACTGGTCACTTTCAGATATTTGCCTTGTAAACGAGTTTTCTCACTATATTCATCGCCTGCCAAAGCTAATAAACACGCCTTCGCATTAGTCCCAAACAAACAACTCCCTAGCCCGAAGCAAGTAGTCGCTAACAATAATAATCCGTAATTATCCGCTGATAGGAAGAAAATATAAGCCAATACATCCAGCAAACAGCCGAGTAGCATCATTTTTGCCAAGCCGTAACGGTCACCCCAAATGCCGGCTAAAATTGCCAACGCTTGATTACAAAAGAACAATAAAGACAATGAAAAAGCGATTTCGCTATTGCTTAAGCCTTTTTTCTGTAAATAGATAAAAAATACGGTTTGCATTGAGAAAAATGCAAGGGTGGAGAAAAATCGTCGAATCAGTAAAAGTTTTTGAAGGTTCATAAAGTGATAAATTTGTAAAAATCAGCCGAGATCTTACCGCTTTTATGCCGGATATTCGATATAATTCAATAAATTTTCCTTTCATCTCACTTTTATGACTAAAAACCTCTATCTTGGCGTAATGTCCGGCACGAGTCTTGACGGCGTAGACTTGTGCATTATGGATTTTGCAGAAAATCCACCAAAGTTGACCGCTTGCGACTTTACTCCGATGCCGGAAGATTTACGTGCCGATTTATCGCACTTACTCAAAAGTGGTGAAACTTCCTTGCAAAAACTAGGTGAAATCGATCACCGTTTAGGCTTACTGTATGCCGAAAGTATCAACCGCTTTTTAGCCGAACATCAATTAAGCGCCAGTGATATTCAAGCGGTCGGTTGTCATGGACAAACCGTATGGCATTCTCCAAACGGCAAATTCCCGTTTACCATGCAAATCGGTGATATGAATTTGGTTGCCACCCATACCGGCATTACTACTATTGCGGATTTTCGCCGTAAAGATATGGCAGTTGGCGGACAAGGCGCACCGCTGGTTCCCGCTTTTCATGAAGGGATTTTTGCCTCTCCGGAACGCTTAACTGTAGTGCTAAATATTGGCGGTATTTCCAATATTTCGGTACTTGCACCACAGCAACCTACCATTGGCTATGATGTCAGTGTCGGCAATGCCTTAATGGATTCGTGGATAGAGTCGCACCAAGCTAAACGCTATGACAAAAATGCCGAATGGGCAAAAACCGGCACTTTGATTCCGGCATTGCTAGACAGTTTACTTGACGAGCCTTTTTTCAAATTACCTGCCCCGAAAAGCACTGGGCGAGAATTATTTAATCTCGAATGGCTTGCAAAAAAATCGGCTAATTTAACCGCTTATCGTCCTGAAGATGTACAACGTACACTAGCCGAATTTACCGCACAAAGTGTGGTTAATGAGTTAAAAACTTTAGAAAGTGAAAAGCAATGCTTATTACTTGTATGTGGAGGTGGTGCACGTAACCCATTGTTAATGCGGCGTTTTAATGAATTACTACCGAAATGGACAGTAACAACCACTAGCGAATATGGATTGGATATTGATTATGTCGAAGCATCGCTTTTGCCTGGCTGGCTTATCAACGAATGCATAATTTAACGAGCAACTTACCAAGTGTAACCGGAGCAAAACAGTCGGTGAGTTTAGGGGTAATTTATCCTAAGTAATCACTTCCTCACTTGTATAAAACACCAAAAGTAAAAGGTGGTTGGAGATAAAAATGTCAGAAAAAAATTTATTAACTGCGTTGTCAAAAATGCTTACCGAACAACGCAATCCTAACTCAATGAATATCGATCAACTCTCTGCACTTGAGCTAGTGAAAGTGATTAATCATGAGGATAAACAAGTCCCGCTTGCTGTAGAAAAATGTTTACCGAAAATCGCTCAAGCGGTCGAAAAAATCGTGCAAGCGTTCCAAAATGGTGGGCGTTTAGTCTATATCGGTGCCGGCACTAGCGGGCGCTTAGGCGTATTAGACGCTTCGGAATGTCCACCGACTTACGGCGTTTCACCGGAAATGGTGGTCGGCATTATTGCCGGGGGCGAACGTGCATTACGTCACCCGATTGAAGGCGCGGAAGATAATACTGAACGAGGTAAAGTCGATTTACAAGCGGTCAATTTTTCACCAAAAGATGTATTGGTCGGCATTGCGGCAAGCGGACGCACGCCTTATGTTATCGGTGCGTTGGAATATGCCAAATCTTTAGGCGCAATCACGGTTTCGATTGCCAGCAACCCGAATTCGGCAATGGCACAAATTGCAGAGATTGCAATTGATACGGTGGTAGGAGCGGAAGTGCTGACCGGCTCAAGCCGTATGAAATCTGGTACGGCACAAAAGCTGGTGTTGAATATGCTGACTACCGCATCAATGGTAATGATCGGCAAATGCTATTCCAATTTAATGGTTGATGTGCAGGCAAGCAATGAAAAGCTCAAAGCTCGAGCAATTAAAATTGTGATGGAAGCGACTGAATGTGATCGAACCGTTGCCGAAAATGCGCTAAACATCGCTGAAAATAATGCAAAATTAGCGATTATGATGATCTTAAGTGATTCAGATAAAGCAACTGCCGAACAATTACTATCCGAGCATCAAGGGAAATTGCGTCAGGCACTAGCAAAATAGCAACGAAAAGCGGTTAAATTTTGCTGTCATTTAACAAACTTGCTTGGGAAATTTTTCATTGGTCGAGCAAGTTTCCTTTCTTATTCACTTATCTACAAATTATTTTTCATATCCCTAAAACTCTTAGGCGTGCAATCATATTCTTTCTTAAAGACCGCATAAAAATAAGGTAATGAAGGATAACCGCAAACTTCTGAAATTTCCTGAATAGAGATATCGGTAAATTGCAACATATACTTAGCTCGATTCAGTTTTTCTTCGTGAATAACCTGATGAATGGTTTTGTTTAACTCTAGTTTAAAGCGTTGTTCTAAATTTGAACGAGAAATCCTTAAATGATCAAGCACTTGCTCGGTTTTAATGCCTTTACTGGCGTGATGATGAATATAGTGCATAGCTTGAATCACGAAAGGATCTTGAAATGCGTGGAAATCAGTAGAACGACGTTGCTCAACTCGTAAAGGCGGAATCAATACCGGCGAATGGCTTAATTTTTTGCCTTCAAATAGGTGGTGTAACATTTTTGTCGCCTGATAACCGATTTGTTTCGTCCCTTGTACCACAGAAGATAATGAAACACGTGACAGATGCTGAATTAATTCTTCATTATCAATACCAATCACCGAAAGCTGTTCTGGTACAGCAATCTCTAAATATTCACAGGCTTGTAATAAATGTCTGGCTCTCGCATCGGTTACTGCAATAATGCCGGTTTGTGCCGGTAGTGACGATAGCCACTCACTTAATGCAGATTGAGCTTCCAGCCAATGTTGCGCATCAACTTGATGCCCTAAATAGATATTCGTTTGATGCTCATACTTTTCCATTAAATCGATAAAGGCATTTTTTCGCTCAACCGACCAATGTTTTTCCGCTTCACTCGGAATACCATAAAAGGCAAATTGATTAATCCCTTTTTGTTTGAGATGTAACAATGCCATTTCTACTAAAGCATAATTATCAGTTGCCACATACGGAATTTGTGGATAGTAATCCGGATTTTTATAGGAACCACCCACAGCAATGACGGGAATATTTAACTCAGTTAATAATATCGCAGTTTCAGGATCATCAAAATCAGCAATAATACCGTCAATTAATAACCCTTCCATATCGTTTTTATGGTAAGTGAAATCATCTTGCATAAAAATATTCCAGGTACATTGAGAGGCTTGAATATATTGCCCAATCCCCTCAATCACTTGGCGATCGTAAACTTTATTTGCATTAAAACATAAGGCGATACGAAAAGAATTTTTTTCCATAATACGATTAATCCAGATGATTCATAGCTCTACAATATCATATTTTATGTGTGTTATAAAAAAGCAATCGCCATTTTTACCACATTTTCAGAAAAGTTAACCGCTTGTTATTTTGGGAAAATCGTCCGTTTAGTATAAAATGGTAAGAATTTTTGCTATATGAGAAAAACAATGTTAAATCAAGTTTCAGAAAGTTTGCTTTTACCAAGCGGACTTGAATTATCGCACTTGAGTAAAGTGCTTGATCATTTTGAGAATCGACAAATCGATTATGCAGATCTCTATTTTCAACTCAGTCAAGACGAGAGCTGGTCGTTAGAAGATTCGATAATCAAAGAGGGCGGTTTTTATATTGACCGTGGTTTCGGTGTACGTGCGGCATCGGGCGAGAAAACCGGTTTTGCGTATGCAGACCAAATCGGCTTGAGCCAGCTTGAACAATGTGCCACCGCGACTCGCTCGATTACTAATGCAAGCGGTCAATTATCGGTAAAAAGTTTCAAACAAACGAATGCGATCAAACGTTATGCGTCGGTCAATCCGTTAGATACGTTAAGCCGTGAGCAAAAAGTAGAACTGCCGCATTTAGTCGATAAAGTTGCACGTGCGGAAGATCCTCGAGTGATTCAAGTTAATGCAGGGCTTTCAGCGGTTTATGAAGAGATGTTAGTGGCGGCAACAGACGGCACGCTTGCGGCGGATATTCGCCCATTAGTGCGTTTATCAGTTTCGGTATTGGTAGAAGAAAATGGTAAACGTGAGCGTGGTTCTGCCGGTGCCGGTGGACGTTTCGGCTTAAATTGGTTCTTTGAACCGCAGGTGGTTAACGGTGAAATGACCGGTGATACTCGAGCGGTTTATTTAGCGAAAGAAGCGGTGCGTATGGCATTAGTTAATTTAGGCGCAATGCCTGCACCGGCTGGCACGATGCCGATTGTATTAGGTGCGGGTTGGCCGGGCATTTTACTTCATGAAGCAGTCGGACACGGTTTAGAGGGCGACTTTAACCGTAAAGAATCATCACTATTTACCGGCAAAATTGGCGAACTAGTGACTTCGCCGCTTTGCACTATCGTTGATGACGGCACAGTAGCGGATATGCGAGGTTCGATTACGGTGGATGATGAGGGTGTGCCTTCGCAACGTAACATATTGATCGAAAACGGTATTTTGAAAGGTTATATTCAAGATAAACTTAACGCCCGTTTAATGGGAGTTGCACCGACCGGTAATGGTCGCCGTGAGTCTTATGCACATCTACCAATGCCTCGTATGACCAATACCTATTTAACAGAAGGCAATCACGAATTTGAAGAAATGATTGAATCGGTCGATTATGGTATTTACGCACCACATTTCAGCGGCGGTCAGGTGGATATTACGTCGGGTAAATTCGTATTCTCAACCGCAGAAGCCTACTTAATCGAAAAAGGTAAAATCACCAAACCAGTTACCGGCGCAACCTTAATCGGCGCGGTATTGACGCTATGCGGCAGGTTTCAATGGTCGGTAAGAAAATGGAACTCGACCCAGGTATCGGCACTTGCGGTAAAGAAGGGCAATCCGTACCGGTCGGTGTAGGTCAACCGACAGTGAAATTAGATAAGATTACGGTTGGCGGACGAGGGTAAATAAAGGCGACAAGATTCAACGATCTTGCTGTTTTTTATACTAAAGCGATGGTTATTGCCTTATTTCGTTAAATCTTTTAAGATGTATATCTGTTGTGTATCTTTGGAAGTGGAGGAAGCATGAGAACTGCACCAATTAATTTACGAGCGATGCCTGATCAACGTGATTTAATTGATTATGCGGCAAGTATTTTAGGTAAAACTCGTTCTGACTTTATGTTAGAAACCGCATGCCAAGTTTGCCCAAAATGTGATTTTAGATCGTACTGTTTTCCAATTAAATGAGCAGACTTTCGAGCAATTTAACCGATTGTTAGAGCAACCGACAACGGATAATCCGGGGTTAGATAAACTGTTAAATACCAAAGCGGTGTGGGAGTAAAAATGCATGCACCGGAGTCGCTTTCCGAGCAACATATTGTGCGACATTTTCAATGCGGTGAGGTCGTGCTAGACCAATGGCTACAACGTACTGCATTGAAAAATCAGCAAAATAATGCCAGTAAAACCTTTGTTGTGTGTGATGATAATAAACAGGTGATGGGATTTTATTGTTTATCTGCCGGTTCGGTGAGTCGTCAGTTTGTTGCAGGTGCATTAAGACGTAATATGCCCGATCCGATTCCTGTGATTATTTTAGGTAGATTAGCTGTCGATTGTTCGGCACAAGGTAAGCAGTTAGGCGTATCAATGTTAAAAGATGCGGTCTTAAAATCGAAGACGGTAGCGAACCAAATCGGGGTAAAAGCATTGCTTGTTCATGCGTTAAACCCGCAAGCAAAACAATTTTATTTAAAGTATGGTTTTTCATGTTCACCCATTGATGAGATGGTTTTAATGTTAAAACTCTAAACAAGCGGTCATTTTTGACTGATATTTTACAAATTATCGGTTTTCGTTTAAGGAAAGCAGATAAAAATAAGGAAAAAATAATATGGCATGGGTACAAATTCGTTTAAATAGTACGGATAAACAGGCTGAACAAATCAGTGATTTTTTAGAAGAAATCGGGGCGGTGTCGGTAACCTTTATGGACAGTCAAGATACGCCGATTTTTGAGCCGTTACCGGGTGAAACCCGTTTATGGGGCAATACGGACGTAGTGGGTTTATTTGATGCGGAAACCGATATGAAAGCAATCGTGGAAGCATTAATTGCCAGCCGTTTAGTTGAAGCGGATTTTGCACATAAGATTGAGCAAATCGAAGATAAAGACTGGGAACGTGAGTGGATGGATAACTTCCACCCGATGCAATTCGGTAAACGTTTATGGATTTGCCCAAGTTGGCGTGAAGTGCCGGATCCAAATGCGGTGAATGTAATGCTTGATCCGGGTCTTGCGTTTGGTACCGGTACACACCCGACTACCGCACTTTGTTTACAATGGTTAGATAGCTTAGATTTAGCAGGTAAAACGGTGATCGATTTTGGTTGCGGTTCCGGTATTTTGGCGATTGCAGCACTTAAACTCGGTGCAAAACAAGCGATCGGGATTGATATCGACCCGCAGGCGATTTTAGCTTCAACCAATAACGCCGAAGCAAACGGTGTGGCGGATCGTTTACAGTTATTCTTAGCGAAAGATCAACCGCAAGATTTACAAGCCGATGTGGTGGTGGCGAATATTCTTGCCGGCCCGCTGAAAGAGCTTGCACCAAATATTATTACGTTGGTGAAACCACAAGGTGATTTAGGTTTATCCGGTATTTTAGCAACGCAAGCGGAATCGGTTTGCGAAGCCTATGCACCGGACTTCAATCTTGATCCGGTGGTAGAAAAAGAAGAGTGGTGCCGTATTACCGGCATTAAGAAATAAAAAAAACAAGGGCTGATTCAGATAATGAACAGCCCTTAAATTTTAGTGTTTACCTAGATTTGAAAAGAAGTTTTTTACGCTATCTAAAAAGCCTTCTTGTTGTGGACGATGCTTACTTTTACCTTCTAAACTTTCTTCCAGCTTACGTAATAAGTCTTTTTGCTCGTCATTTAATGCAATCGGCGTTTCCACCACTACTTTGCAAATCAAATCGCCGGCATAACCGCCACGTGGGCTTGTTACACCCTTACCTCTCACACGGAATAATTTGCCGGTTTGAGTTTCCGCCGGAATTTTCAGTTTTAATTTGCCATCAAGCGTTGGCACTTCAATCTCACCGCCTAATGCCGCCATCGTGAAGCTGATTGGCACTTCGCAGTAAAGATTTGAACCGTCACGCTCAAAAATATCGTGTTCACGAACGTGAATCACTACGTATAAATCACCTGCCGGCGCACCGTTCTCGCCTGCCGCACCTTCTCCGGATAAACGAAGTTGGTTACCTGTGTCTACTCCAGCCGGAATAGTGACCGATAAGTTTTTCGCTTTCTGAACACGTCCGTCACCGTGGCAAGATTTGCAAGGTTTTTCAATTTTCTTACCGCTTCCGTGACAGCTCGGACAAACCGCTTCCGTCACAAAGAAACCTTGCTGACGGCGGATTCTGCCTGAACCGTGACAATGTGAACAGGTTTCTACTTTCGAACCTTTTTCCGCACCTGAGCCGTGGCAAGTATCACATTCAGCTAATGTTGAAATGCGAATATCTTTTTTACAGCCTTTAACCGCTTCTTCCAGTGAAATTTCAATGTCGTAACGTAAATCATCGCCACGTACAACACGATTACGGCGACCACCGCCGCCAAATCCGCCACCGAACATTTCGCTAAAGATGTCTTCAAAGCCACCGAAACCGCCTCCGCCGAAGCCACCGCCAAATCCGCCGGCACCACCGCCTTGTTCAAAAGCGCGTGGCCATATTGATCGTATGCGGCACGTTTTTCAGCATCGCCTAACACTTCATAGGCTTCGTTGATTTCTTTAAATTTTTCTTCTGCTTCTTTACTGCCTTGATTTTTATCCGGGTGGTGTTTTGATGCTAAACGTTTATAAGCACGTTTAATATCGTTCTCACTCGCCCCTTTCTGTAAGCCAAGGACTTCGTAGTAATCTTTTTTTGCCATAGTGTTTCGTTTGTAAAATTTTACGGAAATTTGACCGCTAGTCATAAACTCCCCTCTTTAGCAAAGAGGGGCAGGGGGAGATTTGGCAGAGACAACTTTAACTCATTAGAGAATTTGACATCATTATCAAATCTCCCCTAACCCCTCTTTTCTAAAGAGGGGGAACTTGTCATATACACCAAAAGGGCGTGTCGCCACGCCCTTTGATTTTACGATTTGAGCGTAAAAGATTATTTATTATCTTTCACTTCTTCAAACTCAGCATCCACTACGCCGTCATCTTTTGCAGATTGTTGCGGTTGTTCACCTGCTTGCGCTTTAGCTTGAGCCGCTTGCATTAAAGGTTCAGATGCTTTAATTAACGCTTCAGTTTTCGCATCGATTTCCGCTTTATCATCGCCTTTCGCCGCTTTTTCTAAGTCAGCGATAGCCACTTCGATTTTCGCTTTATCGTCTGCATTTAACGCCGAACCCGCTTCTTCGATTTGTTTGCGAGTTGCGTGTGCGATACCGTCTGCTTGGTTACGTGCTTGAACTAACTCTTCGAATTTTTTATCCGCTTCTGCGTTTGCTTCCGCATCACGAACCATTTGTTCGATTTCTTCATCAGATAAACCTGAAGACGCTTGGATACGAATTTGTTGTTCTTTACCTGTGTTTTTATCTTTCGCAGATACGTTGATTACACCGTTCGCATCGATATCGAAAGTAACTTCGATTTGCGGCATACCACGTGGTGCCGGGTTAATACCTTCAAGGTTGAATTGACCTAAAGATTTGTTTGCAGACGCTTGTTTACGTTCACCTTGTAATACGTGGATGGTTACCGCTGATTGGTTGTCTTCCGCTGTTGAGAACACTTGTGATTTCTTAGTTGGAATCGTAGTGTTTTTCTCGATTAACACGGTCATCACGCCGCCCATGGTTTCAATACCTAAAGATAATGGCGTAACGTCTAATAAAAGAACGTCTTTTACATCACCTTTTAATACACCGCCTTGAACCGCAACACCGATTGCTACCGCTTCATCCGGGTTCACGTCTTTACGTGCTTCTTTACCGAAGAATTCAGCCACTTTTTGTTGTACTAACGGCATACGTGTTTGACCACCAACGAGGATAATGTCGTTGATTTCATTCACTGATTTACCTGCGTCTTTTAATACGGTTTTAAGTGACTCAATTGAGCTTGCGACTAAATCTTCTACTAACGCTTCTAATTTCGCACGGGTTACGTTGATCGCTAAGTGTTTAGGACCTGTTGCATCTGCTGTGATATACGGAAGATTTACTTCAGTAGATTGTGCTGAAGAAAGTTCGATTTTCGCTTTTTCCGCCGCTTCTTTCACACGTTGTAATGCCATTGGGTCGTTGCGTAAATCAACGCCTTGTTCTTTTTTGAACTCGTCAATGATGTAGTCAATTACACGGTTATCGAAGTCTTCACCACCTAAGTGAGTGTTACCGCCGGTTGCTAATACTTCGAATGTTTGTTCGCCGTCGAAGTTATCGATT
Organism: Actinobacillus arthritidis; assembly: GCF_029774155.1. Lineage (NCBI taxonomy): Bacteria > Pseudomonadati > Pseudomonadota > Gammaproteobacteria > Pasteurellales > Pasteurellaceae > Actinobacillus > Actinobacillus arthritidis. The sequence goes on along the minus strand of NZ_CP103833.1, from coordinate 2,007,841 downwards.
TCGATGATTGAGATATCGAATGTACCACCACCTAAGTCGTAAACTGCGATCACTTGGTTTTCTTTAGTTGAACCTAAACCGAACGCTAACGCCGCCGCTGTCGGTTCGTTGATGATACGTTTAACATCTAAACCTGCGATACGACCTGCATCAATTGTCGCTTGACGTTGCGCATCGTTAAAGTATGCCGGTACAGTGATAACCGCTTCAGTTACCGCTTCACCAAGGAAATCTTCCGCTGTTTTTTTCATTTTTTTCAACACTTCTGCTGAAATTTGCGGTGGTGCTAATTTGTCGCCTTTTACGTTTACCCACGCATCGCCGTTGTCAGCACGAGTGATTTCGAAAGGCATAATTTTAATATCACGTTGTACTTCTTCACTTTCAAAACGACGACCGATTAAACGTTTAATTGCAAATAATGTATTTTTCGGGTTTGTAATCGCCTGACGTTTTGCCGGTTGACCAACTAAAGTTTCGTTATCCGTATAAGCAATGATTGACGGAGTTGTACGTGCGCCTTCCGCATTCTCGATTACACGTGCTTTGTCACCGTCCATTACCGCTACACAAGAGTTTGTTGTACCTAAGTCAATACCAATGATTTTACCCATTTTAAAATTCCTCTGAATATAAATTTGTTTGATTACGTTTTCGTAACGTTACCCACAAGATGGTGTTCTTTCACAACTTTTCAAGGCTAAATTTGAAATTTTCTTGCAAGTATTTTTGAAAAAAGAAACGGGACGTTCAACGTTCCCGTTCAGACGAAACAATAAATAGGGATGAAAATGAAATGATCAAGGGCGTAAAATAAATTTTTGTAAGATTTTTGAATAAAATGGATAAAAAAGCCCGTCCATACTGAACGGGCTAGCTTTCCGAGCATTAAAGACCTTTTAATCTTTGATAAATTTCAGCAAATTTTGACCGCTTGTCTTGGTATTCGGCAAACTTGTCGCGATTCGGTTGGTAAACCGCTTCAAGCGGTAACGGCTGACAGAAATTAGCAATATCTTCATTCGGATTTAAGGCAATCTGTGCTAATTTCGTCGCTCCCAGAGCTGGACCGACATCACCACCAGTACGATATTCAAAGGTTCTGCCGGTAATATCCGCCAATAATTGGCGCCAATAAGCACTTTTTGCTCCGCCACCGATCAGAGCGATATTATCCGCCTTCACACCGGTTTCGTGTAACACGTCAATGCCATCTGCTAACGCAAAACTTACCCCTTCTACTGCCGATCTTGCCATGGTAATCGGGTTATCGTTATGGGTTAAGCCCCAGAATACACCTTTTGCATAAGGGTCATTATGCGGTGTGCGTTCGCCTGATAGATAAGGTAAGAAAATCGCATCACTCGCTTGGTTACAATTTTCAACTTGTTGGAATAGCGTTTTAATATCACTAATACCGGTAACTTTTTGGGCAAAATCGACCGCTGATGCGGCGCTGAGCATGACCGACATCAAATGCCAACGATCCGGTAACGCATGGCAGAAACTGTGTACCGCTTTTTGCGGATTGGCACTAAATTTATCGGTTACAACAAAATATACCCCTGACGTACCGAGCGATAACATCGCTTGTCCGGCTTGGTAAAGCCCGATACCGATAGCTCCGGCGGCATTATCGCCGCCCCCGGCAATTACCGGAACGGTATTTAACTTCCAGTTTTTTGCCAATTCAGGGCGTAAATAACCGGTAATTTGGTTGCCTTCAAACAGTTTAGGCATATTATTCACATCAAGCCCGCACGCATTCAATAATGCCTGGTTCCACTCTCTTTTACCGACATCCAGCCACATTGTGCCGGAGGCATCCGACATATCGGAAGCATATTCACCGGTCATACGTAAACGTAAATAATCTTTCGGCAATAAGACTTTATCTACTTGTTCGGCGATTTGCGGCTGATGTTTATCCACCCATTTTAATTTCGGTGCGGTAAAGCCCGGCATCATCAAATTACCGGTAATTTCACGGCTATTCGGCACTAATGACTCCAATTCAGCACATTCTGCAAAACTACGTCCGTCATTCCATAAAATTGCCGGACTCAATACTTGATCATGTTTATCCAATAAAGTCGCACCGTGCATTTGACCGGTCAAGCCAATCGCTTTAACTGCGGTTAAATCTTGCTGTTGTGCCAAAGCGAGCATGGCTAAATTGGTTGCATGCCACCAGTCTTCCGGATTTTGTTCCGACCAAAGCGGATGAGGACGAGAAATAGGTAAAGATTGATGGGTGGTTGCGATGATTTCTTGAGATTCATTGAGTAAAACGACTTTAACGCCTGAGGTACCTAAATCAATTCCGATATACATAAAGCCTCCTAAGAGAACTCCCCTCTTTAGAAAAGAGGGGCTGGGGGAGGTTTGATTGCGATATAAGCATAATCAATGAAATAAAATACACCATATTGCAAAAAGACTTACTTAAACAATGTAAATTAACCTTTTAAACAAATCTCCCTAACCCCTCTTTACTAAAGAGGGGGATCTTGTCCCCCTACAATAAATAATAATTAACGATAAATATAATTATTCACTAAATTTTCTAAGTATTCTTGCTGACCTGAAACCTGTTTCGGATCAAGCGCTTTACTTTCAACGATTTTCGCTAAATCTTCAAGGCTTGCTTTACCCGCAAGAATTTGCTGACCTAAATCGCCGTTCCAGCCTGCGTAACGTTGATCCACAATACCTTGTAAAGTTTGGTCTTCAATCATTTTCGCGCACGTTTTAATGAAAGTGCAAGCACATCAATCGCACCGATATGACCGTGGAATAAATCATACGGGTCTGTACTTTGACGGCGAATTTTCGCATCGAAGTTGAAACCACCAGTAGTAAAACCGCCTGCTTTTAAGATTTCATACATTACAAGCGTATTTTCTTCCACGCTGTTCGGGAATTGGTCGGTATCCCAACCTAATTGCGGATCACCACGGTTAGCATCAATCGAACCGAAAATATCTAATGCCGCGCGGTTGCGATTTCGTGTTGGAAAGTATGACCGGCTAAGGTTGCGTGGTTTGCTTCAATGTTTACTTTGATTTCTTTTTCTAAACCGAATTGTTTTAAGAAGCCATAAACGGTTGCCACGTCATAGTCATATTGGTGTTTAGTCGGTTCTTGCGGTTTCGGTTCGATTAATAACGTACCGTTAAAGCCGATTTTATGTTTATGTTCCACCACCATTTGCATAAAGCGACCGATTTGTTCACGTTCACGTTTTAAATCGGTATTTAATAAAGTTTCATAACCTTCACGACCACCCCATAACACATAGTTTTCACCGCCTAAACGTTTGGTTGCATTCATTGCGTTAAATACTTGCGATGTTGCCCAAGAGAACACTTCAGGATTTGGATTGGTTGACGCACCGGACATATAACGTGGGTTGGTAAAGCAGTTTGCTGTACCCCATAATAATTTCACACCGGTTTCCGCTTGTTTTTTCTCAAGAATATCCACTATAGTGTGGAAATTATGTACATATTCTTTATATGAATTGCCTTCCGGTGCAATGTCCACATCGTGGAAGCAGTAGTAAGGAACACCTAATTTTTGGAAGAATTCAAAGGCAATTTCCGCTTTTTGTTTTGCACCTTCGAGTAAATCACCTGTTTTTTGCCAACTACGATCTAAAGAACCTACGCCGAACATATCATTTCCTGTCCAGCAGAAAGTATGCCAATAACACACTGCTAAACGTAAATGTTCTGCCATGGTTTTGCCTAAAATCACTTCGTTCGGATTGTAATGTTTAAAAGCAAAAGGATTGGTTGAGTTAGCACCTTCATATTTTACTTTCTCAATTTTATCGAAATAGTTAGACATAATTAATTCTCCTGTGAATCAATGGATTTTGAAAACGAGAGCATAATGATAAAAATTAAAAAGTGGTTCAATTACGTTATTTTGTTTTTTCATTTTGATAATTGGTTATTGTGGTCGTGATCACAAAAGCGAAAAAACGTAATGCTATTACTAAATCTGATAATTGCACCTTATGTAAAATCTACGCAAACTGCACACAAAGCAATACCGCTTATTTTTTACTCACAAACCAATCAGAGGTGTTCTATGAAACTTAAATCTAAGTTATTAGCAGTAGCCGCAACAACCTTATTAGCTTTAGGTCAAACCGCCATTGCCAAAGATCTAAAAATCGGTATGTCTATTGACGATCTTCGTTTAGAGCGTTGGCAAAAAGACCGCGATATCTTCGTAAAAAAAGCGGAATCATTAGGTGCAAAAGTGTTTGTGCAATCCGCCAATGGTGATGCAACCGCACAAATTTCTCAAATTGAGAATATGTTAAATAAAGATATTGATGTATTAGTGATTATTCCATTTAACGGTGAAGTGCTTTCTAACGTGATTTCCGAAGCGAAAAAAGAAGGTGTAAAAGTATTAGCTTATGACCGCTTAATTAATAATGCGGATATTGATTTCTATGTATCCTTCGATAATGAAAAAGTAGGCGAATTACAGGCAAAAAGTATTATTGAGAAAAAACCGGAAGGTAATTATTTCTTAATGGGTGGCTCCCCGGTAGATAACAATGCGAAATTGTTCCGTAAAGGTCAAATGAAAGTTCTACAACCGCATATTGATAGTGGCAAAATCAAAGTAGTGGGAGACCAATGGGTAGATTCATGGCTTGCGGAAAAAGCCTTACAAATTATGGAAAATGCTTTAACTGCTAACAAAAACAACATTGATGCAGTGGTTGCTTCCAACGATGCAACCGCTGGTGGTGCAATCCAAGCACTTAGCGCGCAAGGTCTGGCTGGTAAAGTAGCGATTTCCGGTCAAGATGCAGACATCGCAGGGATCAAGCGTATTATTGACGGTTCACAAACAATGACCGTATATAAACCGATTACAAACCTTGCTGATAAAGCCGCAGAACTTTCCGTTGCTTTAGGTAAAGACGAGAAGGTGGAATCAAATTCAACCCTAAATAATGGCGTAAAAGATGTACCGGCTTACTTATTAGAGCCTGTTGTGGTAACCAAGGAGAATATTGATACCACTGTGATTAAAGATGGCTTCCACACTAAAGAAGCAGTATATGGTAAATAATTAGCTCTAAAATCCTGTGCGGTAGTCATACCGCACATTTTTTAACTAGAGGAAAGGATTATGGCTCAATTATTAGAAATGAAAAATATTACCAAGCGGTTTGGTGATGTCGTTGCCCTTAACAATATTTCTATCTCATTAGAATCCGGCGAGGTACTTTCTCTCTGTGGTGAAAACGGTTCAGGCAAATCGACCCTGATGAAAGTGTTATGTGGCATTTATCCATATGGTGATTATGAAGGTGAGATTTATTTCTCAGGCGAAAAACTCACCGCTAAAAACATCAAAGATACCGAAGAAAAAGGCATTTCCATTATCCACCAAGAATTAACTCTCGTGAAAAATATGACCGTGCTTGAAAATATGTTTTTAGGCAACGAGATGAAAAACTATGGCATAACAAACGATAATGAAATGTACCTACGCTGTAAAACCTTATTGGAACAAGTACAGCTAAATATCGACCCGAATACTAAAGTTTCCGAATTAGGCTTAGGTCAACAACAATTAGTCGAAATTGCTAAAGCGTTAAATAAACAAGTACGTTTATTAATTTTAGACGAACCAACTGCATCTTTGACTGAAACCGAAACAGCAATTCTGCTCAATCTTATCAAGGACTTACAAGCACATAATATTGCGTGCGTCTATATTTCGCACAAGCTGAATGAAGTCAAAGCGATTTCAGACAATATCTGTGTGATTCGTGATGGCGAATATATCGGCACTCGCCCAGCAAAAGGAATGAGTGAAGATGACATTATCACTATGATGGTCGGTCGTGAAATTACTTCACTTTATCCACACGAACCACACGACATTGGTGAAGAAATTTTACGAGTGGAAAATATCACCGCTTGGCATCCAACCAATACGCATATCAAACGGGTAGATAATGCCAGTTTTTCGCTAAAACGAGGTGAAATCCTTGGTGTGGCAGGTCTGGTCGGCTCAGGTCGCACTGAAATGGCACAATGTATTTTCGGTTCTTATTTAGGAAAATATCAAGGCGATATTTATGTAGAAGGACAAAAAGTCCAAATTAGAAATTGTGCTCAAGCGATTGAGAAAAATATTGTAATGGTGCCGGAAGATCGTAAAAAACACGGCATTGTACCGATTATGGGTGTCGGTAAAAATATTACATTAGCCGCATTACCGCAATTTTGTTTCGGCAAAAAAGTGATTAATGAACCGTTAGAAGAAACCATTATTAACCAATCTATCGCTAAACTTACGGTAAAAACCTCTTCACCGGATCTTGCTATCGGACGTTTAAGCGGCGGTAATCAACAAAAAGCAATTTTAGCGAAATGCCTACTGCTCAATCCTAAAATTCTGATTTTAGATGAACCGACCCGAGGCATTGATGTTGGTGCAAAATATGAGATTTATAAATTAATTAACCAACTTGCTCAACAAGGAATGGCTGTAATTGTTATCTCATCAGAATTACCAGAAGTGCTAGGTATAAGTGATCGTGTGCTTGTTATGCACCAAGGCAAAATCAAAGCAGATTTAATTAATCATAATTTAACCCAAGAACAAGTGATGGAAGCCGCCCTTAAGGAGTAACCTATGAACAAATTAAAATCAATTAATTTACAAGTGTATATTATGTTGATTGCCATTATTGTGATTATGGCATTCTTTTCCATTGCTACCGACGGGGCTTATGTCAGTGCGAGAAATATCTCTAACTTACTCCGCCAAACATCCATTACTGGGATTCTTGCTATCGGTATGGTGTTTGTGATTATCTCGGCAGAAATTGATTTATCAGTCGGTTCGATGATGGGCTTACTCGGTGGTTTTGCGGCTATCACGAATGTGTGGTGGGGTTGGCCACTTTCTGTCACTATCATTGTTACCCTTTCACTCGGTTTATTATTAGGTGCTTGGAACGGTTGGTGGGTGGCTTATCAAAAAGTACCGTCTTTCATTGTCACGCTCGCCGGTATGCTTGCTTTCCGTGGTGTACTCATCGGCTTAACTAACGGAACAACCGTTTCACCTATCAGCCAAGATATGACTGTTATTGGTCAAGGTTATCTTTCTGATACAGTGGGAATGGTTTTAGGCACACTCGGTATGTTGTTATTCATTGCTTGGGGCAGTTACCAACGTAAAGCACGCCAAAACTTAAATCTCAATGTGCCGACTATGAGTAAAGAAACCATGAAATACGGTTTGGTAGCAATCGTGGTACTTGGTGCGATTTATTTACTTAACGACTACCGTGGCGTACCATTCCCAGTTTTATTACTCGCTTTACTCACGATTGCCGGTACATTTATCGCACGTAAAACCGCATTCGGCCGTCATATCTATGCCATTGGTGGCAATATTGATGCCGCTCGTTTATCAGGGATTGCGGTAGAAAAAGTGAAATTACTGATCTTTGCAATCAACGGTTTATTAGTCGGTATCGCCGGTTTAATTTTAAGTTCTCGCTTAGGCGCTGGTGCACCTTCAGCCGGACAAAATGCTGAACTTGATGCGATTGCCGCTTGTGTTATCGGTGGAGCAAGTTTAGCCGGTGGTATCGGCTCTATCTATGGTGTGGTGATCGGTGCGTTCATTATCGCCTTACTCGACAACGGTATGAGTATGTTAGACGTTCCAACTTTCTGGCAATACATTGTAAAAGGTGCCATCTTATTGCTTGCAGTCTGGGCGGATAGTATGAGTAAGAAAAAAGCTTAATTAAGTAAACGTAAGCGGTCAATTTTGTGCAAAAATTTGCAGAAATATGACCGCTGTTTATCAACACTTTTCAAAAGCATATCTTTTAAACAAGATATGCTTTTTTATATCCTATTGATTTTCTTATTATTTAGCATTTTGCAATCCAGATCACAAAAATGAAAAAACGTAATACTAAAAACATTTTTAGAAATTGAGATAAGAATAAAGAATGTGAAAAATAGATAAACATATAGCGACATAATCTATTTAAGGAGATTCACAATGTCCACACCAAAAACCAATATGTATGTGATAGGGATTACATTAATAGCAACTTTAGGCGGCTTATTATTTGGTTATGATACCGCCGTTATTTCAGGCACAGTGGCGTCATTAGATACCGTATTTATTCAGCCAAAAGGTCTACCTGAAATTTCAGCAAATTCACTCTTAGGCTTCTGCGTTGCCAGTGCATTAATCGGTTGTATCATCGGCGGTGCTTGCGGTGGTTATTTGAGTAGTAAATTCGGTCGTAAAAAAGCATTACTTATTGTCGCTATTCTCTTTTTAATCTCAGCGTTAGGATCCGCATATCCGGAATTTGGCTTACGAGATATTGATGAAACAGACATACCAACTTATTTAAGTAATTTCCTCACTGAATTTGTTATCTATCGCATTATTGGTGGTATCGGTGTAGGTATTGCATCAATGGTTTCTCCTATGTATATCGCTGAGATTGCACCGGCTCATATACGAGGAAAAATGGTGTCATTTAACCAATTTGCGATTATCGCAGGACAATTGGTCGTCTATTTCGTGAATTATTTTATTGCATTAAGTGGAGATCATGCTTGGTTGGATACGGTTGGCTGGCGTTATATGTTCCTCTCTGAAGTTGTACCGGCAGGGTTATTTTTAATTCTTCTCTTCTTTGTACCGGAAAGCCCCCGCTGGCTAGTGTTACAAAACAAATTCTCACAAGCTGAGATTACATTATTAAAATTATTGGGAGAACAATCCGGCAAAAAAGAATTACAAAATATTCTAGCCTCTTTAGAACATAGAGTTGTTCAAAGCACACCACTACTTTCATTCGGTATCGGTGTAATAGTGATTGGTATTTTACTCTCTGTATTCCAGCAATTCGTAGGTATTAATGTCGCGCTTTACTATGCTCCAGAAATTTTTAAATCGCTTGGTTCAAGCACGGATAATGCTTTACTACAAACCATTTTAATGGGTGCTATCAATCTTTCCTGTACTTTAATTGCAATTTTTACCGTAGATAAATATGGTCGTAAACCATTACAAATTATCGGTGCATTAGGTATGGCAATGGGTATGCTTGTACTTGGCACAGCCTTCTATGCTAACCTTTCAGGCGGAGTTGCATTGACCGGTATGCTATTTTATGTCGCTTCTTTTGCGGTATCATGGGGACCGGTATGTTGGGTACTCCTTGCTGAAATTTTCCCAAATGCGATTCGTAGCCAAGCACTTGCAATTGCCGTTGCAACACAATGGATTGCCAATTACATCGTTTCTTGGACCTTCCCAATGATGGATAAAAGTTCTTACTTAGTCGAACATTTTAATCATGGCTTTGCTTATTGGGTCTATGGTGTAATGAGTGTGCTAGCAGCATTATTTATGTGGAAATTTGTGCCAGAAACAAAAGGAAAAACTTTAGAAGAATTAGAATTACTTTGGAAGAAAAATTAGTTCCTTAAATCGATAGAGTGGCGGTTAAATCTTACTTGAATTAACCGCCTTTTATCTTACCTAGTATCACAAACTTCCTATTTGGTTTCTTGACCCAAAAAGCGTAGAATCTTTTTATGTTCAGTCTAATCTACATCATTTTATGTATTCTATTGATTTACTTACTCACCAATTTAATATCTATGTTCCGAACCAATCTCATTTTTTAATTGGATTAAGTGGTGGCATTGATTCGGTAGTGTTATTACATTCTGTGATGCACATTTCAGAAAAATTGGGCATAAATATCAGAGCAGTACATATTCATCACGGACTGAGTCCGAATGCCGACAGTTGGGTCGCTTTCTGTGAACAATTTTGCAAGCAGTTAAAAATTCCGTTTATTTTGCAAAAAGTTTCGGTAGACAGTAGCGAAGGTATCGAAGCCGGTGCAAGAATTGCTCGTTATCAGGCAATCAGCGAAATTATTCGAGCTGATGAGATCTTTGTAACCGCTCATCATCTTGATGATCAAGCTGAAACATTTTTACTTGCCTTAAAACGCGGTAGCGGAATCAAAGGGTTATCCGCTATGCAAGCGGTCGGATTTTGGCAAAATTTTACTATTTTCAGACCGCTTCTCTGCGTAGATAAGACGCAAATTAAGCAATATGCGGATCAACAAAAATTAACTTGGATTGAAGATGAAAGTAATCAGGATAATCATTATGATCGTAACTTTTTACGCAACGAAGTACTGCCTGTGCTGAACCAACGTTGGCAACATTTCAATCAAATGGTGGCACGTTCCGCACAGCATTGTGCAGAACAGCAAGCCTTATTAGAAGAATTACTTTCTCAAGAATTGAACCGTTATGCAAACTTTCTACAAAAATGGTTAAATATTGCAGATTTCCCACAATTTTCTTTGGCAAAACAACAACAACTGATTCGTTTATGGCTAGACAAATGTGGCGTGCAGATGCCAAGTTCCGCACAGTTGGATCAAGTGATTAATCAAATGATATTTGCAAATGCAGATAAAAATCCACAAATTAAACTAGCAAATTATTGGTTACGCCGTTATCAAAATCACCTGTATTTAACCGGCGAATTATTGGCATTAGATGATTTCTGTCAGCCATTATTAACACATCAAACGTTGAAACTACCGTATGAAATTGGCGAGTTACAACATTTAGGAAACCAAATTATTTACAAAAAATCAGACAAACTAGATCGCTTGTTACTACCAAAGGAATTGGTTAATTCCTCGTTTCAAGTAAAGTTAGCACATCAGGGAAAAGTGCAACCGTATGGCAAACCAATGCGAGAAGAAATGAAAAAGCTCTACCAACAAGCACAAGTACCCGTTTGGTTACGAAAACAAACACCTCTTATCTTTTGGGGCGATCAGTTAGTTTTTCTATGCAATTAAAAAAACCTGCTCTCGCAGGTTTTTAGATTATAACGTTTGAATAATATAGCCAAGTAAAGCATAAAATATGATCAGCGAAAGTAGCAATAAACCTCGAGCTAACGCTTTTTTTGATTGGTGTAATTTATATAAAACTAACGCTATCACAAATAATACGAATGGATAAATCCAAAAAGCGGTCGAAAACCAATTAATCTGTGTAGGAGTTAACGCTAAACTGGAAAATTTTGGTGAAATCAGCAATGCAAGCGGCCATAAGGCAGAAGGTAAGCAAAAGAAGGCTAATGCCCAATTGAATTTAGATGATGATTTCTGCATATTATCCTCGAGGATGAAATTGTTGATGTAATGATTTTAAACGTGCTTTAGCAACATGAGTATAAATTTGTGTGGTAGAGAGATCACTATGTCCTAACAACATCTGTACGACTCTTAAATCCGCACCGTGATTCACTAAATGCGTAGCAAATGCATGACGTAAAACGTGTGGCGAAAGTTTTTTACTATCAATTCCAGCTAATACAGCGTAATGCTTTATTCTATGCCAAAATGTTTGGCGTGTCATTTGTCGCCCTCTACGACTCGGAAAGACGATATCCGATTGCAGGTTATTCAGTAATATTGCTCGCCCATGCTGAAAAAACTCTTGAATCCAATAACTCGCTTCTTCACCTATTGGTACTAGTCGCTCTTTATCCCCTTTCCCCACAATACGAACAACACCTTGACGTAGGCTCAAGTTATCTATACTGAGAGAAACAAGTTCTGTCACTCGCAAGCCTGTTGCATATAACAATTCCAACATAGCCTTATCGCGTAATTCAATAGGGTCTAAGGTATTCGGACAATCCAATAAGTCCATTACTTGTTCTTCACTTAAAGATTTAGGTAAATGTGCTGGCTTACGAGGAGAAGTTAAAGTGACTGTAGGATCATCTTGACGATAATTCTCTGTATATAAAAAGCGGAAAAATTTACGCAAACAACTTAACATACGCGCTGAACTTGTTGCTTTATAACCTTGTTCTAATCTTTCTCCAAGAAATGCTTGTAAATCAAAATGATCTAGAGTCAAAAATGCTTCAGGCGTAGGCAACCATTCAGAGAAACGTTCTAAATCTAAACGATATGAAACCGATGTATTTTCAGATAATCCATGTTCTTGCCATAAACTATCTAAAAACTGTTCAATAATGGGATCTAACTTTTTCATAGGACGACTAGCATATAAAAATATTTTCTTATTTTAACAGAAAGCATTGGTTTAAATTTAAAGAAAACCTAAATATACAAAAAGCCGATTAGTGTAAACTAATCGGCTTCTTAAATATGGCAGGGGCGGAGAGGCTCGAACTCCCAACACCCGGTTTTGGAGACCGGTGCTCTACCAATTGAACTACGCCCCTATTGGTATTATATATAGATAAAGCGAGTAACCAACTCGCTTTTAGATAAGTGGCGGAACGGACGGGACTCGAACCCGCGACCCCCTGCGTGACAGGCAGGTATTCTAACCAGCTGAACTACCGCTCCGCAAATTTAGTAGATTAACAGTGCCCTACTCTCACATGGGGAAACCCCACACTACCATCGGCGTTACCGCGTTTTACTTCTGAGTTCGGAATGGATTCAGGTAGAGCCACGGCACTATGGCTGTTAATCAAATTCTGTACTTATTAACTTAACTCACTTAGTTAAAATAAGCTAAGGTAATAAAAACCCGACGATGCTCTACTCTCACATGGGGAAGCCCCACACTACCATCGACGTAACGGCTTTTCACTTCTGAGTTCGGAATGGAGTCAGGTGGGACAACCGCACTATTGTCGTCGGGAAATTCGGTTTAAATTCGAAACAAGCTGTTACTGAGTGTAGTGCCCAAAAACACTTGAGCGTTGTATAGTTAAGCCTCTCGGGCAATTAGTATGTGTTAGCTCAACGTATCACTACGCTTACACACCACACCTATCTACGTCGTAGTCTCCAACAACCCTTACCGACTTATAGTCGGGGAGAACTCATCTTAAGGCAAGTTTCGTGCTTAGATGCTTTCAGCACTTATCTCTTCCGCATGTAGCTACCCAGCAGTGCCTCTGGCGAGACAACTGGAACACCAGTGATGCGTCCACTCCGGTCCTCTCGTACTAGGAGCGACCCCTCTCAATTCTCCAACGCCCACGGCAGATAGGGACCGAACTGTCTCACGACGTTCTAAACCCAGCTCGCGTACCACTTTAAATGGCGAACAGCCATACCCTTGGGACCTACTTCAGCCCCAGGATGTGATGAGCCGACATCGAGGTGCCAAACACCGCCGTCGATATGAACTCTTGGGCGGTATCAGCCTGTTATCCCCGGAGTACCTTTTATCCGTTGAGCGATGGCCCTTCCATTCAGAACCACCGGATCACTATGACCTGCTTTCGCACCTGCTCGACTTGTCTGTCTCGCAGTTAAGCTTGCTTATACCATTGCACTAACCTCACGATGTCCGACCGTGATTAGCAAACCTTCGTGCTCCTCCGTTACTCTTTGGGAGGAGACCGCCCCAGTCAAACTACCCACCAGACACTGTCCGAGACCGCGTTCCGCAATCTTCGTTAGAACATCAAACGTTAAAGGGTGGTATTTCAAGGACGCCTCCACAATCACTGGCGTGACTGCTTCAAAGGCTCCCACCTATCCTACACATCAAAATTCAATGTTCAGTGTCAAGCTATAGTAAAGGTTCACGGGGTCTTTCCGTCTAGCGCGGGTACACCGCATCTTCACGGCGATTTCAATTTCACTGAGTCTCGGGTGGAGACAGCCTGGCCATCATTATGCCATTCGTGCAGGTCGGAACTTACCCGACAAGGAATTTCGCTACCTTAGGACCGTTATAGTTACGGCCGCCGTTTACTGGGGCTTCGATCAGGAGCTTCTCTTTCGATAACACCATCAATTAACCTTCCAGCACCGGGCAGGCATCACACCCTATACGTCCACTTTCGTGTTTGCAGAGTGCTGTGTTTTTAATAAACAGTTGCGACCAGCTGGTATCTTCGACCGGTTCAACCTTCAGCGGTAAACGCTTACAATCTACGCCGGCGCACCTTCTCCCGAAGTTACGGTGCTATTTTGCCTAGTTCCTTCACCCGAGTTCTCTCAAGCGCCTGAGTATTCTCTACCTGACCACCTGTGTCGGTTTATAGTACGGTTTAGTATAACCTGAAGCTTAGTGGCTTTTCCTGGAAGCGTGGTATCGGTTACTTCATCTCCGTAGAGACTCGTCATCACTTCTCGGTGTTAACGGAATTCCGGATTTGCCTAAAATTCCCACCTACCGGCTTAAACAGACATCCAACAGTCTGATAACCTAACCTTCTCCGTCCCCACATCGCAGTTATACCAAGTACGGGAATATTAACCCGTTTCCCATCGACTACGCTTTTCAGCCTCGCCTTAGGGGCCGACTCACCCTGCCCCGATTAACGTTGGACAGGAACCCTTGGTCTTCCGGCGAACGAGTTTTTCACTCGTTTTGTCGTTACTTATGTCAGCATTCGCACTTCTGATACGTCCACCAAACTTCTCAATTCAGCTTCATCCGCTTACAGAACGCTCCCCTACCCAACAATGTTTCCATTGATGCCGCAGACTTCGGTGACTAGTTTTAGCCCCGTTACATCTTCCGCGCAGGCCGACTCGACTAGTGAGCTATTACGCTTTCTTTAAATGGTGGTCGCTTCTAAGCCAACATCCTAGCTGTCTAAGCCTTCCCACTTCGTTTCCCACTTAACTAGTACTTTGGGACCTTAGCTGGCGGTCTGGGTTGTTTCCCTCTCCACGATGGACGTTAGCACCCACCGTGTGTCTCCTGAGTATCACTCTTCGGTATTCGCAGTTTGCATCGGGTTGGTAATCCGGGATGGACCCCCTAGCCGAAACAGTGCTCTACCCCCGAAGGTGTCCGCTCAAGGCTCTACCTAAATAGATTTCGGGGAGAACCAGCTATCTCCCGGTTTGATTGGCCTTTCACCCCCAGCCACAAGTCATCCGCTAATTTTTCAACATTAGTCGGTTCGGTCCTCCAATTAGTGTTACCCAATCTTCAACCTGCCCATGGCTAGATCACCGGGTTTCGGGTCTATACCTTGCAACTCAATCGCCCAGTTAAGACTCGGTTTCCCTTCGGCTCCCTTATTCAGTTAACCTCGCTACAAAATATAAGTCGCTGACCCATTATACAAAAGGTACGCAGTCACCCCACAAAGAGGCTCCCACTGCTTGTACGTACACGGTTTCAGGTTCTATTTCACTCCCCTCACTGGGGTTCTTTTCGCCTTTCCTTCACAGTACTGGTTCACTATCGGTCAATCAGGAGTATTTAGCCTTGGAGGATGGTCCCCCCTTCTTCAAACAGGATTTCTCGTGTCCCGCCCTACTTGTCTCAAACTTAGTACCACTATCAATTTTTCGAATACGGGACTATCACCCTGTGTCGTTGAGCTTCCCAGCTCATTCTCCTAAATCGAATGCTATCGTTTGAAGGCTCCTCCGCTTTCGCTCGCCGCTACTTACAGAATCTCGGTTGATTTCTTTTCCTCGGGGTACTTAGATGTTTCAGTTCTCCCGGTTTGCCTCACTATCCTATGTATTCAGATAGTGATACTAGATTCTTCATCTAGTGGGTTTCCCCATTCGGATATCTTGGATTAAACGCTTCTTATCAACTCATCCAAGCTTTTCGCAGATTAGCACGTCCTTCTTCGCCTCTGATTGCCAAGGCATCCACCGTGTACGCTTAGTCACTTAACTATACAACCTCAAATGTTCTTATTCTTTCAAACTTCACATTTGACGTTAGTTTTTAAACTAAACACTTGACTGCTTTTGTTCAGTCAAGATTTTTTAACTACTCAGACTTTCAATGTATTCATTATCACTTTCGCTTTAACGAACTTGAAAAATCTCTCAGTTTTTCAGCTTGTTTCCAATTTTTTAAAGAACAATTTAGACAACAAAAGTCATCTTTAAATGGCGTCCCCACGGGGATTCGAACCCCGGTTACCGCCGTGAAAGGGCGATGTCCTAGGCCTCTAGACGATGGGGACAACATTTAAAGATGCTCTCCACTTTGCCATTTGAGCACATTATTCTACGTTAAATACCGTTATTTTTCAATAACTTTTTAAATCACTTAACATAAACGCTCACTCATTCATCAAACAATCTGTGTGAACACTTGCAGTCGCTCAATTCTTGGTAAGGAGGTGATCCAACCGCAGGTTCCCCTACGGTTACCTTGTTACGACTTCACCCCAGTCATGAATCATACCGTGGTAAACGCCCCCCTTGCGGTTAAGCTATCTACTTCTGGTACAACCCACTCCCATGGTGTGACGGGCGGTGTGTACAAGGCCCGGGAACGTATTCACCGCAACATTCTGATTTGCGATTACTAGCGATTCCGACTTCATGGAGTCGAGTTGCAGACTCCAATCCGGACTTAGACGTACTTTGTGAGATTCGCTCCATGTCGCCATATTGCTTCCCTCTGTATACGCCATTGTAGCACGTGTGTAGCCCTACTCGTAAGGGCCATGATGACTTGACGTCATCCCCACCTTCCTCCAGTTTATCACTGGCAGTCTCCTTTGAGTTCCCGGCCGAACCGCTGGCAACAAAGGATAAGGGTTGCGCTCGTTGCGGGACTTAACCCAACATTTCACAACACGAGCTGACGACAGCCATGCAAAGCACCTGTCTCAAAGTTCCCGAAGGCACAAACTCATCTCTGAGTTCTTCTTTGGATGTCAAGAGTAGGTAAGGTTCTTCGCGTTGCATCGAATTAAACCACATGCTCCACCGCTTGTGCGGGCCCCCGTCAATTCATTTGAGTTTTAACCTTGCGGCCGTACTCCCCAGGCGGTCGATTTATCACGTTAGCTTCGGGCACCAAACTTAAAGTCCAATCCCCAAATCGACAGCGTTTACAGCGTGGACTACCAGGGTATCTAATCCTGTTTGCTCCCCACGCTTTCGCACATGAGCGTCAGTACATTCCCAAGGGGTCGCCTTCGCCTTCGGTATTCCTCCACATCTCTACGCATTTCACCGCTACACGTGGAATTCTACCCCTCCCTAAAGTACTCTAGTTGACCAGTATGAAATGCAATTCCCAGGTTAAGCCCGGGGCTTTCACATCTCACTTAATCAACCGCCTGCGTGCCCTTTACGCCCAGTTATTCCGATTAACGCTCGCACCCTCCGTATTACCGCGGTACGCTGGCACGGAGTTAGCCGGTGCTTCTTCTGTAGTTAACGTCAATTACCAAATCTATTAAATTTGATACCTTCCTCGCTACCGAAAGAACTTTACAACCCGAAGGCCTTCTTCATTCACGCGGCATGGCCGCATCAGGGTTCCCCCCATTGTGCAATATTCCCCACTGTCGCCTCCCGTAGGAGTCTGGACCGTGTCTCAGTTCCAGTGTGGCTGGTCATCCTCTCAGACCAGCTAGAGATCGTCGGCTTGGTAGGCCTTTACCCCACCAACTACCTAATCCCACTTGGGCTCATCTCATGGCATGTGGCCTTGCGGTCCCACACTTTAATCCGAAGATATTACGCGGTATTAGCTACAGTTTCCCGTAGTTATCCCCCTCCATGAGCCAGATTCCCAAGCATTACTCACCCGTCCGCCACTCGTCAGCAAATTAGCAAGCTAATCCCTGTTACCGTTCGACTTGCATGTGTTAAGCCTGCCGCCAGCGTTCAATCTGAGCCATGATCAAACTCTTCAATTCAAAAAGTTTAATCGCTCAATAAACTGCTTAGCTAAGTTCACTTCTCTTACCTAACCAAGTTAAGTAAAAGATAAATATGAATTTCTAGTTTAAGCACCTATTAAGACTTCAAGTTTTAAATAATATTTTTAAAATCAAGTCAATCAACAAGTGCCCACACAGATTGTCTGATATATTGTTAAAGAACAAAAAATAAATTGGTCGGCGAGATAGGATTTGAACCTACGACCCACTGGTCCCAAACCAGTTGCGCTACCAAGTCGCGCTACTCGCCGTCAGTTACTCACAAGAGTATATTTTAAATGGGGTGGCTAATGAGACTCGAACTCACGACAACCGGAATCACAATCCGGGGCTCTACCAACTGAGCTATAGCCACCATTGCCGATTGAATATTGCTTTTGACCACTGGTGCGCTCGACAAGATTCGAACTTGCGACCTTTGGCTCCGGAGGCCAACGCTCTATCCAACTGAGCTACGAACGCTTACGATTTTCATCGTTTTGTTTAGTGCGTCGCAACGGAGGCGTATATTATAGATTTCCCTTTTTGTTGTCTAGCACTTTTTTCAAAAAAGTTTAAAAAAATCATTTGTTTGTTTTTAATTTATTCAAAATGAATAATAATTATCATAGTTGATGATTTTTAAAGCTGTTTTGTGCAGTAGTAATACATAAAACGTAACAAGTTAAGTTGTCGTCGCCAACGTGTTGGTTGGCTTAATAAACGATATAGCCATTCTAAACCGAGATCTTGCCAAATTTTCGGAGCCCGTTTGACTTTGCCGGTAAAAACATCATAAGTTCCGCCTACGCCCATATATAAGCAATCGGGATACTCCCGTTCAATATGTACGATAAACTGTTCCTGTTTCGGTGACCCCATTGCAACCGTTACCAATTTTGCTCCGCTTTGTTTTATACGCTCGATAATGAATTGTTGTTCTTTATTATCAAAATATCCGTCTTGTAATCCAACAATATTGACATTCCAAGCGGTCAATTTTTGCTGAACTTTTGCAAGTGTGTCCGCTGTACTGCCGATCAAAAATACCGGTATACCTAATTCTCCGGCTTTTTGCATTAATGCTTCCCATAAATCCACACCGGCAATCCGTTCCATTTGTTTAATATGCGGATATTTTCGTTTTACCGAGCGAACCATACTGATGCCATCTGCATATTTATACTCTGCTTGTTTGAGTAGTTGACGAATTTCAGGCCTTTTTTCACTCATCACAAGCTTTTCAGCATTCATTGCAATTAATTTACCGGTTTTTATCTGCTGTTCATTCATCAGAAAATCGACAAGTTCGGCTTTATTTCTTGCGGTGAGAATTTTAAGTCCGCGAATTTCAACTGTTTCTATCATGATTATTTGCCTTGTTTGTCAGCAATATAGGTTCTAAGCTAATTGTGATAAGTTTTGCGAAACTCCAACACGCTAAAAAAACGATACTAAAAAATAGCCAACGGGAAATAAAGGCATCCATACCTTCTCTCGCTAAAACGATTAAGTTAAATATGTTCGCTATACAATAGGTTTGAATGATGGCAGAGATACTTGTCATTTGATGATATTTTCCGTAAGTAAATAAACGATCAAAACACTGAACTATCCAACCAACAAATATCATACCCACGATTATCATCGGAAATCCGCCCATAATATAGAAAGATCCCAATAAAGTCGGGGACATCGCTAACCCTGAGAAATTTGCTAAAATCTCTTTAGTGAAATAATTTGCCGTATTCACGATATAAGTAGGTTTTGCTTGCCATAGTTCATCTGGGATATAGACGTAAAAATCTCGAATAATCGGCATGAGTTCTTGGTATTCAATCGGATAACTCAATATCTTAGTGAGATCTTCCCATGGTGAAAACGTATCTCTCGTCAGATACAAAAAGGTAAACAATGCTTCCGAACCACTTACTTTTAATCCATAACGAGCTAATGCTAATAAAAACATTGTACCGATCATACCGATACCAGCAATCAGTAATGTTTTGAACGAGATATAATTTTTATAAAGCCCTAACAGAAAAAATAATAATACCGCCATCGCCAAATTCGCCCGAGTGCCACCAACCGCAATATAGTTCAAGCTACCAATCATTATCCCCAATATCAGAAAGATTCCCCATATTCTTTTATTTTGGTATAGGAAAAAGAGAATTAATAACGCCGGCAGAAAAAAATAAAAGAAACGTTTCAGCCATAAATGCTGAAGCCTTGCTGAGAAAATTTGGCTGTATTTTTCTAATTCAAAAAGTAATAAGCCGTTAACCGACACGAACCAAGCGATACTCCCCAACGCCACGATACATAATAAATAAGCGGTTACTTTTGCTTCTAATTTTGCAAAGTTCGTGACATTTTCCACCGCTTGTTGTTTTTGGGTACCGATTGTTCTTGCAAAAAAGCGGTAGCTAAACCAATAGATAAGATAACCAGCAAAGGCGGTAAAAAGCGTAAGAAATAATATCTTCGGATCAGCGATCTGGCTCTCAAAACTGAACGTCATGAGCATTGATAACGGGAAGCCTAAATAAAAGATAACAAGATAAATTAGGCTAAATAGGAAATGAAAAGAAAAAGCCTGTTGTCGGTAGGCAATATAAATGTGCGTTGATATTAGCCATACCGAAATCAAATAAAAGCCGGTTAATAAAGTATATTCAATCATTACTGAGTTCCGTTAATAAAGTCAGCCATTGCTCATTATAATGAGGTGCAAAAAAACGAATGTGACTTTTATCATAATCTTGAAGTTGTTGCCTGACTTGTCGAACTTTAGACATTGTTAATTCATCACTATACAAAAACGGAATTTGTTCATTTTGCATATCGATACAAAACGGATTCTCTTTTGTTAGCACGAGTGGAATATTTTGTTGAAGCAATAAACAGATTGTACCGATCGCTTGTTGGCGTTGGAAATAAAAATAGCCGAGATCACATTCCGTTAATCGCTGTTGATACTGTGCAAAACTCAATTTCTCTGTCATCACCTCAACAATACTATGAGGAAATAATTCCTTCGCTTTCCGCTGTACTTGTTCAATATAGTGATGATTATTCTTAGGATAGCCCATAGGAATTAGAATACGAATATTATCACTCATCGTTTTTCTTAACTGTACTAATGCCGCCAAATGGCGATTGGATGGATCTCCCGAATTACCGAGCAAAACCGTAAAGGATTTTGTTTGATCCGTTGTTTGAATCAGAGGTTGCCGATCCATTTTTGTCGGGAAATAAACAACTTGATCTTGAGCACTCTCTCGTTTTAAGTGCTGTTTAGCAAACGCAAGATCACCGTGCGTTGCCCATAAAACCGGTAACTTTTGCTGTGCTAAACGGCGAATACGGTAAAAAAATTTAAATTTCCAACCGCTTGCCTCCTCATAGAGGTCTGCTCCCCAAATATGCCAAACACAACGATAAGCGGGTAAATTTCCACACAAAATCGCAAGCCATAGCCAAATATTATACTGACCGTGTAATACAAACTTGGCTGTTGGAGCTTGCTTGGCAGTTTTTATAGTTTCTTTGGCGATTGATTGACGAGAAGAGAAAAATCGTAAATTCAGTTGTGGGTATTGCGAACCTAACTCCTCTTGTCCCACAACATAAAAGTAGTGTTGTTGCTCGGATAATTGAGGTAGTAACTGATCATGAAAGAAATTTAGTACCGTTTGATTATGGTGCGGTATATCAGAGCCAAGAATATGATAAATAGGACGCATAATATTTTCTAAAATTGGATTAACGCTAACGATTATAAGCGAAAAATCGGTTACAAGCGGTCAAAAAACCATAAAACTTTACCAATAAAATTAGGAATAATTTTCAATAAAAATAACCTATACCCTATTTTAAGTAGATAACTACGACTAGATCAAATTCCCTGCATTTTCCAAAATTTTCTGCTTTTTCTCCATTTTTGTTATCGCTATGATTGCGAACATCAATTCCTACTATTTTAGTAGGTTACTTATTTTATTATTTAAATTGGAGTAATTTTATGTACTGCGTTCAATGTGAACAAACTATGGTAACCCCGGTGGGAAACGGTTGTAGTTTCGGTCAAGGTATGTGTGGTAAAACGGCGGAAACCTCAGATTTACAAGACTTATTAATCGCCTGCTTACACAGCCTGTCTGCGTGGGCGTTAAAAGCGCGTGAACACGGCATTATCAACCACGATGCGGACAACTTCGCCCCTCGTGCGTTCTTTGCCACCCTAACCAACGTAAACTTCGATTCAAACCGTATCGTTGGCTATGCGCAACAAGCGATTATTTATCGTAACGAATTAATTAAAGCGGTCAGCGAAATTGAGCCGAACCCAACGATTAACCATCCGTTAGCACACATTGAACTCAAAGGCATTTCGATTGATCAACTTGCCGAACAAGCCAAAGAATTTGCGTTAGATACCGACCGTGCGGAAATCGGCGAAGAAGTTCACGGCGTGCGTTTATTAGCGCTTTACGGCTTAAAAGGTGCGCGGCGTATTTAGAACACGCTTATGTGTTAGGCAAATTCGATAACGATTTATATGTGGAATACCACGGCTTTATGGCTTGGTTAGGCACAAAACCAAGCGATTTAAACGAATTACTCGAGAAATCGCTCGCTATCGGTGCAATGAACTTTAAAGTGATGGCAATGTTAGATGCCGGCGAAACCGAAACCTTTGGTAATCCGGTGCCGGCAACGGTAAATATCCGTCCGGTGAAAGGCAAATGTATCCTGATTTCAGGTCACGATTTAAAAGACTTAAAAGCGTTATTAGAACAAACCGAGGGCAAAGGCATTAACGTATATACCCACGGTGAAATGTTGCCTGCACACGGCTATCCGGAACTGAAAAAATACAAACATTTAGTCGGTAACTACGGTTCAGGCTGGCAGAATCAACAAAAAGAATTTGCGCGCTTCCCGGGGGCGATCGTGATGACATCAAACTGTTTAATCGATCCGAATGTGGGTGATTATGCCGATCGTATCTTCACTTGTAACATCGTAGGCTGGCCGGGCGTAGTGCATTTAGAAAAACACAACTTTGCACCGGTTATCGAAAAAGCGTTGGAATGTGAAGGCTTCCCATATACCGAATTAGAACATTACATCACAGTAGGCTTCGGTCGCAAGACTTTAATTGACGCATCAGACGCAGTAATTGATTTAGTCAAAGCGGGCAAATTGAGCCATGTATTTGTGATCGGTGGTTGTGATGGCGATAAAGAAGAACGCCATTACTATACGGATTTAGCCTATGCGTTACCGAAAGATACTGCGGTGCTTACGCTTGGTTGCGGTAAATACCGTTTTAACAAATTAGATTTCGGTACTGTTAGTGATATGGGTGACGGCGGCTTGCCTCGCTTATTAGACGCAGGTCAATGTAACGACACCTATTCGGCGATTATGTTAGCGGTGACACTTTCACAAAAATTAGGTATCGGTTTAAATGAATTGCCACTTTCGATTGTGCTTTCTTGGTTCGAACAAAAAGCGATTATCGTGTTATTAACGCTGTTAGCGCTTGGCGTGAAAAATGTTTACTCAGGTCCAAGCAAACCGGCGTTCTTAAATGACAACGTGATGAATTTATTACACGAAAAATTCGGTTTAAGCGGTTTAACTACCCCTGAACAAGATTTTGGTCATATCATCAATAAATAATCGGCTAATTAAAAAAGAGCGGTCAAATTTCGCAAAATTTTTGCAAATTTAAACCGCTTGTAGGGGCGGGTCCAGTGCCCGTCCGAAAAGAACAAGAAGGAATAATTAAAATGGCAAATACCAATAAAAACCCTTTATGTATTAATGAATTACAGGTTTATTCAATCGTACAAGAAGCGCCAAAAGTAAAAACGATTAACTTTATCGCACAGGATTTCTACCCGTATCAAGCGGGACAATATGCGTTAGTCAGCATTAAAAACACGCCGCATATTACTCGTGCTTATTCACTTTCTTCTACCCCGGGCGAGAGCCGTTTCGTGTCGATTACCGTGCGTGAAATTGAAGGCGGTGTCGGTTCAACTTGGTTGAACAATGACGTGAAAGTCGGCGACCAAGTATGGTTCTCGAATCCAATGGGGGAGTTCTCTTGCCAACAGGTGTTAGCGGATAATTACTTGTTAGTCGGTGCAGGAAGCGGTGTTACACCGATTATGTCAATGACTCGTTGGTTATTAGCAAATCGTCCAGAAGTAAACTTAACCGTTATCCATTCGGTACACTCGCCAAAAGATGTAATTTTCAAAGCGGAATGGGAAGAGTTAAAAGCTAAATATCCAAAATTCAACTTAGTGATTAACGCTTCGGTCGGGGCAACCGAAGGCTTTGCAAGCGGTCGAATTTCGGCAGAAATTATCAAAAATGCCGTGCCGAATGTGAGCGATTACACCGTGATGACCTGCGGTCCCGAAGCCTATATGGCGGCGTTAAAAAATATCGTAACCGAATTAGGCGTAAGCGAAGATCGATTCTTTACCGAAGCTTTCTTTAATACTGCCTTAGCCGGTGAAATCAGTTCGGATAAGAAAACCACTCTCACGATCAACGGTGCAAAACAAATCACTGCAGAAGTGCCGGTTGGTATGACCCTATTAGCCGCATTAGAAGCACAAGAACAACCGGTAGTTTCCGGCTGTCGCACCGGTTTATGCGGTTTATGTAAAACCAAAGTCACCGGCGGTGAATATGAAGTAGTACACACCGGCGACTTAACTGAAGAAGAAATTGCACAAGGCTATGTGCTAGCGTGTAGTCGCCGTGTGAAAGAAAATGTATCGGTTTCTTTATAGGTTTTATTAAAAAAAAACCTCAAAGAGCATCTTTGAGGTTTTAATTTTTTAGATAGCGATGAAACGCTAATAAGCAGATAAAGAAATAGCAAAAATAAGTTAATAAATAGGTTTGTACCGCCCCTTCCGCACCATTTAACGGAATCAGCCATTGTCCGATCATTAACAATAAGGTTAATTGACAAACTTCCGCTAAGATATACAGTTTTAACGATGCCTTCGCAACTACCAAATAACCGAATACATAAGCAACTACTTTAAACATATCACCGATCAGTTGCCAAATAAACAATGATTCGATTGGCAAAAATTGCGCGGAATATAACGTCAGAATGATTTCTCGCTTTAGCACAAACACGCATAGACTTGTGCCAATCACAAAAACCCCGACAAATTTAACCGCTTTCACCACTTCACGTTTTATTTCGTCTTTTTGGGTTAATTTGGCAAAAGTAGGCAGTAAATAAACGGAAAATACCGCTGTGATTAGGCGCAAATAGGCATCGGAAATTTTACTTACGCCTTGCCATAACCCAACTTGTTCCAATGAATGAGACTCTGCTAACAGATCTCGCAATACAATATAAGTTATTGGCAATGTCATCGCCGTAATCAAAACCATAGCACTAAATTTAGATAAATTACGTGCATATTGCCAAGAAAAACGCCCTTGTAGCCAAAATTTAAATCGATAGCCTCTTTGTTTTAAGAAATAACTTGCCGGCAGAAAACTAAATGCTGACATACAAGCAATCCCAATTAACCCACCGAAATACCCAAAACAATAAAGTAAGCCTAAAAAGAAAATCGTGCTAAGAAAAGCACCAATAATCAGGCTTATCGCATTTGCTTTAACCTGTCGATAACCTTTTAAAACCGCTAATAGATAATTACTATTAGCAATAGCGAACTGAATAAGGGCGGTAACCACAATCACAATCTGATAATCTTCAGAATAAAAAATCCATTCGCTGATTTTTGCAGAAAATAGTACAAAAATGACCGCTAGCACCGCAGAGAACAACACAACAATACGGTTTGACGTTACTAAAAACGTATCTAATTGCTCTGGGCTATGTTCCAATTCCGCTACATATTTCGTTACGCCGTTAAAAATCCCCCCACCAGCAAAAACGCCTAGTACGGTAATTAGCGTCATAAAATTTGCCGCTTGTCCCAATCCTTCCAAACCGAATTGCAAGGCAAATAATTTTACCAGTATTAGGCTAATACCGATTTTAAAAGCGGTGTAACTTGTCGCCCAAACAGCGGTTTTGCTCAGTGATTTCATTGCGTAAGAAATTCCAATATCACGTGAATAATTCTATCTAACGCTTGTGGTTGCAAATTGTAGAACAACGGCAAGCGAACCAAGCGTTCGCTTTCTGAAGTAGTAAAACGATCCTGACCGATAAAAGTACCGAACTGCTGACCGGCAGGACTGCTGTGTAACGGCACATAATGAAAGACTGCCAAAATTCCGTACTGTCTTAACCTGTCGATAAACGCATTACGTTCACTCATATCTCGCCATTTCAGATAAAACAGATGTCCGTTTTGCTCACATTCAGGCGGACAAGTCGGTAAGCTAATCCGCCCTTGCTCAGCAAACGGACGCAGGACTTCAAAATAGCGTTGCCAAATGCTTAAACGAGTTTGTTTAATTTGTTGAGCTACTTCCAATTGAGCATATAAATAAGCGACTTGTAATTCCGACATTAAAAAACTAGATCCGAGATCTCGCCAAGTATATTTATCCGTTTCGCCACGAAAGAATTGACTACGATTTGTACCTTTTTCTCGGATCACTTCCGCACGAGCAATAAATCGATCATCATTAATCAATAAAGCACCGCCTTCACCGCCGGCACTATAATTCTTAGTTTCGTGAAAACTATAACAGCCGAAATGCCCGATCGTGCCTAATGCTTTGCCTTTATAAAAAGACATTACCGCTTGTGCCGCATCTTCGATCACATACAACCGATATTTTTCGGCTATTGCCATAATCGTATCCATTTCACAGGCGATACCGGCGTAATGTACCGGCACAATCGCTTTGGTTTTCGGCGTAATCGCCGCTTCAATTTTCGTTTCATCAATATTCATCGTATCGGGACGAATATCGACAAACACAATCTTTGCTCCACGCAACACAAATGCGTTAGCGGTCGAAACAAAGGTATAACTCGGCATAATCACTTCATCGCCGGCTTGAATATCGATTAATATCGCCACCATTTCCAATGCGGCGGTACAAGACGGCGTAAGCAATGCTTTTGCTGAACCAAAATGACTTTCTAGCCATTGTTCGCAACGCTGACTATAAATACCATCACCGGATAATTTGCCGCTTGCCATCGCCTGTTGCATATAACCAAGCTCCGTTCCGACAATCGGCGGTTTATTAAAAGGAATCTGCATACATTATTTCCGATAAAACCAATAAGCCGTTGTTAACATTCTCGCACCTTGCTTTAAATAGAGATTGATCGCAGGCAAATTACCGATTTGGGTCGCGACTAACAAAACGTCCGCTCCTTGCTGTTTCGCCCAATTTTGTGCCGCTTGTAACAATACAGTCGCAACACCTTGGCGTTGACAGGTAGGCGATACCGCTAATAAACCGACTCGAGCCTGATTTTCTGATAAACGTAAGCTAATTCCACCTTGAATTTGACCGCTTGCCGTTTTTAATACCAAACAAAGTTGATCAAATTCTCCTCGTACCGCACGGGCAATCCAAGTACGGTAAAAACGTTGATTTTCCGCTACTGAAAACCAAGGCTCACGAAAGCGACTTGTCGGGAAAGCTTGTCCGAATAGGGCTTCTAATTCAGCAATATTTTCAGCCGTTGCTACTTGGCAAGCGGTGGTTTTTTCTTGATATTCTGCAAGATCAAAGCAAAACTCAATTTCGCCTTCTACAAATTGAAAACCTTGAGTTTGTAACTGTTGAATTTGTGCGTAATCCTGAGCAACGACTTTCGCCTGTATAATCGGACGACTAAAAAAATCTGACAACCACGGATCCGGCAAATATTGTCGCTTCATTTTAGCCATATCCCCTTTGTATCAATTACCCACGGAACAGTAATAGGGGCGGGTGATACGTTCTTAAAAAGCGAATGATCGACCAACAAAACCAAAATATCTGCCCGTAAATTAGCCTGCTCAAAATTAACTAGCTCCACTTTTCCTATCAAAGATGATGGCAATTCCTGAATATGCGGTTCCACCGCCAATACAGTCCCTAAATGCCAATCGGCAAGATATTGAGTAATTTCCAATGCCGGACTACCTCTTAAATCATCAATATCAGCTTTAAATGCCAAACCTAAACAGGCAATCGTCACTTCACTCGGTAAACAATTTTTACGATTTACGCAATCGGCTAACGCCTGTTTGACTTTCTCTATTACCCATTGCGGCTTACTGTCATTTACTTCTCGTGCGGCACGAATTAAACGAGCTTGTTCTGGCATTTGTGCCACAATAAACCACGGATCAACTGCAATACAATGTCCGCCGACACCTGCTCCCGGTTGCAGAATATTTACACGTGGATGACGATTTGCCAATCGGATCAGCTCCCACACATTTATATTGAGTTTATCGCAAATCATCGATAATTCATTGGCAAAGGCAAGATTCACGTCACGAAAACTGTTCTCGGTCAGCTTACACATTTCCGCTGTACGAACATCTGTAGCAATACACTCGCCTTTGACAAAAATTCGATATAAATCAACCGCTTGTTGAGTGGATTTCGGGGTAAGACCGCCAATAACCCGATCATTTTCAAATAATTCAATCATCACTCTGCCCGGTAGCACTCGTTCCGGACAATACGCAATATAAATATCAGTATTGTTTTCATCTTGAGTCGGGAAATGCAGATCAGGACGCAGTTTTTGCAACCATTCAGCCAATTTTTCTGTCGTCCCGACCGGGGAAGTCGATTCCAATACAATCAAATTTCCTTTGACTAAATAAGGGGCTATCGCTTGCACCGCTTGCTCAATATATTGAAGATCAGGCTGATGATTGTCTGTAAAAGGGGTCGGAACCGCAATGATAAACGCGTCGGCGACTTCAGGCGTTTGCGTTGCAAAAAGTAATCCATTTTCTACCGCTTGTTTAACGGCTATATCCAGTTCAGGCTCAATAAAATGGGCTTTCCCTTGATTAACACTTTCTACCACATCAGGATTAATATCTACACCGCATACTCGTTTCGCAGAACGAGTAAAGGCGATAGCAGTCGGCAAACCGATATAACCCAAACCAACCACCGTGATGCGTTCAAACATTTTCATTGTTATTCAATCTCTTTCTTTTGAAAAAACAGGCTTTGTCTTGAGGAAAACAAAGCCTGTTATGATTCAAATATTTGTTGCAAAATCGCAATAATGTTACTGCAAGCATTACCGCTTCCATAAGGATTTTGTGCCTGTGCCATCGCTTGATAGGCAGATTTATCCGATAACAACAGATTGACTTCTTGCACAATATTATCCACTTCCGTACCGACAATTCGAGCCGAGCCAGACTGTACTGCCTCACAGCGTTCGGTACTATTTCGCATAATCAAAACCGGTTTGTTCAATGACGGAGCCTCTTCCTGAATACCGCCCGAATCGGTCAAAATTAAATAAGACTGTTCCATTAGATAAACAAAGGATAAATATGCTTGTGGCTCAATCACAAAAATATTTTCTACCCCGGAAAGCAAATGAGTGACCGGCTCACAAACATTCGGGTTGCGATGTAGTGAATAAACAATTTGTACATCGGAATGTTGTTGAGCAATCGTTACCAAGGCTTCACAAATATGCTGGAAACCCTCGCCAAAATTTTCACGGCGATGCCCTGTGACCAAAATCAGTTTCTTACCGCTATCCAAAAAATCATAATGTTGTTCAAGTTGCTTGATTAACGTGGCATTATTGCGGATTCGATTGGAAACGCACTGCAATGCGTCAAATACAGTATTACCGGTCACCCAAATACGCTGTGGCGTTTTATGTTCCTGTAACAAATTTAGACGGGCTTGTTCGGTTGGAGCAAAATGATAATCTGCTAATACTGCGGTCAGACAACGGTTGCCTTCTTCCGGAAATGGGGCGTAAAGATTACCAGTACGTAAACCGGCTTCAATATGTCCGACCGGAATCTGATGATAATAGCAAGAAAGAGCCGTAGCAAACGTGGTAGTAGTATCGCCATGAACCAATACGATATCAGGACGATATTGTGCAAAGACAGATTTTAGCGATTGTAGAATACGTACGCTCATCTCCGTTAAGTCCTGCCCTTCTCGCATAATATCCAAATCAAAGTCGGGGCGAATATCAAATAAAGCTAACACTTGATCCAGCATTTCACGATGTTGTCCGGTGACACAGACTTTCGCTTCAAAAGCAGTATGCTCCGCCAACATCATTGCTAGCGGAGCCATTTTTATCGCTTCAGGACGTGTGCCGAAGACGGTCAAGACTTTAATTTTGTGCGACATTCGTAACTTTTTTACGGAATAAACCGCTCATTGACACTATTACCATACCGCATAATAAGCCAACTAATGCCCCAATCATTATCCATAATGCTTGAGCAGGCGATGATGGCATCAAAGGTACGCTCGGTGATTTTACGAATTTGAAAGGTACTAATTTATCGTCTAATGGTTGCACCGAACGCATTAGATTTAATTTGCCGTTCCAATCTTGCATTGCAATTTGATTACCTTGTTGCGTTGCACCTAATTTGATTTCAGCAACATTTTTAATTTGTTGAAACAACACTTTCCATTTAGCAATCAGTTCGGCATTTAAGGTTTGTTTCGCCTGCTGACTTGCGAAAGCAATAAAATCCGAAAGTAACTTATTCGCGTCTTCCGGATTTTCCGATGTCACGCTCAATTGCTCAAACGGTTGTGATTTTGCAATATCTTGAAAAACAAACTGTTGTGCTAAATTTTGTGCAATAATCGCTGTAGGTTTATTTTCAAGTTGTGCTTTTAGTTTTACGGTTTCCGTTTGTGCTAAAAATGCCGTTAAGACATCCGGTGATCTTAATGTACGCTTAAATACATCATAACTCTCGGTTTTTACTTTTTCTTCCGCTTTAGCCCCACTTTCCGGTGCTAATACTAATGCGCCTTTTTCATCTTTCACAACCCGATAACTTACGCTATCTCCCCCATTTAGGAAAGAGTAGGTAGAAAATAAGGTGTAGTAATTACCTAATTCAGAGACGCTCGGTTGTTCAAATTGTGCAGTTGCCGTCCAAGTGGATTTTTGTGCAAAACTCAGTCCAAATCCAATACCACCGCCAATCGCTGTTGTAATAATTAAAGTAAGTAAATAGCGTAACAATAGAAAGTCCTCAAATAATCAGCTTACTTAGCTTGATTACCAATTTTGAGCTTTCTTTTCGCTCTACGTTTCATACGGCGAATAAAACGTGTTACACGCCACGCATGGGTAATCGAATAAGCATAAATAAAAAATAAACCGATAAAACCAATTGTCATCAACCATTGATTCCAATAGTAGTATTCGCCTAATACACCAATAGTCGAACACATTGTTGCCCCAAAGGTAATGACAGCTAAGGCTTGACGAGAAGTTAAACCGGCTCGCATCATTAAATGATGTAAGTGCAAGCGGTCCGGTCTGAAGGGACTTTTACCTTTTTTCAAACGACGAATAATCACTGCCACCATATCAATCAGCGGCACGGCAATCAACCATAAACCGGTAATCGGGCTAATCGTATGCCCTTGACCTTGGGTACTGAGTAACAGAATCCAAATAATGGTAAAGCCAATCAGAGTACTGCCCGAGTCCCCCATAAACACTTTCCATTTGGCCCCGAATACACTCAGGTTAAACATCGCATACGGAATCAGCACGACAATAATCGCAAAACACCAATAAGCTAACGTATATTGCTCGTCCAACCACATCAACACACCGATACCCGCAAAACTAGCACTCGAAAGTCCGGCTAATAAACCGTCAATACCGTCCACCATATTAAACGCATTAATCACACCAATCGTGACAAATACGGTAAAAATAATACCAAGAATCCCAAGCTCAATACTAAACGGTGCAATTACTTGTCCTAAACTGTCCAAAGAAAGCCCGTTATAAATCATTAAACCGGCTAAGCCAGCTTGAATCCCTGCTCGTAAAAACGGACTGACATCAAAACGGTCATCCAACACACCAATGACTAATAAAATCGTTACTGCCGCAAGATATAGCCAAGGTAAACGCATATCCTGCCATTCCATAAAATAGAAGGTCAGATTACCTAAAAACAGTGCAATACCACCAATTAACGGAATTAACCCTTGGTGACGTTTACGGAAGTTCGGTTTATCAACTAAACCAATTTTTTCTGCGACCGGTCGCATAAAAATCAGACTGGCGAACGACACCACAAAAACAGCAATAAAAGTAAGCCACATAAGGGGGACTCCCTCAAAAATAAATAAACGAAAATTGTGTGCAGAATATCACAAAGGTAAAGACTCTCAAATTTTTTTAGGTTATTTGGGCTTTTTTTTATAAAATGGATAAATATAAAGTTTGCTTTATTTGGTTTAATCATAACCTTAGAAAATCAGTTACATATTCTCTCCATTACTTTTCTTTGCTTCGCCAAAGAAAAGTAACCAAAAGAAAGGCGACCCTACTTCACTGCTTATCTTCACTTAGTTGTAATTTGTTTAACGGAACATTTTAGATTCGCTTCGCTCAAGAAAAATGTTCCTACAAATTTCAACACGCTCAGTCAGTTCAGAAGGGAACTCATAGCGGTTATTTTTAAACTATTTTTTGTAAAGCGGAACCTTGTCGATCAACGCTATTCAGAATTTCAATTTAAGGAATCATTTATGTCTAAATCAGAACAACTGTTTGAAAAAGCTCAGAAAGTTATCCCCGGTGGTGTAAATTCACCGGTGCGTGCATTTAAAGGTGTAGGCGGAACACCGGTATTTATCCAAAAAGCGGAAGGTGCGTATATTACCGATTCGGACGGTAAGCAATATATTGATTATGTCGGTTCTTGGGGGCCAATGGTATTAGGCCATAATCACCCGGCAATTATTGATGCGGTATTAAAAGCGGTACCGAACGGTTTAAGTTTTGGTGCACCGACCGAAAGCGAAATCACTTTAGCGGAATTAGTGACTAAATTAGTTCCGTCTATCGAATTAGTTCGTATGGTTAGCTCAGGGACTGAAGCAACCATGTCAGCGATTCGTTTAGCTCGCGGTTATACCGGCCGTGACAAAATTATCAAATTTGAAGGTCGCTACCACGGACATTCCGATTCGCTATTAGTAAAAGCCGGTTCTGGTGCATTAACCCTCGGTCAACCAAGCGGTCCGGGTGTCCCAGCTGATTTTGCGAAGCACACGCTTACTTGTACTTATAACGATTTAGATTCGGTAAAAACCGCTTTTGAACAATATCCGAATGACATTGCGTGTTTAATCGTTGAGCCTGTTGCTGGAAATATGAACTGTATTCCGCCGAAAAATGATTTTTTAAAAGGTTTACGTGCGTTATGTGATCAATACGGTGCGGTATTTATTATCGATGAAGTAATGACCGGTTTCCGTGTTGCATTAGGTGGTGCACAGGCTTATTACGATGTGAAACCGGATTTAACTACACTCGGTAAAATTATCGGCGGCGGTATGCCAGTGGGTGCATTTGGCGGTAAAAAAGAAATTATGGAATACATTGCACCGACAGGGCCGGTATATCAGGCAGGTACGCTTTCGGGTAACCCAATTGCAATGGCGGCCGGTTTAGCGTGTTTAACCGAACTCTCCAAAGCAGGCAATGAAGAGAAACTTGCCGCACAAACTAAAACATTGGCGGAAGGTTTTAAAGCATTAGCGACAAAACATAACGTACCGTTTACCGCTCAATATGTCGGCGGTATGTTCGGTTTATTCTTTACCGAACAAGAGGAAATCACAAACTTCCAAGACGTGATGAAATGTGATGCGGCAAAATTCAACCGTTTCTTCCATTTAATGTTGGAACAGGGCGTGTATCTTGCACCAAGTGCATTTGAAGCAGGCTTTATGTCACTAGCTCATAGCGATGCAGATATTCAAGCGACATTAGCGGTACGCAGATAAAGCGTTTGCCGCACTCTAATATTGAAAAAGCGGTCAAATTTCACACTTTTTATGAAATTTGACCGCTTGTAAATCAGAAAAGTCAGCAAAGATTAATGTTTTCCAAACATTCCGCCTAAGCCACCAAGACCGCCTAAACCACCGCCCATCATACCTTTCATACCACGCATCATTTTAGCCATACCGCCTTTACGCATTTTCTTCATCATACGCGCATTTCATCAAACTGCTTAAGCAATTTATTTACGTCTTGCACCTGTGTACCGGAACCTAACGCAATACGACGACGGCGAGAGCCTTTAATAATATCCGGATTCGCACGCTCTTTCAGCGTCATAGAGTTAATGATCGCTTCCATTTTCACGAACATTTTATCATCCACTTGATTTTTGACGTGGTCAGGTAAATTCTTCGCACCGGGCAGTTTATCCAGCATCGACATCATACCGCCCATTTTTTTCATTTCAATGAGCTGTTCACGGAAATCTTCAAGAGTGAAGTCATCACCTTTCTTGAATTTCTGTGCCATTTTCTCGGCTTTTTCTTGGTCAACCGAACGCTGTAAATCTTCAATTAACGATAGCACATCGCCCATACCAAGAATACGTGAAGCGACACGATCCGGATGGAACGGTTCTAACGCATCAGTTTTCTCACCCACACCGAGGAATTTAATCGGCTTGCCGGTGATTTGACGAATAGATAACGCCGCACCACCACGTGCATCACCATCTACTTTGGTTAAAATTACACCGGTAAGCGGTAAGGCTTCATTGAAAGCTTTCGCCGTATTCGCCGCATCTTGACCGGTCATCGCATCTACGGTGAAAAGTGTTTCAATCGGATTTAATACGCTGTGGATTTGCTGGATTTCTTCCATCATCTCACCGTCAACGTGTAAACGACCTGCGGTATCCACAATTAAAACATCAAAGAAATTCAGTTTTGCGTGTTTTAAAGCAAGTTCCGCGATTTCAACCGGTTTTTGGCTTGTCTCTGTCGGGAAGAAATCGACTTTTAATGCTTCCGCTAAGGTTTGAAGCTGTTTAATCGCCGCTGGACGATAAACGTCGGCAGAAACCACTAATACTTTCTTCTTGTGGCGCTCTTTAAGGAATTTTGCTAATTTACCAACTGAGGTGGTTTTACCTGCACCTTGCAAACCTGCCATTAAAATCACTGCTGGCGGCTGGGTCGCAAGATTTAATTCCTCATTGGCTTCACCCATTGCGATTTCAAGTTCATTCTGCACAATCTTGAGAAATTCTTGACCCGGTGTCAGACTTTTATTTACTTCCGTACCAACCGCTCGTTCTTTTACTTTGTTAATGAACTCACGTACAACCGGTAAAGCCACATCGGCTTCCAATAACGCCATACGCACTTCACGCGCCGTATCTTTAATATTATCTTCAGTTAAACGACCTTTACCGGTAATGTTACGTAAGGTTTTCGATAGTCTGTCAGATAGATTCTCAAACATATTGTTCTCTTTTACAAAATTTTAATGAAACTCGACCGCTTAAATATGGCTTAATGCGGAGAAATAAGTACGAAAAATGCTAGCATTATACAAAAAATTTAGCTTTCTTGCAGAAAGAAAGTAATAAAGGTATAAGTGACCAGGAAATATAAAGACAATAAAAAATGCGACACTACTATCAAAAGTAATGTCGCACAAATGGACGATATTCGAGGAATCATTTTATTTATTATTTCCTATAATAATACCTCTACTATAAATAATTTGCGAAGGAATATTTCAGCTTTTTTCTAAAAATCGGAGAGAGATCACAAAATTTCAGTCAACAGTCAATAAATCGCTCATTTTTTATCTTTAAAAAGAAACAAATAAAACAAAGCCCCGATGAATGAATCATCAGGGCTTCTAAATATGGCTCCTCCTGCGGGACTCGAACCTGCGACATATGGATTAACAGTCCACCGTTCTACCGACTGAACTAAGGAGGAATAGATGGTGCCTCGAGGCGGAATCGAACCACCGACACGGGGATTTTCAATCCCCTGCTCTACCGACTGAGCTATCGAGGCATTTTGTATTTGATAATCTATAAAATACAAAATTATCTTAACCAAATCTCTTTTTTGATTAAGGATAAATGAAAACCCTGATGATTTCATCAGGGCTTCTAAATATGGCTCCTCCTGCGGGACTCGAACCTGCGACATATGGATTAACAGTCCACCGTTCTACCGACTGAACTAAGGAGGAATAGATGGTGCCTCGAGGCGGAATCGAACCACCGACACGGGGATTTTCAATCCCCTGCTCTACCGACTGAGCTATCGAGGCAACGTCTTGTTGCGGAGTGCATTATGCTGATTTTGCTCTCCCTCGTCAAACATTTTTTTTAAATATTTAAAAAAGCCTGTTTAAACGAATCTTTTTTATACTTTTTGTGTTAAAAAACAACAAATTAACGAATACTTACATATTTTTCGCGTGCCGTAGATACTTTTCGTAAGTAATTACGTGCCTGTGATGATGGGTGTGCCGTGGTTAAAATACGATATACCGCATCCGGCGAAAGTTCATTAATGCGATCAACCGCTTCATACTTATCGCTATCAAATACTTTCAATACTGCACCCGCACCACTGTTATACGCAGAAATCATCGCATAACGTTTTGATACCGGATCTGAAATACCATCTAAGTATTCATCTCGTAAAATAGTTAAGTACATTGTACCAGAATCAATATTTTGTTCCGGATTATATAAATAAGCCCGATCTGGCTGTCCACCAAAGCCTTTACGAGCAAAAATATCACGTCCTGCCGTGCGAGGTACAACCTGCATTAAGCCAATCGCATTCGCATAACTTACCGCGTAAGGGTTAAATGCGGATTCGACTTCCATAATACCTAAAATCAAGCTTGGTTCGATGCCATAACGCTTCGCCATTTTACGTACTAACGGCAAATATTGACGCGCACGTACTTCAATATGTCCTGCCACCATTTTAATCGCGACATAAGTTACGGTTCGCCCGTTTTGCAAACGACGCGTTTGTAATTTATTTTGAATTAAATAGGTTGCAAAATCATTAGCAATAGCCACATTATTAATATCACGCCCAAACTGGTCATTTACCTGCCCTGCAAGGAATGGGCGACTACTAATAGGTGCATCACCAGATGCAAAAAGATCAATCCCTTTAGGGTCCGATCCCATTAATAATGTATGAATAATACTGTTACGTAAGCGGTTTTGATCGCCTAAAGTTTCAATCGTAATTTGACCGTCTTCAAATGAAATATGGCTACGTGTATAGAACTGGTCCGTATATTTTACGTAGTCTTTTTTACTCGCGACTAAAAGTTCATTACTTCCCCAAATATCATCGATATTATGCGAGAATTGCCCGGTTAAAATATCTAAACCATTCGTATCTTTAGTATTGTAATCTACACGTGTTTTGGTTCTTTTCGTCTTTTTGGTTGAACTGCTACTACCACAGGATGCTAGAAATGGAATAACCAAAAGCAACGGTAAATATTTAGTATATTTTTTCATTATAAATCAATACCTTATTATTTCTATTCGACAGGAATATAACCTTCGATCTGAACATCTTTACCTTCAAATAGGAAGTTAACCATTTCCGTTTCAAGTAATTTGCGATGCTCAGGATTCATCATATTTAATTTTTTCTCATTCACGAGCATCGTTTGTTTTTTAATCCATTCCGACCACGCTTGTTTACTAATAGAATCAAAAATACGCTTACCCAATTCGCCGGGATATAATTGAAAATCTAAGCCTTCAGCTTCTTGTTTTAAATACTCACAAAATACAATACGAGCCATTTTTTATTCCTTATTAGTGCTAGTTAGCGTTAAACTGAGTTCGTCCAAAATACGTTTTACGGGCGTTGCCAAACCTATTTCGCTCGGTAATTGTAAATCATACCAATAATTAGCGGTTGAAGATACTGAAAGGCGATAATTTCCGCAATTTTCTTGTACGACAAGCGGTTGATTTTTAGCATTTTTTTGCAAATCCAGATCTACCAAAATCGGGGTAATATCTAAATGAAAATGGCTGAATGTGTGGCGAAATGCGATTAATTGCTGAGAAATTTGCAAATTCTGTTCGGCAAGCGACTGCTTAAGCTCATCCATATCTTCAAATTGCGGAAATACGTATAATCCGCCCCAAAGCCCTTTTGCTTCACGCTGTTCCAATAAAATCTTGTCGCCCGATTTGATAATCAAAAAATACGCCTGACGTTCCGGTAAAGTTTTCTTCGGTTTTTTTGCCGGAAATTTATCCCATGCTTCAAGCCGATTCGCTTCGCATAAATTCGCTAACGGACATAACGAACATTTCGGTTTGCTACGAATACAGACCATAGCACCGAGATCCATCATCGCCTGATTAAAATCGGCAACTTGACGATTCGGCGTGATACTTGCAGTTAAGTGCCACAATTTATTTTCTACGCTTTTTTCGCCACTCCAGCCTTCCACCGCAAATGCACGAGAAAGCACCCGTTTTACATTACCGTCTAAAATTGGATATGGTGCATTTAACACGGACGATAAAATCGCACCCGCCGTACTGCACCCAACACCTGAAAGCGCCAAAACATCAGTAAAATCGGTCGGAAATTCACCACCGAATTGATCTCGAATTTGCTGTGCCGCTTTATGCAAATTTCTGGCTCGTGCGTAATAGCCTAACCCGGTCCATAAATGCAAAACTTCATCAATATGTGCATCCGCTAAGTCCGTTACCGTTGGAAAACGTTCAATAAAACGTTCGAAATACGGAATAACTGTTACAACCTGCGTTTGTTGTAACATCACTTCCGACAACCAAACACCATATAAGGTTTTATTTTGTTGCCAAGGTAAATGTTTACGCCCATACTGTGCGAACCAAGTTAACACTGCTTTGGCAAACGGCTGATTCGGATCAGATTGTGCTAAAGGGAACTGCAATTTTGTTTTCACTTGAAGCCTTTTCATATCGAAATAATACCAAGCCGTGCATCATAACCTAAGCGATCATATTTAACAGTTTTTTTGCAAAACTTTTACAAGGAAATTTATGTCAACACCCATTCTCGGCTTCCATCACGTCGCAATTATTGCCGGTGATTATGCCAAATCCAAACATTTTTATACGCAAATTCTCGGTGCGGAAATTATTGAAGAAACTTACCGTGCGGCACGTGAAAGCTATAAGCTCGATCTTCGTTTTGCCGACGGTTCGCAAATTGAATTATTTAGTTTTCCGAATCCGCCACAACGCCCAAATAGTCCGGAGGCCTGTGGCTTGCGCCATTTAGCGTTTCGTGTAAAAGATGTGCAACAAGCGGTCGAATTTTTAGCAAAAAATGCAGTGAAATGTGAACCGATTCGAATTGATGATTTGACCGGTAAACGCTTCACTTTCTTTAAAGATCCGGACGGTTTACCGCTAGAGTTTTATGAAATTTAAGGGTTGAAAATTTAAGCAACTCGACTTATAGTAAGAACACGGCAAGCGAATACCTGCCGTGTAGTTGGTTTTAGGTTATTACTGCGCTGGTGAGCAAACAAGTAATAACACTAAAAAGATAATGATAAGCCAAAATGCTTTCATTTCTCGTTCTCCTTATATCAGATTGTTAAACCAAGCTGATCGAGATTAAGTTATTACCTGACCCGCCAGTCAGGTAATAACAACCTGACCAACCGTTACTCAGTTTGACACAAAAACCGCTTTGCAAAAAGCGGTTTTTTTCTTTATAAATCAAAGGTTATTATGCAATTTCCTTCTCTTTCTTGCGGCATATTAATCAAACGTTATAAACGTTTTTTAGCCGATATTCTGTCGCCTAACGGCGAGCAAATTACCCTACATTGTCCCAACACCGGTGCAATGACCGGCTGTGCCACTGCCGGCGATATCGTTTGGTTTTCCACCTCTGATAATCCTAAACGCAAATATGCTCACACTTGGGAACTAACCCAAACTCAAGCAGGCGATTTTATTTGTGTAAATACCCAACGAGCTAATCAGCTGGTGCAAGAGGCATTAGAAAATCGCTGGATAGATGAATTTGCCGAGTACCAAACCATCTTGCCCGAACAAAAATACGGGGCGGAAAATAGTCGGATTGATTTTCTGTTAAAAGCGGACAATCAGCCCGACTGTTTTGTAGAAGTAAAATCCACCACCTTACTCACCGAAAACGGCTTGGGGATGTTCCCTGATGCCAAAACAGAACGAGGACAAAAACACTTGCGAGAACTGGTCGCGATTGCTGAATCAGGGCAACAAGCGGTCATATTTTTCGCAATTTTACACACCGGTATCCAACGTTTTTCCGTGGCAAAACAGATTGATCCGCAATATGCCGCCTTATTTGAACAAGCGAAAAATGCTGGAGTAAAAGTGTTAGCGTATAAAGCTCAAATCGAATCAGCGAACAACAAGCCGGTTGCGATGAATTTGCAATTTTCTTGTGAAATCTGACCGCTTCTCCTTGAAAAAGGCAAATTTCTCCCCATTTAATACCGCAGTTTTCCCTAAAATAAAGGACAAGGATTTAATATGACAACGATCGTATGTGTTCGTAAAGATGGCAAAGTCGCTATCGGTGGTGACGGACAAGCAACGCTAGGTAATTGTGTAGAAAAAGGCACGGTACGCAAAGTACGCCGTATGTATAAAGATAAAGTGGTAACCGGTTTTGCAGGTTCAACTGCCGATGCGTTTATCTTACGTGATTTATTCGAGAAAAAATTAGAATTACACCAAGGTCACTTAATCAAATCTGCGGTGGAACTGGCAAAAGAATGGCGTACCGAACGTTCACTTCGTAAATTAGAAGCGATGATGATTGTGGCAAACGAAAGCGAATTTTTATTAGTTTCAGGCTCGGGCGATGTAATTGAGCCGGAACAAGACGTGTTAGCCATTGGCTCCGGCGGTAACTATGCCAAAGCGGCACTTGCACTACTTCGCACGCAAAATAATTTATCTGCAAAAGAAATCGTGGCGGAAGCATTAAAAATCGCCGGTGATATTGATATTTACAGCAACCATAATCACGTAATCGAAGAAGTTTAAAATTAAAAAAATGTCCCCCTCTTTAGAAAAGAGGGGGTAGGGGAGATTTGATAACAGGATCAAATTTTCGTATGAGCGTAATGCTATTCTGCCAAATCTCCCCCTGCCCCTCCTTGCTAAGGAGGGGAGTTATTTAGAAGGAACAAAAAATATGTCAATGACCCCTCGTGAAATTGTGTCGGAATTAGACGCACATATTATCGGACAGAACGAAGCAAAACGTGCGGTGGCCATCGCACTACGTAACCGTTGGAGAAGAATGCAATTACCAGAAGAACTTCGCCAAGAAGTTACTCCGAAAAACATTCTGATGATCGGCCCGACCGGTGTGGGTAAAACCGAAATCGCACGCCGTTTAGCAAAATTAGCTAACGCACCTTTTATTAAAGTGGAAGCGACTAAATTCACAGAAGTAGGTTATGTTGGTAAAGAAGTCGATTCGATTATCAAAGATCTAACCGATGTTGCAGTGAAATTAGTCAAGTCACAAGCGGTCGAAAAAAACCGTATGCGTGCACAAGATGCGCGGAAGATCGTATTTTAGATGTGTTATTACCGCCGGCAAAAGATCAATGGGGTAACGTACAAGAAAGCGATAATAGCTCAACTCGCCAAGTGTTCCGCAAAAAATTGCGTGAAGGTCAGCTTGATGATAAAGAGATCGAAATTGATGTAGCGGCACAAGTGAGCGTAGAAATTATGACGCCACCGGGTATGGAAGAAATGACTTCACAGCTTCAATCGTTATTTGAAGGTATGTCGCCGAACAAAACTAAAAAACGCAAAATGAAAATCAAAGATGCGTTAAAAGTGATGGTAGACGAAGAAGCGGCAAAACTGGTAAATCCGGAAGAGTTGAAACAACAAGCGATTGAAGCGGTTGAACAGCACGGTATCGTATTTATTGATGAGATCGACAAAATCTGTAAAAAAGGCGAACATTCAGGCGGCGACGTTTCTCGTGAAGGTGTACAACGTGATTTACTGCCGATTATCGAAGGTTCTACGGTCAACACCAAACACGGTATGGTAAAAACCGATCATATTTTATTTATCTGTTCAGGTGCATTCCAAGTGGCTCGCCCGTCAGATTTATTACCGGAATTACAAGGTCGTTTACCAATTCGCGTCGAATTAAAATCACTGACTAAAGAAGATTTTGAACGTATCCTCACCGAACCGAACGCTTCATTAACGCTACAATATCGTGAGTTAATGAAAACCGAAGGTGTGGAAATCGAGTTTACTAAAGACGGTATCAGCAAAATCGCCGAATCGGCATTCCGTGTAAACGAAAAAACCGAAAACATCGGTGCTCGTCGCTTACACACCGTATTAGAACGCCTTATGGATGGCATCTCATTCGACGCAAGCGAACGCTCAGGCGAGAAAATCGTAATTGATGAGAAATACGTACAAGATGCGTTAAATGACGTAGTAGAGAATGAAGATTTAAGTCGTTTTATTCTTTAAAGTTTAAGGGCAGGTAACATACCTGCCCTTCTTATTAGGTATCAATATGGAAAATATACTTAATGAATTTTCTGGAATCTAGAGTTGAACACCTTTTGAAGACATTTCAATAATCTATTGAGAATCACTAGATTGGGGAAATCTTACGACAAACAGAAATATTAGCACCAAAATACTTATAATTCCGCAATAGAAGTACAAAATTTAATAAACAACATTAAGTTAAAATTAACACATTTAATGAATGACTCATATTCACAAAGTAACAAATAAATCTAAGAAAATGAAAATGTTTAGTCAAAACGGTGAGACAATTAGGAAGATAATATATCAGAGATGGAACGGGCATTTAATGCTCGTTCCATAGATTAATCAAATCCATCATATCAGAAAATCTAATCCACACGAATTTGATGTAAAAAACGTTTAGTACGTTCGTGTTGTGGATTTTGGAAAAGCTGTGCCGGCGAACCTTGTTCGACAATTTCTCCACCGTCCATCACGACCACTACATCCGCCACATCTAATGCAAACTTGATTTCGTGCGTAACCACCACCATTGTCCAGCCTTCTAGTGCCAACTCTTTCATGGTATTCAACACATCTTGCACTAATTCCGGATCAAGTGCCGAAGTCGGTTCATCAAATAACATCAGTTCCGGCTGAATCGCTAATGCACGAGCAATGCCGACACGCTGTTGCTGACCGCCGGATAATTGGAACGGGTAAAGCTGTGCTTTATCGGATAAACCGACTTTTGCCAATAATTTCTCGGCTTCCTCTTTAGCTTGTTCCGGCTTTTTACCTTGCACAAATACCGGACCTTCCATCACATTTTCCAATGCGGTTTTGTGTGGAAATAAGTTGTAATTTTGGAACACCATACCCGATTTACGGCGTAGGACAAGAATCTGTTTTTTGATATTTTTCGCGGAAAAATCTACGCTTAACGGCTCTGAACCGTCAAACGTGATAGTGCCTTGCTCCGGCATTTCCAACGCATTTAAACAACGTAAAAATGTGGTTTTACCGGAACCAGAAGGTCCAAGAATTACCACCACCTGACCTTTTTTAATTTCCAGATCAATACCACGTAAAATCGTGTTATCACCAAAAGTTTTATGAATATTGCTAATTTTGATCATCTTATTTTCCGTGGTTAACCATTATTTCGCCACAAAGCGGTTAAAGCGGCGTTCGAGTTTTGCTTGAATCAAGAAAAGCACCCAGCAGAAACACCAGTAAATTAAACCCGCCTCAATATATACCGGCAAGAAGTCGTAAGACATATTCGCCATTTGTTGTGCGACACGGAACATTTCCGTTACGGTCACCACAGAAGCTAATGAAGTATCTTTAAACAAACCGATAAAAGTATTACTTAACGGTGGCACAGCCACGCGAATCGCTTGCGGGGCAATAATACGGCGAAAGGTTTGCATATAGGTCATACCGATTGTATAACCGGCTTCCCATTGCCCTTTCGGCACGGAAGAAATCGCCGCACGCACGGTTTCCGAACCGTATGCACCAATATTCAACGAGAAACCGATAATCGCCGCAGGAATCGGATCAATATACACACCGATTGCCGGCAAACCGTAAAACACCACCGAGATTTGCACCAACATCGGCGTGCCTCGAATAATTGAGATATACACTTTCACAATCGCAAGTGCAATGCGGTGCAATATACCGTTTACCGGTGTAACTCGGATCAAGGCGACACCGACCGCAATCGCCATACCAATAATAAAAGAAGCGATCGCTAGCGGAATAGAAACCAAGACTGCCGCTTCAACCATTGGGAAGAAGGCATCTATTACTAGCTTTACACGTGCTTCATCCATAAATGGAATTTGCAGTAAAAAATTTTCTAACACAGGCTTTCCTAAATTAATCTATTGAGTGTTAAATTCTAAGTGATATAGATGGAAATGTATACGTCTAGACGGCTAAATAAGAAAAGAAGCGGTAAAATTTGCTAAAATTTATGCAAATTTTACCGCTTGTTATTTTTAGTGGCTAGAAATTATAGATTTTTTGGTTTGCTAACCATAATTTCAATCACTTGGCGATCCGTATATTGCATACTGCGAGAAGCGATCGCACAAAGATTGTTGATCGAACGGTCAATTTGGTGTTCGACAATCCCTTCATTACCCGTCACTTGGGTGTTATCCAATGCCATTAAGATTGATTTATAACTAGAACTCACACTGGTTGAAACTTTCATCGCACAGCTATTTGCCGCACCGTCACAAATAATACCGCTGATATCTCCGATCATACTGCTGATTGCCATACTAATCGCCTCAAATTTACCGGTTAATAACCACGCC
The DNA here is from genome assembly GCF_029774155.1 of Actinobacillus arthritidis. Taxonomy (NCBI): domain Bacteria; kingdom Pseudomonadati; phylum Pseudomonadota; class Gammaproteobacteria; order Pasteurellales; family Pasteurellaceae; genus Actinobacillus; species Actinobacillus arthritidis. Next base: position 1,963,215 of record NZ_CP103833.1, on the reverse strand, counting down.
ACACCGGCACAACTGCCCATTGCCGCCGTAGTGACCGCACATAACGCAGAGAGTTTCGGTAATTTGCTATGAATATAAATCGCCATTAAATGCGAAAGAAATAACGCTCGAATCAGTTGTGCTTCACTCGCGGCTAAATGACGGGCAACAACGACTACCGGCATGGTTGCGGTAATCCCTTGATTACCTGAGCCCGAATTACTCATTGCTGGCAAATTTGCTCCGCCCATACGTGCGTCACTCGGCGCGGTGGTTTCAATCACGATACGATTAAGCAAATCATCGCTAATTAATCCTTTACCAATTTGTTTTTGCAAGGTACGCCCGATATGTAAACCGTAATCCTGATTTAAGCCTTCTTGCGATAACGCACTATTTAAAATTGCCGCTTGTTGAATAAAGCTAATCTTCTCTAATTCCACATTTAAGGAAAAATCATAAATATCTTTCGCCGTAAGATTTGCAAAGACATTTTCCGCATTTTCACTTTCCACAACACAAGGTTTGGAAAACAGTAATTCACCGTTCTTCTCAATATAAATCACATTGGTATGATGAGCGACAATACGCACTTTGACTTGCTGATCAGCATTAAATAGTGTTGCCTCGGAATAGAGAATATGCTCGGTGTCAGAAATACTGACTTCAATTTTCTGCTCGTTAATCATTTGTTTGGCAAGTTCTACTTGCTCGGCAGTAATATGTTTTAAGACTTCTAAACCACCATTTGGATCGCCGCCAATCGCCCCGATTGCCGCCATTGTTAAACCGACCGTACCTGTCCCGGGTACGGTAACTCCCATACCGTTTTTCATTAAATTCGGCGAAACCTTAGCTTCGATTCGATCCGGTAATAAGCCTAAATATTGGCAAGCTACCGCAGATGCCAAGGCTAAAGAAACCGGTTCGGTACAACCTAATGCTGGCACAACTTCTTGCTGTACAGTTAATAAAATTGCCTGTTCGACTTCTGGACTTATACGCATTTTTCAATCCTTAATTATTAATTTTGAATAGATTCTTGTTGTTATAGATTTTAAGTAATTATTAGAACAAATTTCCTACTAAAAAGCTGTACAATGTTTCATCATTCAATGAGATTCTTTGAACTAACCATTTATTTGTCAGTCTGAGTAGGCAACTTTTGATTGAAACACGTTTTAATCTTATTTTTTCTATTAACTGAGGAAATCTCACAATGAAATCATTAAAAACACTTTTAACTCTAGCTGTTGCAATGGCTGTATCCGCTACTTCATTTGCAGAAACGAATAATCCGCTTTCAACAATGAGCGATGCAGTAAAAAATACAGCTAAAAATCAAGTATCTATGACAAAAGAAAGTGCGACAAAGGCATTAAATACGCAAGTAAAAACGGCAAAAGAAACCTTAAATGTCGCAAAAGATCAAACCACGAATAAAGTGATGACGGCAAAAGATGCTTTAAATTCAGTCAAAACATCTGCAAAAGATAAAGCGACTGATATGAAAAACGCATCGAAAGAAAAGGTGACAGCTGTAAAAGCACAAGCGGCAGAGAAAATGAATGGCGTTAAAGCACAAACGGCAGAAAAAGTAACTGCGGCTAAAGCATCAATGGCAAAAGTACCGGCTTCTGCAAAAGTAAATATTAATACCGCTGACGCAAAAACCTTACAAACCTTAAGCGGTATCGGTGAAGCGAAAGCTAAAGCAATTATCGACTATCGCAATACTGTCGGCAAAATTAAAAATGCGGCTGAATTATCCAATATTTCCGGCATTGGTGCTGCAACGATTGAGAAAGTATCACCATTTTTAACATTCTAATCCTTTAGAGATGATTAGCGGTCTGATTTCGCAAAAAAATTGCAAGATCAGACCGCTTTTTTATTTAATTAAGTGAATGATTAATATCGATCATATGAATATGACCAAGCTGATTCGGATTTAACTCATACAGATAAAATTCATCATTATCTAGTTTGAGTTCTTTCGATAAAATGAAAGTCTTATTGTATTTAGCTAAAATATAATACATCGTGTTATTAACTTCGATCATATCGAAACGTGTCTTAAAGTGCGGTCGTAAATAACCGACCATAAAGGCAAATAAGACAAAATAAGCATAGGTAAACATCAAGACGTAACTCTTATGACTTTGGAAGAAATTAATGGCGGTATGAATATTAATATTGCTGATATGTCGAGTAATCGAATGACGGAAAATTAAAATAAACAGTACCACAACACAGCAATAGGCAATAATACTGTTTTGATGGATTTTACCGGTAAGTAACGTGCTGATAATCAAAATCGGCAATGAAGCAATCGCACATAAAATCCCTGCCCGAACTAATTTTACACAAGAAACACTGAGAAACGGTTTCGCCTTAATTAATAAAAATAGTCCAATCAAATAGGTGGAGCAAAGAATTAACGTCACATAAAGCACATAGCCGAGGCTACGAGCAACATTGCCAGCACCGATATCCACATACCATAACGGAAACCCGTAAAAGTAAGCCTGTGCCCAGCCGTAAGAATAGGTCGCCGACCAACTAAGTACGCCTAAAAAAGCCATAGAAAGGGAAGATGAAACAATTTTATTGATAATCCCAAGCATCCGAATTAGTACCTCAAATCTATCAAAAAAAGAGACTGCGGATTATATTTTAACTTATACCTTTACTCAATTTGTAAAACGTTTGCTCCAACCAGTTCTAAACATATAGCAAACAGCTTGAAAACAGCTTATTTACTTATTTTTCAGGAAAAACTATGTCAATTTACGTAAAAAGCCGCATTCTAACTGGTCATCATTCAACCAGAAAAATAAGTCTATACTTTATCCTAAATTTTACGCTATTCCGCATTGTAAAATATTCCTTTGTATTGGGCTTGTATTCTTAAAAATTACCCCCATAAAATAAAACATCTTTCATTTTTTAATAACATAACAAGGAAAAACTATGGCATTAGATTTTAATTCAGTCACTTTAGATAGCACAGAAGCAAAAGGTGGTTACGGTATCGGTTTACAAATCGGTCAACAATTATTAAGTAGCGGAATGGACGTTGACGCAGAAGCCGTTGCTCGCGGCATCAACGATGTCTTAAACCAAAACCCTCCAGCAATTGACCTTAATGAAGTAACCGCGACATTACAAGAATTAGGTGCAAGAGCGGAAGCAGCGCAAGCAGAAGCATTTAAAGCGATTGAAGCGGACAACAAAGCATTCTTAGAAGAAAATAAGAAAGCGAAAGGTGTCGTAGTGACTGACTCCGGTTTACAATACGAAGTATTAACGGAAGGTAACGGTGCAAAACCGACCGCAGACAGTACCGTGCGTGTACATTATACCGGCTCATTAATTGACGGTACTGTATTTGACAGTTCAGTAAAACGTGGTACGCCGGCTGAATTTCCGGTTGGAGGTGTCATCAAAGGTTGGACCGAAGCATTACAATTAATGACTGTCGGTTCAAAATGGCGTTTAACTATTCCACAAGAGTTAGCATACGGCGAACGTGGCGCAGGTGCATCAATTCCTCCGTTTGCTACATTAATTTTTGAAGTTGAATTATTAGATATTCTATAATCATTAATCATTCTATTTCCCTTATTAAACCTCTAGGTGCTAAACACTTAGAGGTTTTTTCTTGATTAAATATTTCCCACAAATACAAGCGGTCTTTTTTTACATTATATTTTCATAACAAAAGGTTATAAAAGATAGCTTCTTATACTTTCCATTTCCTCTCAATTCGATCCAGAATCTTTATCAGTTTTTTAAGCATCTTGTCTTAACCTCACCTACTATTTACTATGAATTGGTCTTACGTTGTTAATGCGATTCCACGCTTTATTGACGCAACAGTGATTACGCTCCAACTTTCATTTTGGGGGATTTTGTTGTCGTTAATTTTCGGCTTATTGATCGCTATTGTTACCGCTTATCAAGTCAAACCGTTTAACCGCTTGGCTCGTGGGTATATTGAAATATCTCGTAATACTCCTCTGCTCATTCAACTCTTCTTTCTTTATTACGGCTTACCGAAAATAGGCATTAAATGGGACGGTTTTACCTGCGGTATTATTGCGTTAGTTTTTCTTGGGACAAGTTATATGGCGGAAGCGTTACGTGCCGGTTTACTTGCAGTACCAAAAGGGCAAACCGAGGCGGCAAAAGCGGTTGGGTTAAACCGTTTTCAAGTATTTCGCTATGTCATTTTTCCGCAAGCATGGGCGGTATCCATTCCGGCTATTGGTGCAAATGTTCTATTTTTAATTAAAGAAACATCGGTCATCAGTGCGGTTGCTGTGGCGGAATTAATGTTTGTCACCAAAGATATTATCGGGATGGATTACAAAACCAATGAAGCCTTGTTTTTATTATTCGCCAGCTATTTAGTAATTTTATTGCCGATTTCATTGTTAGCTCGCCACTTTGAAAATAAAGTACGGAGTGCAAAATATGGGATTTGATTGGTTATTTGAAGGGCAAAATGCCGCAAGACTCTCTCAAGGTTTATGGCTAACTGCCCAGATTTCATTTATTTCGGTCGGTTTATCCTTGGTATTCGGCACACTATTCGGCCTACTGATGCGAGCAAACCATGTTTTTGTACGTGCTGTTTGTCGCTTTTATTTAGAAACTATTCGGATTGTGCCGATTTTAGTATGGTTATTTGCCCTCTACTTTGGGTTATCTACTTGGTTTAATCTGCATATTAGCGGTTTTTGGGTATGTATTGGGGTATTTACCTTGTGGGGTATCGCCGAAATGGGCGACTTAGTACGAGGTGCATTAGCTTCGATTGAAAAACACCAAATCGAATCCGCCCGTGCATTAGGCCTAAATCGTTGGCAGATTTTCCAATATATTGAATTACCACAAGGGACACGCCGTGTGTTACCGGGAGCGATTAATCTGTTTACCCGTATGGTCAAAACCAGTTCACTCGTCGCCTTAATTGGCGTGATCGAAATGGTTAAAGTCGGACAGCAAATCATTGAAAATGCGTTATTGACGAACCCAAGTGCATCCTTTTTTGTCTATGGATTAATCTTCGTCTTATATTTCCTGATTTGTTATCCTCTGTCACTGCTTGCAACACGCTTAGAACATAAATGGGAGAGCTAAATGGCGTTACTTTCTATCCGTAATTTACATAAAAAATATGGCGAAACGGTTGCCATTCCCAATTTAGATTTGGATTTAGCCAAAGGCGAGGTCGTAGTGATTTTAGGCCCGTCCGGCTGTGGTAAAAGTACCTTATTACGCCGCATAAACGGCTTGGAAGAAAAACAAGGCGGTAGTATTGTGATGCAAGATGTCGGTGAATTTGGTAAAGATTTAAGCTGGGAAGCCTCTCGTCAAAAAGTCGGTATGGTGTTCCAAAGTTACGAATTATTCGCTCATTTAAATGTGATCGAGAATATTTTATTAGGCCCGCTCAAAGCGCAAAAACGCTCACGCCAAGAAGTGGAGGCGCAAGCGGATAAATTACTCGCCCGTGTCGGTTTATTAGATCGCAAAAACGCCTTCCCTCGAGAATTATCCGGCGGACAAAAGCAACGTATTGCGATTGTACGTGCCTTATGTATGAATCCGGAAGTGATTTTACTTGATGAAATTACCGCCGCGCTCGACCCGGAAATGGTGCGAGAAGTGCTTGATGTCGTACTGGAACTGGCGGAAGAAGGTATGTCGATGTTAATCGTCACCCACGAAATGGGCTTTGCCGAAAAAGTGGCGGATCGGATTATCTTTATGGATAAAGGTGTCATTATCGAACAAGCGCCACCACATCAGTTTTTTAAACAACCGCAAACCGAAAGAGCTAAACAGTTCTTAACTGGGATGGATTACTAATTCATACAAGCGGTTAAATTTAGCCAATTTTTTACAATCTATATTGACGAGGAGAGTTCTATGAAACTTAGTACAACATTAAAAACATTACTGATAACCGCAATTACTGCCTTTACCTTAACCGCATGCGACAATGGGAATAACACGCAATCGTCAACAGCAAAAGATAGCGTGGCACAAATTAAAGAAAAAGGCGTCATTCGCATTGGTGTCTTTGGTGATAAACCACCGTTCGGTTATGTCGATTCCAACGGAAAAAGCCAAGGCTTTGATGTCGAAATTGCTAAAGAGATTGCTAATGACTTACTCGGCAGTCCGGATAAAGTGGAATTTGTATTAACTGAAGCGGCAAACCGTGTTGAATATTTGAAATCGAATAAAGTTGATCTGATTTTAGCTAACTTTACTAAAACACCAGAACGTGCTGAAGTGGTGGATTTTGCCGCACCTTATATGAATGTGGCGTTAGGTGTTGTTTCACCGAAAGGAGCATTAATTACCGATCTAAAACAATTAGAAGGCAAAACCCTATTAGTCAACAAAGGCACAACTGCGGATGCTTATTTCACTAAAAATCATCCTGAAATTCAGCTGTTAAAGTTCGACCAAAATACAGAAACCTTTGACGCACTTAAAGACGGACGTGGTGTAGCGTTAGCTCACGATAATGCGTTAGTTTGGGCATGGGCAAAAGAAAACCCAAATTTTGACGTGGCAATCGGTAGCGTAGGTCCTGCGGAACAAATTGCACCGGCAGTACAAAAAGGCAACAAAGCCTTATTAGACTTCATTAATAAAGAAATTGCCGAATTTAAAACAAATGGTAAATTAAAAGCCGCTTATGAAAAAACTTTAGTGCCGGTTTACGGTAATAAACCAGAATTACTTGCTCAATAAGACATTCACACTATTTGCTAAAGCTCAAAGAAACCTTCCGTTTCTTTGAGCTTTTTATTTGCCTCAAATTTACTTTATGCCGACTAAATAGTACACTCTATGTTTTGTAAAATATTGTTTACGAAACAACTGACTTTAAACAAATTTAGCTATGGAAAAAGCAAGATCTCTTATATTTTCTCGTGGAATTTTAAAGATTCCCCATCTCAATAGCTTTTTGCATAACAGCGAAATCGTTGCTTATTCCCATTTTAAGATAGCGACCAAGATCGATAATGTCATTGGCTGGGGACTGCGCCCTTCCACACAAAAAGCGAGAGATTATGCCGAACAACATCATCTTCCGTATATTGCATTGGAAGACGGTTTTTTACGCTCGCTTGGACTGGGTGTAATGGGCTATCCGCCATTCTCTATCGTGTATGATGATTTGGGTATCTATTACGATACAACTCGTCCTTCCCGTTTAGAGCAATTAATTTTGGCTTCACATTTAAGTGCTGACGAATTGCATCAGGCAGAAAAAGCTATTCAGTTAATCATTCGTCATCAATTATCAAAATATAATCATAATCTTAATTATGCTACGACAATATCTGAAAACACAGAGATTGTGTTAGTTGTTGACCAAACATTCGGCGATATGGCGGTAAAATACGGTTCAGCCGATGAATCGCATTTCCAACAAATGTTAGAGGTCGCCATTAACGAAAATCCGCAAGCTCAAATTTGGGTAAAAACACATCCTGACGTTATTAACGGTAAGAAAAAAGGTTATTTAACCGATTTACAACGTTATAGTGATCGTATCCGTTTATTTGCAGAAGATGTGAATCCGATTTCGTTACTGAAACATATCGATAAAGTGTATTGTGTGACCTCACAAATGGGATTTGAAGCGTTATTATTAGGTAAAAAAGTTGTGACTTTCGGCGTGCCTTGGTTCGCCGGTTGGGGAGCTACTGATGATCGCCACCCGAATATTGATATTTTAAAAACTGAGCAACGTCGTCAACCTCGCTCATTAATACAGTTATTTGTCGCCGCTTATTTACAATATAGCCGTTATATCAATCCGAATAATGGGCAAATCGGGACAATTTTTGATGTGATTGATTATTTAAGTAAAACTAAAATACTGAATCAACGTCTAAGTGGACATCTTTATTGCATTGGAATGTCCCTATGGAAACAGGCTGTTATCAAGCCATTTTTTAATTTTCCATTGTGCAAATTACATTTTGTTCGTTCGTTAAAAGCATTAGAAAAACGACCGCTTGAAAGTGATGCAAAATTGCTGATTTGGAGTCAAGGAAAACCGGATATTTTAGCTTATGCTGAACAGCATCACTTACCACTTTTACGCATGGAAGACGGTTTTATCCGTTCGGTAGGGCTCGGTTCCAATCTCGTGGCTCCGTTATCGTTAGTGATTGATGATTTAGGTATTTATTTTAATGCTCAAACAGCTTCTAGATTGGAAGAAATTCTATTACATCAAGAATTTAGCAAACAAGATTTAGCCCTAGCGAAAAAATTACAAACTCGCTTATTAGAAGCGAATATTGGGAAATATAATGTCGGTGACGCCGGTTTCCAACTTAGTATTACGGACAAACGAACTATTTTAGTACCCGGTCAAGTGGAAGATGACGCATCAATTCGCTTTGGCTCACCAGAAATTAAGAAAAATCTGGATTTACTGAGGAAAGTGCGTGAATTGAATCCTGAGGCTTATATTATTTATAAACCGCATCCTGATGTAGTAAGCGGTAACAGGCAGGGACAAATACCACAGGAACAAGCGGTTAAATTTGCTGATGAAATTGTCGAAAATGCAAATATCTTAGATTGCATCAATCAGGTTGACGAGATACATACAATAACCTCATTAGCCGGTTTTGAAGCATTATTACGTGGAAAAATTGTACATTGTTACGGCTTGCCGTTCTACTCAAATTGGGGATTAACCGAAGATTATCTACCGCTCGAACGCCGTAATCGAAAATTATACTTAGAACAACTTATTTCAGCGGTACTGGTGTATTATCCTCAATACGTCGATCCGCAAAATATGGCAATTATCGATGCCGAACAAGCGATTGAGATTTTACAACAACAAAAACAACAATTATCACATAGCGGTATTAAACGTCCATGGATAGCAAAACAACTCGGAAAGCTAAAACAGCTTTACCGAGTATTACACTAAAATTTTTCTAAAGAGTATTACCGATGATTAACCATTATTTGGATGATTTGCTTGAAAGCTCAGAGAGAATCCTACTGTTACAGGGGCCGATCGGTACATTTTTCACAGATTTATCCGAATGGCTTCGTACTCAAAACAGAACTGTCTTTAAAATTAACTTAAATGCCGGTGATGAGTATTTCTATCCGAACACTCTTAAAAATACGTTTGCATACCGAGATTCACTGGAAAATTTTGAGCAATATTTAACTGACTTTTGTCATCAGCATCAAATTAACAGCATCGTCTGTTTTGGAGATAATCGAAACTATCATAAAGTGGCAAAAAATATCTGCCGACAATTACATATCAGTTTTTGGGCATTTGAAGAAGGCTATTTTCGCCCTAACTATGTCACTTTTGAAAAAACGGGAGTAAATGCTTATTCGCCTATTCCTCGTGATCTTGCCTATTTTATGCAGTTTCAGTCATTGCCTGAATTGCCTAAACCTCAGCATCTTGCCAAAGGTTTTTGTCCAATGGCAAAACTGGCAATTCGATATTATGTTTCGGCTTATTATCGCCGTCAGCATTATCCGAAATATCGTCATCATCGTTTCCTAAATGTGTTGTATTACGTAAAACTATGGTCGATTTCCGGATTAAAGCGTTTACATTATTATCTCTATGATCTTAACTTTGCCAAACGCGTTGAGAAGGGAGAATTTGGTGAATTTTTCATTTTACCGTTACAAGTTTATGATGATAGCCAGATCTTAGTGCATAGCGATTATCCTAATGTAGAAGCAGTACTGAGAGAAGTGCTACTCTCCTTTGCGACTAAAGCACCCAAACATTTAAATCTCATCGTAAAACATCATCCGATGGATCGTGGCTTTATTGATTATGGTAAAGTGATTGATGAGTATATTGCACAATATCCCGATCTAAAAAAACGGATTTACTATATTCACGATGTACCGATGCCGGTGTTTTTACGTTATGGTAAAGGAATGGTAACGCTGAATAGCACCAGCGGCATTTCCGCCCTATTACACAATATGCCGGTTAAAATCCTAGGACGGGCAAATTACGATTTTACAGGATTGACTTATCAAGGAAATCTGAATGACTTTTGGGCAAATCCGGAAAAACCCGATGCCGCAGTATTTAATGCTTATCGCAAATTCCATCTACATAAAACCCACATTAACGGCAGTTTTTACAACAAAGTCATTTTGCGTTATCCATATAACCAAAGCTGACTTTAAACGGTAAGCGGTTATTTTTACAATTTTTCGGCAAAATAAATAGAAAAAAGACTACATAAGTTTTGTTATGTAGTCTTTTTATTGGTCATTGCAAAGTTAGAAAATCACTTCTAAACGCATAAAGGTATTGATAAAGTGATTACGATCTTTGTCTTTATCATTGTAGAAACTGATTTCCGGTTGAATAAATACCCAATTACGGAAGATCGGTTGACGATAACTGATAAACGGTCCGTAAGAATTAAATTTTGAATATCCCTGATCAAAACGTCCGCCTATAAACACACCGTAACTTAAACGCTTCAGTGGCGTAAAATTATGTTGGCGATAAAAACTATTTCCCCAGCCGGTTTCTTCATCCACATCATGCGTATATTGCAAGAAGGTATGATTCATAATAAAGGTGTTTTCACCATCAATATAACGATTTTCCAAATTAGTACGCAAATAGTGTTTACTGTTTGTACCGTAACGATAAATCTGCTCCAAGCGAGTACCGAAATTATCGGTAATATCCCAAGTTTTACTTAAACGTAAACGCCCGAAGATATCGCCGCCTGAACGTAAACCGCCGTCCAAATCACTTTCAATCCCTAAACGCTTAATCTCATTCGACCAACGTAAACCGATAGAGGCATTATCGTTACGAGCTTGGTGGCTATCATAATTACGATCACGAGGCAGATCACGGTAATTTTGTCCAATACGGTTTTTATCGCGTGCTTGGTTTTCCAAATCCTCATCACCAAATATCACGCTGACGTGTTTTTTCAATACCGGTAATTTGATTTTACCTCGCACACGCGGTTTATAAGAAAAACGGTCGTGTTTATTCCATTGATTATCTAACATCACCCGTAAACTCGCCGATGCCGGTTTACTCGGATCCGTTTCTCCCAACCAATCATTAATACCGTTTGACCAATCATGTAATTTCGAACGAATCGAACTACGTTGTTGATCCGCCCAGGTATTCTCTGCGTCATAGGTTTCATTCGCAAGAGTCGAAACGGAAAGTGTACTAAACAATGCCGCATAGGTAAGTTTGAAATATTTCATATGAGAATCTGTGTTAAAAAATTTTTGCTATCATAATCCAAATTCATAAGTGATTCAAAAAACCTTTTTATTTAGCCGGAAATAGAAAAAACCGGCTAAAACGAAAATACGACCGCTTTACTTTTGTCTATTTGTTATATTACAACGAATTTGTGTTAAAATTTAACGTTTGTATTTTAGTAAATTTGAAAGAGAACTGAACGTGGAACAAAATTTAGTCGAATTTTTAACAAAAACTTTAGATGATTTAAAAGCGCAAGATATTTTAGCGATTGATGTGCGCGGTAAATCGAGCATTACCGATACCATGATTATCGCAACCGGTACTTCGGTGCGTCACGTAGCTTCAACCGCAGATCGTTTAAGCGCAGAAGCAAAACAAGCAGGTTTTGAAGTATTTGGTGAAGAGGGTAAAGCGGTAGCGGATTGGATCGTGGTCGACTTCGGTCAAGCGATTGTGCATTTATTACAAGCGGATGCTCGTGAAATGTATCAATTAGAAAAACTTTGGGCATAACCGTCATTTTTGTGGTGGCACAATGAAAATACAACTGATTGCGGTCGGACAAAAAATGCCGGATTGGGTGAAGGTTGGTTTCGAAGAATACCAACGCCGTTTCCCAAAAGATATGCCGTTTGAACTGATTGAGATTCCTGCCGGTAAACGTGGCAAAAATGCGGATATTAAACGCATTTTAGAGCAAGAAGGTAAAGCGATGTTAGCGTACGCCGGTAAAGGCAAAGTTGTGACCTTGGATATTCCGGGCAAACCTTGGACAACCGAACAATTGGCAAGCCAATTGGAAGCATGGAAAAATGACGGACGAGATGTGTGCTTGTTAATTGGTGGACCGGAAGGGCTTTCACCGGAATGTAAAGCGGCAGCGGAACAAAGTTGGTCGCTTTCGCCACTAACTTTACCGCACCCAATGGTGCGAGTGATTGTGGCGGAAAGTTTATATCGTGCGTGGTCACTGACAACAAATCACCCTTATCATCGAGAATAGCTTGATATCGAATGGACATGGTAAAAATGCTAAAATTTTGACCGTTTGTTCCGTTCGCTCGAGAACAAAATGAGATAAACAATGTTTGGTAAACTCGGAAAATTAACCAATCCAAAACCCCGTGAAAAAGTGCGAGATGGGCAAGCAGAGAGTAATCTGTTTGCCCGTCGTGCGTTGGTTGCATTTGTTGGGGTATTGGTGTTGACTGGTGTGTTATTAACCAATTTGTATCATTTACAGATTGTCAATTATGACGATTACCAAACGCGTTCTAACGGCAACCGTATCAAATTACTTCCGGTTCCGCCTACTCGTGGTTTGATTTACGACCGTAACGGTAAAGTATTAGCCGAAAATATTACCTATTTCGGGTTGTATATCATTCCTGAAAAAACGGAAAACTTAGAAGAAACGTTAGTTGAATTGCGTGATGTGGTTGGGCTAACCGATGAAGATGTGGAGGCTTTCCGCAAAGAGAAAAAACGTACCTCTCGTTATACGCCAATTTTGTTGAAGGGTAATTTGAACGAAGAACAAATGGCACGTTTTGCGGTAAACCAATATCGTTTCCCAAGCCTAGACGTACAGGCATACTACAAACGTAATTATCCTTATGGTGAATCGTTGACGCATATTCTCGGTTATGTGGCTAAAATTAACGAAAAAGATAAGAAAAAGCTCGAAGAAGAGGGTAAATTTGGTAATTATGCTGGTTCGCACGATATGGGCAAATTGGGCATCGAAAAATATTACGAAGACCAATTACACGGACAAACCGGCTTTGAAGAGGTAGAAATCAATAACCGAGGTAAAGTGATTCGTAAATTGCGAGATCAACCGGGTGTTGCGGGCGACAGTATTCGCTTAACCATTGATGTTGAGCTACAGCAATATATTCAGAATTTGTTGGGTAATCAAAAAGGTTCTGTTGTAGTGCTTGACCCTCGTGACAGCAGTGTTTTGGCGATGGTGACTAACCCGAGTTATGATAATAATTTATTTGTCGGCGGTGTATCGGGTGCGGATTATAAACGCTTATTGGAAGATCCGGCTCGTCCGTTATATAGCCGTGCCACGCAAGGGACTTATCCGCCGGCTTCCACGGTAAAACCGTTTTATGCAGTAATGGGACTAGCAGAAGGCAAAATTACGCCGTTTAGCACCATTTATGATCCCGGTTTTTGGATTTTACCGGGAACGACACAACGTTATCGTGACTGGAAACGTGGTGGACACGGTTCAACTAATGTTAATAAAGCGATTGCTGAGTCTTCGGATACGTTTTTCTATCAGCTCGCTTACGATACCGGTATTGATAAGATGTCTGAGTGGATGCGTAAATTCGGTTTCGGACAAAAAACCGGTATTGATATTTTTGAAGAATCTGCTGGTGTATATCCTAATAAAGAATGGAAGCAAAAACGTTATAAAAAATCTTGGGTACAAGGCGATACAATTCCAGTCGGGATCGGTCAAGGCTATTGGATTGCAACACCGTTACAGGTAGCAAAAGCACAAGCGGTACTGATTAATAATGGTCGTGTGAATACCCCTCATCTTATGATGGAGGTGATTGGTAGTCATAAAACGGAGCCTTATAAAGATCCGTTACTTTACGAAGATATTCAAGGCGTACCGGAACGTTTTTGGGAAGTAGCAAAATTAGGCATGTACAATGTGGTAAATGCCGGTTACGGTACGGGTAAAAAGGCAGGCGGTTCATTTTATCGGGCGGCAGGTAAGAGCGGTACAGCACAGGTTTTTAACTTAAACGGCGGTAAATATAACAAAAATGCCCTGAAAAAAGAGTTACACGACCATGCTTGGTTTATCAGTTATGCACCTTATGATGAGCCAAAAGTGTCAGTAGCGATTATTTTAGAAAATGCCGGTGGCGGCGGAACAAATGCCGCACCTGTTGCACGTCGAGTCATGGATTTTGCATTGAGTAAAACGTTAAAAGAGCCGACTGCCACATTACCGGATCAACAATTACAAAATCCTGAGCAAAATCAACCGCTTGAAAGCGAAGAAGGACAAATAAACAATGAGTAGTGGTGTTAAAAAGTTTTTTTGGAAGATTTTTTCGCTCGATGTGTGGTTGCTACTTGGTTTATTGGCAATTACAGGTTATGGGTTGTTAGTGCTATATAGTGCGAGCGGTGCGAGTGAAAAGATGTTTACCAATCGTATTGTGCAAGTGACACTCGGATTGGGATTAATGTTTTGTATGGCGATGGTTCCGCCGCGTTTTTATGAGCGTATTTCTCCCTACCTCTATCTGGTCTGCATTGTTATGTTGGTACTGGTAGATTTGATAGGCGAAACCAGTAAAGGAGCGCAACGATGGCTGAATTTAGGCTTTGTTCGCTTTCAACCGTCTGAAATTGCTAAGTTATCCGTGCCACTAATGGTAGCGACTTATTTAGGTTCACGAGCTTTACCGCCAAGTTTAAAGGATACTTTTATTGCATTAGGTATTATTATTTTTCCAACCTTATTGGTTGCGGCACAGCCGGATTTAGGTACGTCAATATTAGTTTGTGCGACTGGAATTTTTGTACTGTTTCTAGCCGGGTTAAGCTGGAAATTAATTAGTGCCGGTGTAGTATTCTTAGCCGGTTTTATTCCGATTATGTGGTTTTTCTTGATGCACGATTATCAAAAAACCCGTGTAATGACCTTAATCGATCCGGAAAAAGACCCATTGGGTGCTGGTTATCATATTATTCAGTCTAAAATAGCGATTGGTTCCGGCGGTTTTAATGGTAAAGGTTGGATGGAAGGCACACAATCACAGTTAGAATTTTTACCAGAACCGCATACTGATTTTATCTTTGCCGTATTGAGTGAAGAACATGGTATGATCGGCGTATTAATTTTATTAGCCATTTATTTATTTATTATTGCCAGAGGTCTTGTGATCGGTGGCAAATCGGATTCAGCGTTTGGTCGCTTAATTTCAGGCGGTACTTCATTATTATTCTTTGTTTATGTTTTTGTAAACATTGGTATGGTAAGTGGTATTTTGCCAGTAGTTGGTGTACCCTTACCGCTGTTTAGCTATGGGGGGACTTCTTATGTTACCCTAATGGCGGCTTTTGGATTAATGATGTCGGCTTATGTGCATCGTAAGCGAGCAAATGACAATAATCCATATAGCAAACTTTAAGTCGAACTCTAAGACTGAAATGAGAGAGTTTGAACTTTTGCTTTTTTGCGGTATCAAAAAGCACATACAAGAGCAGTTATCTATCAAAAGAAAGATAAACAGCCACCACAAGATAATCCTGTTTTGTGGGCAAAACACATCGTTACACAGTACGATATCTAAATGAGGAAAACTTATGCGATTAAGTAAAATGGTAACCCTGTTGTTAGCTGGATTCTTAACATTCGGATCATTGAATTCTGTTGCGGCAACCAAACACGCAAAAACGTCAGTCATAAAGAAGCACATTGTTTCTAAAACTGCAAAAAAAGCGGTAAAACAAACCGCGTTGAAAGCGAAAAAAACAGCCAAAACTGTCAAAAAGTCGCTGAAAGAACAACATAAACACACTGCTCGTAACCACTATCAGTCTGGTGTTGCAAGTTACTATGCAGATAAATTTAACGGACGCCGTACCGCAAACGGCGAAAAATTTAGCAATGCGGCAATGACAGCGGCACATAAAACATTACCTTTTGGTACTTTAGTCGAAGTGACCAATACGCGTAATGGTCGTTCAGTCGTTGTTCGTGTAAATGATCGTGGCCCTTATGCCCATGCTCGAGTGGTAGATTTATCAAAAGCCGCCGCTCGCCAATTAGGTATGCATCATCATGGTACGGCTCACGTGAAATTAGCGGTGCTAAATAAAAATAAAAAAGCTACTTCGGTAGAGCGCGAAGAAGATATTTAATCTATTACATTTCGCATCAGGGTTTGCCGATTCTCGGCAAGCCCTTGTTTGCTTTATATCACCTGTTATTTCCCCAATGAATTGGATGCTTTTATGAAAAGAACGTTATTAAAATCTGTAAGCCTTTGTGCTTTAGCTGTTTCTCCTTTTGCGATTGCTGATGCAAATGTCGATTTCGGGATTTCTGCACCGCAATTAAATGCACAGACCTATATTTTAATGGATTACAATTCAGGTAATGTGTTGGCGAGTTTAAATCCGGATCAACGCCAATATCCTGCATCATTAACTAAAATGATGACAAGTTATGTGGTCGGTGATGCAATTAAACAAGGCAAAGTGAAAAACAGTGATATGGTGACTGTAACGGAAAATTCTTGGGCACAAAAATTTCCGGGTTCGTCATTAATGTTCTTAGATTTAAATACGCAAGTATCGGTTGCAGATTTAATGCGAGGCTTAATTATTGTTTCCGGTAACGATCTTGCGGTGGCATTAGCGGAACATACTTCAGGTTCTCAGCAAGCATTTATCGACCAAATGAATAAATTCGGTCAACAATTCGGTTTGAAAAATACACATTTTACAACTGTACACGGTTTAGATGACCCTAATCAATATTCTTCGGCTCGTGATATGGCAATTATTGGATCTCATGTGATTCGTGATCAGCCGGAAGAATACAAAATTTACGCAGAAAAAGAGTTCAAATATAATATTAAAAAACCACAGCCGAACCGTAACGGTTTATTATGGGATAAAACCATGAATGTGGATGGAATGAAAACCGGTCACACCAACCAAGCTGGTTATAATTTAGTCGCATCAGCGACTAACAATAATACGCGTTTAATTTCGGTTGTCATGGGTGTACCGACTTATAAAGGCCGTGAAGTAGAAAGCAAAAAGTTACTCCAATGGGGCTTTGCAAACTTTGAAACGGTAAAATCATTACCAGCAGGTCAAGCCGTTTCCGAACAAAGTGTTTATTATGGTGAAGCGGATAAAGTTCAACTCGGTTCAGTTCAAGATAGTTTTGTGACTGTACCGAAGGGCAAAGCCTCTGAGCTTAAAGCACGTTACGAACTTGAACGCAAAAATCTTGAAGCACCTTTAGTGAAAGGTCAGGTCATCGGTAAAGTGATTTATCAATTAGACGGTAAAGATGTTGCAAGCGACGATCTACAAGTTTTACAAGATGTGCCTGAAGCCGGTATTTTCGGTAAGGCGTGGGACTGGGCAGTCTTAACCGTTAAAAGTTTATTCGACTAATTTTGACTAGCTTGTAATCCTCAAAATTGACCCCATATTCAGTCGACAAATTAACAAGCGGTGTGATTTGGCAAGAAATCTGCAAAATCATACCGCTTGGTCTTAATAGCAAAAGAGAGAAAAGGATATAGATATGACACAATCAAGAACAGTAAACCTACAAGATTTACCCCAAGCAAAATTAAAAGATTTATTAGAATTTCCATGTTCATTTACTTTCAAAGTAGTTGGTACACATCGTGAAGATTTAGTGGATGATGTCGTAGCGGTTACGCAAATTCATGCCAAAGGCGATTACAATCCACGCCAACAACGTAGCTCAAAAGGGACGTATAATTCAGTTTCTATTGATATTATTGCCGAACATATCGATCAAGTTGAAACGCTCTATGTTGAATTGGCTAAAATTTCCGGCGTAAGAATGGTTTTATAATTCTTAACGGAGATAACCTGATGAATCAACTTATTGTTCGCCAACTTGGTGTACAACCGTATGAAGAAATCTGGCATAAAATGCAAGATTTTACCGATACTCGTGATGAAAATACTGCAGATGAAATTTGGCTGGTACAACATCCCTCAGTATTTACTCAAGGTTCTGCTGGTAAACCGGAACATTTACTTAATCCGACCAATATTCCTGTGGTGCAAACCGACCGCGGCATGGACAAATTACTTATCACGGTGAGGGGCGACAGATAATGTATGTGCTGATCGATGTCAAGCGTTTAAAAGCACAGGGCAAAGAGGTATCGGTACGAGATCTTGTTACTGCTTTAGAACAATGCGTGGTTAAAACATTAGCGGATTATGGGATTGAAGGTTATCCAAAACCGGATGCACCGGGCGTGTATATTGACGGTAAGAAAATCTGTTCGTTAGGACTACGTATTCGCCAAGGTCGCTCATTTCACGGCTTAGCATTTAATGTGAATATGGATTTAACACCGTTTAGAAATATTAATCCGTGCGGCTATGCCGGATTGGAAATGGCACAATTGAAAGATTATATTGTGGAAGCAGAAGCGCAATGTGATTTAGTTGCCCCTAAATTAGTAGCTCACTTTTGCAACATTTTAGGGTATAATGATCAACAAATTGTTAACAAATAATGTTCGTAAGGCATTTGCCCGTTAATAAAAAGATTATCAGAATTGTAAGATCTGTGTAGGGGCGGGGTTTATCTCCGCCCTTTAAAATTGCATAGAAAAGGATAGAACTTAATGACAACTGCTACAGGCACTAAGCCTACAAAAATGGAAGCATTTAAAATGGAGCGTGGCGTTAAATATCGCGACGCAACCAAAACTTCTGTAATCCAAGTGCGTAATATTGACCCTGACCAAGAGTTATTACCAAAACCAAGTTGGATGAAAATTAAATTACCGGCGGCTTCGGCAAAAATTGATAGTATCAAGCACGGTATGCGCCGCCACGGCTTACATTCTGTGTGTGAAGAAGCGTCTTGCCCGAACTTGCACGAGTGTTTTAACCACGGTACGGCAACCTTTATGATTATGGGGGCAATTTGTACTCGTCGTTGTCCATTCTGTGACGTTGCACACGGTAAACCGTTGCCGTTAGATCCGGAAGAACCACGTAAAGTGGCGGAAACCGTACAAGATATGAAGCTAAAATATGTGGTAATCACTTCGGTTGACCGTGATGATTTAGCTGATCGTGGTGCGGCACACTTTGCCGCAACCGTGCGTGAAATTAAAGCGTTAAATCCGGAATGTAAAGTAGAGATTTTAGTGCCTGACTTCCGTGGCCGTGTAGAACAAGCGGTCGAAATTTTAAAACAAAATCCGCCGGATGTGTTTAACCATAACCTCGAGAACGTGCCGCGTTTATACCGTGAAGTACGACCGGGGGCAGATTATAAATGGTCGCTTGAGTTACTTAAAATTTTCAAACAAGAGTTCCCGGATATTCCGACAAAATCAGGATTAATGGTAGGTCTTGGCGAAACTAACGAAGAAATTTTAGAAGTGATGCAAGATTTACGTGATCATGGCGTAACGATGTTGACTATCGGTCAGTATTTACAACCGAGTCGCCATCACTTAAAAGTAGAACGCTATGTACCGCCGGAAGAGTTTGATATGTTCCGTAGTGAAGCGGAGAAAATGGGCTTTGAACATCTTGCTTGCGGTCCGTTCGTCCGTTCTTCCTATCACGCCGACTTACAAGCAAAAGGCGAATTAGTAAAATAATTTGCATAAATAAAAGCCATCTGCACCTTAATACGTTGGGTGAAACAACCAACGTATTAAGGTGCAGATTTTTTCTGAAAAATATCCCCCACCTTTTAAGCAATCAGTGATAGAATTTTATCTTCAATAGAACATAAATCGTTCACCGCCTCGTCTGTATTGTCACTTTACCGACAGGATGCTTGCCTGCTTGTTTACGCAATGTAATTGCCGTAAAATCAATAAGTTAGCAGTGCAAGATAAACCATAATGCTATTCTTTTTCTGAATTTAAATTGTCACACAACCTACAAATGAACCTACATTTAAGCATAGGTTTTCTAAGACTTTATCAGACTTTTGAAAGGCCTTATAAAATAAGACACTTTAATAAAGTTATTTAATATCAATAAATTAACCAATATAACAAGATGAATTTAAACGAAAAAATACAGCAACATACCCCAATGATGGCACAATATCTGCAACTAAAAGCACAAAATCCCGATATTTTACTGTTTTATCGGATGGGCGATTTTTACGAGTTGTTTTATGACGACGCTAAAAAAGCGGCGTTGTTAGATATTTCTTTGACCAAGCGAGGCGCATCGGCAGGCGAGCCGATTCCGATGGCG